>CALLPK010000008.1 GCA_938015415.1 uncultured Saprospiraceae bacterium
GACCAGTTTGTAAGCCTTTTTCTTGACGGCCATACTCAGTGGACTATGTTCTGTACCCGCTACCGGATGAATCATATCCGCGTCCTTTTCAATGAGGTAGCGAATGATTTCCGAATCCTCCTCCCGGATCGCTTCTAATAAGGGGGTCGTTTTTAGTTCGGAATGAACCGCGTTTAGATCAATCATTTTTTCCAGAAATATCCTGGCAGCCTTTGAATCCTTTTGTCGAATAGCACGAACGTAAGCGGTAAAGTAATCGTCTGCTTCATCCTTATAATTTCGGTAGGCACTCTTTTCCGCTTCGGATTTGGCCTGCGCTTCCATGGCAGCCTTTCTTTTGGCTTCAGCTTCGGCGGCCATTCTTTCTTCGGCCTCTCTTTGGGCACGGGCAATTTTGGCTCGTTTTTTTAATTCCTCGTGACGAGCTTTGTCTCTTTCGACCTGATTGGCTCTGCGATTTTTACGCTGTGCTTCCATTAAGGCCATAAACTTAGTCAGGCCCGCTTCGTCCGCCGTTTCCATCGGTGTTTTGCCATCGCTACCAGACAGATTTGGATCTGCGCCTGCTTCGATCAACATTTTGGTAATCGTCGCGCTTTCCCAAAAAATGGCTTTCTGCAAAGGCGTCTGTCCATCCCGTCCTGGCAAATTCGGATTTGCGCCAGCTTGCAGAATTAATTCAACGACTTCCGCACTATTACTATCTACGGCCATCGTCAACGCACGACGATTCAGCACATCTCTGGTATCCGGATCAATTCCCGCTGCCAAAGCACGTTCTACATCATCCTTATTATTTTTATCTACCGCACGAATCAAATCCGTCACATCCATCGTGAATCGGTCCCGTATAGAACGAGCGCCTTTTCCCAATCGGTTTCCAAATCTTTCGAATAAATCGTCTTTTGCCATTTTTCTTTTTTTTTGCCGTTGGCTGATTGGCCGGTTAGCCAGTTGGCTTCACACGAACGCGTTAACAAACGCGATAAAAGAGAAGCCAACAGACCAACCAGCTAACAGGCTAACTAGCCTTTTCAAAACATTAACAAAAATAAACAATTACCAGTTCATATATTGAAGCGGTTTAAAGCCAGACTTAAGTCAATTCTAAAAAAACCTATTCTTTGAAGTTGTAGGACTCCGCCTATTTTTATACCTTGTCATTGTTCATAAATCTGACAAGCAGACATTTTTCCACTTTCTGCCTCCAATCCCGGCAATACGCCGGGAAGTTGCACCAACCCCGCAAATGTCTGGTAGTCAGAAAAAAATAAAACCATGACAGACACGCAGACTTTTAAAGATTTGATCAAGACCGGAATTCCGGCGGAACTCCCCGCGCCTCGTACTTACGAAGCGGCCACGAGTCACGCTCCTAACCGAAATATAGATAACCTAACGGTAAAAGAGAAAAAACTGGCCCTTAAAAACGCGTTACGATATTTTCCGGCGGAACACCATGCTATTTTATTACCAGAATTTCTGGAAGAACTGAATACCTACGGTCGGATTTATATGCACCGCTTTCGCCCCCATTATGCGATGCGTGCCCGACCGATCAGCGAGTATCCATGCAAAACACCACAGGCAGCGGCCATCATGCTGATGATTCAAAATAACCTCGATCCAAAGGTCGCCAAGCATCCCGACGAACTGATTACCTACGGTGGTAACGGAGCGGTTTTTCAAAACTGGGCACAGTATCTGCTCGTCATGCGATACTTGAGCGAAATGACGGAGGCACAAACCCTCGTTCTGTATTCTGGTCATCCGCTGGGATTATTTCCATCCCATAAAGATGCGCCGAGAGTCGTGGTGACCAACGGAATGATGATTCCAAATTATTCTAAAAAAGACGACTGGAATAAATTTAATGCGCTCGGGGTTACACAATATGGACAAATGACTGCGGGTTCTTTTATGTACATCGGTCCGCAGGGCATCGTGCACGGAACCACAATTACACTTTTAAATGCGGGTAGAAAACTGGGACTCGGAACGGATGATCTGGCGGGAAAAGTTTACGTTACTTCTGGTCTGGGTGGCATGTCGGGTGCGCAGGCGCTGGCAGCCGTGATTACCGGAGCGATCGGTGTCATCGGAGAAATTGATCCACAGACCGTAGAACAAAGAGTGGTGGACGGTTATGTTTCTGCGGATAATATTTATACCGATATAGATAAACTAATTGATAGAATTGAAATCTGTCGGGCAGAAAAAATGGGTATTGCACTCGTCTACCAGGGAAATATTGTCACCCTCTGGGAACGGATGGTGGAAAGAAAAACTAAAATAGAGTTGGGTTCAGATCAAACTTCTTTGCACAATATTGATGATCTGGGTTACGCGCCGTTGGGGTATACTTTTGCGGAAGCCAAGAAACTATTGATTGACGATAAGGAAAAATTTATGGCGGAGGTGCAAGCTACGTTGCGCCGTCACGTGGTTGCAATTAATACCATGGCAGCACGCGGAATGTATTTTTGGGATTATGGAAATGCTTTTTTAAAAGAAGCCGGAGAAGCGGATGCAGACATTTGGAAAAATAAAGAAGAAGGGCTTTATAAATATGCTTCTTACGTGGAAGATATTATGGGACCGATGTGCTTTGATTATGGGTTTGGTCCGTTCCGATGGGTTTGTACTTCGGGTGATAAAAAAGATCTGGATACGACGGACCGGATTGCCGCTGACGTCATTAAACGATTGATGAAAACGGCGCCGTCGGAGATCATGCCGCAACTTCGGGACAACCTGATCTGGATTGAATCGGCGGATGAAAACATTCCGGTGGTCGGTTCGATGTCGCGGATTTTATACGCCGACGCGGAAGGTAGAATTGAAATTGCCAAAGCGTTTAACCAAGCGATTGCCAGTGGAGAAATTTCTGCTCCGGTTGTACTCGGTCGGGATCACCATGATGTTTCAGGAACGGATTCTCCGTACCGAGAGACCGCTAACATTTATGATGGGTCAAGATTTACGGCAGATATGGCGATTCAAAATGTGATTGGGGATAGCTTCCGGGGAGCGACCTGGGTGAGCATTCACAACGGGGGTGGCGTTGGCTGGGGAGAGGTGATTAATGGTGGCTTTGGGATGTTGATTGATGGTAGTGCCGATTCGGAAAGAAGGTTGACGTCGATGCTGCACTGGGATGTTAACAATGGAATTGCGAGACGGAGCTGGGCGAGAAATAAGGAGGCAATTTTTACGGCGAAGCGGGCAATGGAGCTGCACCCTGAATTGAAAATTACGTTGCCGGAGATTGTGGATGAGGAGTTGTTTGGGGATTTGGGGATTTCTTGATTGGTGGATTGGTGGATTGGTGGATTGATGGATTTGCGGATTTGCGGATTTTAACAAAAAAAAATTATGGGAATTCTCTTCAGATACTAGGTAATTTCCCGTAATTTTTTATTTATTTTAAATGACTGATTTGTTTATTTATTTGTTTTGTGTTCGTATCGTAGAAACAAGGCATGCCTTGTTTCTACGATATACGAATCAAAATCTCACCGCACCACCTTCTTTACCATCCAACGATCCTCCACCTTTATTTTCAATAAATACAATCCTGGGGTTTCAATGAATAAAGACTGATTGTTGGTCAGACCATTTTGTATTTGTTTTCCGTCCACGGAATACAACTCGTACGTTGTCTCTCCGTCCAGGCCACCAATATTGATTAACCCACTCGTGGGATTGGGATAAACCGTAATCTCCTTTGCAGATAAATCGGTAACACTTGTAATTGTAAAAGTGGTATCACAGGGATACGGAACAAACTGGTAACTGATCGTATCGTTGGTAAAGCACCTTATCTGAGTAATATTCGTAAATGGATCGCAAAGACCACAGCCTAAAAGAAATTTGATTCCATTATCAGCTTCTCCAATACCATCATATACCTTTGTATGATAAGGGCCCTCGAATGTTCCACTATTCAGGATTGTAACATACTGAACACCCAGATAATCACCACTGATCAATTCGTAGCCGGTAGAATCAATCAGAATCGTTGCAATTCCTTCTACGTCCATAATTTCATCGTAGTATTGGATATCGTATTCGGTCGTGGAAGCAAAGTCAAAATACATGACATAATTTTCGTAATAGTCGTCCCAAAAGTACATCTTTCTGTTTTCGACGTAAAAGGTATCTACGCTTCCAATTAAATACTTCACCCGGTCTCCTTCCATAATAGTATCCGTAATTTCCCGAACCTTAAACCCAGTTGTTGGTACGACAAATGATGCTTCCGTTTCGTAAATCCACTGGGCACCGATACTATAGGTATATTTGTCATCACTGGTAAATCGAATGATTTCTTCGCAGGGGTAATTTTCTACACATCCGTTCTCATCCATCATAATCATCAGGGAATGAAAAGCTTCCTGCTCAAATTCGTCGATATCAATAATTTGAAGGCCATTCACAAATACCTGACCTGCGGCAAGCAATCTTCTATCATCCAGCTCTATTATTTTACTTAACCTAGAAGGCCGAAATCGTCCAGACGCATCTTTTGGTACTAAATCATTTTCCTGTTTCAAAATTCTTAACCAGACGACCTCCCCTGCGGAATTAAAGCGGAGGACAAAACCATTCCATACCGTATGTTTATCTGGCCCTTCGACTTCACTATCCGTATCATCCCTTACCATACCACAAACGATAATATCTCCATTTTGGGTTTCGGTATAATCATAAAATTCGTAAAAATGCCCGTCATTCAACGGATCATTGGGTGGAATAAAACTCCATTCCAGTGCATCCATATCGCTATTTAATTTATTGATCCTGCCTACTGGTGTGACATCATTTGGACTGCCCGGAAGAGAGCTGGAACTAAAATAATAACTACCATCCGAAGCCACCAATAACCGACTGGTCCCAGCACCATCATAATCTTCGAAAATAAAGGTATTTAAAATGTTTCCAAATGTATCTATTTTGTTAATTTGATACCCATTATATCCCGTATCGGCTCCCGGAGAAGCAACAATCGATAAAATAAATGCCAGATTTCCATCCGGAGTAGGTTGTAAATTATTGATATCTAATTCAGAATTTCCCGCAGAATAATAACGACGCCAGATTTCATTGTTTTCCTGGTCTAATTTAATAATCTGCACAGAGTCAGCTACAGTAGAAGCGTTTCGGATATTCCCATATAAATACCTAAATCCATCGAATAGTAATACTCCTTCATTTACAATATTTGATGTTTCATTGGCTGCATAAAAACTGCCAACATTTAAAAGTTCCAGATTTAAATCATATTCATATAAGTGCGAACTATCAAAATCCTCGTGCAATTCGTTGGCGGAAAGTATCAGTTGATCTCCGTTAGATGCTAGACAATGGGGACCACCTTTAAAGGTAGCTAACGCATCTTCTACTACCATCGAAACCAATTCTCCCGAAAGATTGTGTTTTGTTAATGCGGCACATTCGTAATAAGTGGTATCCTGATCGCAAAAAATAGTCGTAAGTGTAAAGATACCATCGTTAACTACCAGCATATCTCTAAAATAATTTCTAGGGATATTTTCATCCAAATCATACACTCGGTTAAAAGTTTGCTGAGCTGATAATAAAGTGCTTATAGTGATCAGGCTGATGAGTATTGACCATTTCATAAATATTGGTTTTAAAAATAACTGTTAAGGACATAAATGCCCTCAACAGCCATTTTGTGAATTTTAATTAAGTAGAACAATTTTTTCAGTCAAAATAATTTCCCCAGCACTCTTAATAGAAACTAAATAAACACCTTGATTCCAATCTTCGGTCGGCAAATTAATTTTTGCCTGGTCTGTTGATTTCTTGTAGATAGTTTTACCAGAGAAATCAGAAACTTCTATTTCAATCATATCATATCCAGTAACCTCAAATTTCAAGTAAATATTAAATGGATTCGGATAAACCACTATTGCCTGCTTTCTCTTAGTAGGAATATTACTTCTCATGGTTGCTTTCTCTTTTAAGATCTTAGGTAACTCTGAACTTATAACTTCACCAGTAAATGCGTAATGTAGCGCCTTACCATACGCAGCATAAGAATGGTTTTTAAGGGCAATACCTTCTACTTTCTTTAATTCTTCTTCGGACGGCTCGTAAAATGGCCCAAAAGGTAGTCTGTCTAAATTAATATTTTGTAGAATAATAAAATCTGCCATTTGCTCACTCTCTGGAACGATCGAATTTAAATAACTTTTTGCCGACTCTAGATCATTTTCCATAATATAAGAGCCAAATTTATATACTTTACTATCATCTTTCAACTCTTCACTATATAAAGATCTAGCATCCTCAAAAAGGCCTTCTTTTACGTAGAATTCAAAAAGACTTCCTTTTATCCTCCAAAGAGCGCTTGAGTAAATATAATTCACTCTCTCATATTCCTGAGCCGAAAGATTTGGGTCATTTCCGATTTCAACTAATCTATCGTTCATCCAGTTTTGTGCCTCTAATATCTCACCCTGTATCAATCCCGGATAAAAATAGTTTCCTTCTACTACCTCAGGGGTAAGCGTAGAACCGCAATCAGTTGGAATTTCACCTTCTCCAAAAGGAAATCTTGTGATACTTAGATCGGCTAGAATAGCATCTCTACAATCCAGTGAGTTATCGTTTGCTTCAATATAAACAAAAGGGTCTGGATTGCCACCAATATCCTGTATGGTTGAGTTATCATTCCCTTGATGAGTAAAACAATTATCCGCAGCAGCACCGTTACTATGTACTACTGGAGAAATACTTCCTATTATATAGTTATCCCTAAATATAGTCGAATAACAATTCTTGAAAAAATTATAATCATAATTATTACCGATTGGAAAGGCACCGACGAAATTGCCAGAAAATTCATTATCATGCACATCTGCAATACCCGCACCATTATTAATACTAACAGAACCCACTTTTGAAGTCATAGTATTCATAACCAAATCATATTGATTATGTCCATCATTCATAACCCCTATTTCTCCATTCGCAAATTTATTATTACGAATAATGTTTTGTCCAAAGGTCGTTCCTCTCGCATTATAACCTTTATCTAACCCATTAAATTCATTTAAAATTACTCTTGTAGAAATACCTACAGATGTATTGTTAAATAAAATATCATTTTTAACACTGTTAAAATTATTTCCCGTAATATTAAATGAACCCATTTCCGTAACAATGGCACTGTGGTCAATATCATTGAAAATATTGTCACTTATTTCTATTCCCTGACAATTCCAATTGACAATACTCCATAATCCACCGTTTTGCACACAATCCCTGATATAACTACGATTGGGTAAGGGACTCCATGACATAAACTCAGCAATTAGATGGGTATTATTAAATGTTGAATTATCGGCCTGTAATATTCCGTTCCCAAAGTTTTGAATCTCAGGCCAAGGCTCATGCGCATACATTGATACCGCAGCTTTGCTTGTATTTTCTACAACAGCACCATTCGTGATCTTGACATCAAAATCTGTGTTTCCTCCATGCACTTTGATACCTTTCCAGGTTTCACCACATTTAGATGTGAGTAATCCACCATCTACGATAAATTTGGCATTAGGTTCTACAATAACTCTGGACAACTCACTAAAGTAAATTTCAGAAGTTACTGTCAATGTGACGCCTTCTTTCACTATCAAATCACCAAATACGCTCATAGGTTGATCAATAGTTTCATCTTCTATTGCCTGAACAGGACAAACATTCTCTAACTCGTCACAAATTACTGCATTATGTAGATCAGTGGTAGCTAAATTTCTGTGGAGATCCTCAAGGCGATTTTTCGGAATGTAGTTAGATCTATTATAGGAAGCCTTCATCAGTTGATTACAACTAGCAGGATGTATTACCCTAAGGAGATTATGTCCCATCTCATGCAAAAAAGTAAAAGGTTTCCTCCATCTTGCCCAATTCCATATTGTTTGAGATGGAACGTCAGCATTATCAGGGTCCCAAACATGATGAAAATTATTAGCGATTAAATATTGAGCATACGTGGCATTCATTACATAAGAATTCTCACTAGCTGTTGAGTGATAATCTTTTGGAAATATGGAACAACCTGTAGCTAAGCTATTGCCTATAGAATCTAATTCGAATCTATCCATATAACGTTCAGTAGGTTCGGTACCGTTAGCCAAGTGGTCTTCTAATAAAGCAATTAGCTCACCATTTTCAATAAAAAAGAAATTAATCTCTCCAAAATGACTTTGTTCAAATTCTGTCATAACATCCTCCAGTGCTGTCCAAGAGTTGTCAAATCTTGGACAAATATAAGAACCGTTTGGGTCACCATTACTAGGAAAATTATCAGCATTCGCTTCCGCATACCAATCCCAGGCAGCCGTATTATCAACAGTATGCATTTCGATATCAACTCGTATTTTTGAATCTAAAGGATATCCAGTAGAGCAATTTTCTGGATCTTTGATATCAGCTAATTTTCTATTCATCTCCCATTCCCAGGTAGACCATTGCGAAAGTCCAAGCGGCATACCTCCCGTTCCGTCGTCGCGTCTAATTACGATAAAATTACACTTTAGAGTAATAGGGTTACACCCTAAATCTTCATCAAAAAACTTTAATCCGTCAAATCCTGCTACAGTTGATGTTCCATCAGGTCCAGGATCAAACCCACAAGAATGATCCTGTGAAAATGAAGTTGCTGGTAAAATCAGCAATCCAACTGCAAAGAGAATGATTTTTTTCATTTCCTTGAATGTTAAGCTTTTACAATTCATTTTAAACAAATTTTGATATTAAAAAATATACCAGATTTGCGCATAAATCAAAAACAAGCTATCTTTGCAGCCTCGTTTGAACTCGAGAATGAGGGTCTGCATCCACTATTTACAAATAGTAGTTGATTGTGGGCTCTTTTTATTTATAACAACTCTGGAAGTTAATTTAGATTTTTATAAAAAATTTTAAACTCAATCGAACAACACTTTGCTCAATAGAACACCCACACTAAAATGGATATATAATTCCGCTTTAGTCCAGTGTGTTAATCCACAGAGATAACTGTTTTATAATCTAACTTAAATTATAAAATAATTCCTCTCCCGCAGTTTTTAATTTGTACATTGTGAATAACCACAAATCAGACACCTTTCGATTCGTAGTATTATTAGAAAAGTCTTTAGTTTTCGTAATTTAGCAAAACGAAAACAAGCCTCTTTGACCTTTATTAAATTAAAGGTAACAATACTTTTTAGAAAAAAAAAAAAAAAACGATAAAATCTGTAAAAATTTAACATTTAACTACTAAAACATAGACTACACCAAAAACCCAAACAACAACTTCGACTCATTAATCACCTGATAATCGATCTGGTGATCATTCATTCGTTTTAGCAACGCCTGATAATCCGATTTCTTTTTCACTTCAATACCAACCATGGCGGGACCACTTTCACGATTGTGTTTTTTGGTATATTCGAAGTGTGCAATATCGTCGTTTTCGCCGAGGACTTCGTTCAGAAATTCTCTGAGTGCACCGGCTCTTTGTGGAAATTTAATAATAAAATAATGTTTTAAGCCTTCGTATAGCATCGACCGTTCTTTGATCTCTTCCGTGCGGATGATGTCGTTATTCCCACCACTAACAACACAAACGACATTTTTGCATTTGATTTGTTCTTTATAGAAATCCAGCGCCGCAATGGTAAGCGCACCCGCCGGTTCGGCGACAATCGCTTCGTCGTTATATAATGCAAGGATAGTGGTACATACTTTTCCTTCCGGCACCCGGATAATATCCTCAATGTATTTTTCACACAAAGCAAAGGTCTTCTCCCCTACTCTTTGTACCGCCGCACCATCCACGAAAGGATCAATTTTTTCCAGTTTAACAATCTTTCCCGCTTTCCGGGATTCGTACATAGCCGCCGCCCCCATGGGTTCTACCCCGATGATTTTGGTCTGCGGACTCATCTGACTAAAATAGGCTCCGAGTCCCGACGCCAATCCGCCGCCGCCAATCGCCACAAAAAGATAATCAATCGGTACCCTCGCATCTTCCAAAATTTCCATCCCGAGCGTCGCTTGACCTTCGATGACTTTTTCATCGTTAAATGGATGAACAAAAACCCGGTTTTCATGCTCCGCAAAATTGACGGCTTCCTGATAAGAAGCATCAAAAGTATCACCTTCCAAAACGATGGTGACAAAAGATTTACCGAATGCTTTTACTTTTTTTATTTTTTGTGCGGGTGTGGTGGAAGGCATATAAATCTGTCCCCGTACCTGCATCTTCTGGCAAGCCAACGCTACGCCTTGGGCGTGATTTCCGGCACTCGCACAAACGACTCCATTCGCCAGTTCTTCGGCGGGCATGCTCACCATCTTGTTGTAAGCGCCCCGGATTTTATAAGATCGGACGACCTGTAAATCTTCTCGTTTCAAAAATAAATTGGCGTCGTATTCTTCTGACAAAGACATATTGTGTAGCAATGGCGTATGTACCGCTACGTCCTTGAGTCGTATTCTAGCTTTAAGAATATTCTCCGTGGTGATGGAAGGGAAGGGAATTATTTTATCTTGTTGAGTCATTTTTTTTGTTGAATCATTGAATCGTTGAGTTGTTGAATTGCTTTGGACATATAATACCCTCAACAATTCAACATTTCAACAACTCAACAAAATTCTTTACGTATTTTCCGGACGTAAGCTACGCACCGCCTTACCCGCACGCCACATCTCAGAGTCTCTAACTTCGGCCAATTCTATTTCCAGTTTCTCCCGATAATCCGGTTGACTATTGGTATCAATAGAACGCTGCGCTTCGTTACCAGAAGCAACTTCATCGTAAAGATCTTTGAAAACCGGAGCTACGGCATCACGGAATTTGTTTTTCCAATCCAAAGCACCACGTTGCGCCGTCGTGGAACAGTTAGCGTACATCCAATCCATTCCGTTTTCGGCCACGAGTGGCATGAGCGACTGCGTTAATTCTTCTACCGTTTCATTGAAAGCTTCACTGGGAGAGTGACCGCGCTTGCGCAGTTCATTGTATTGTGCTTCGAAGATTCCCTGGATAGCGCCCATGAGGGTTCCACGTTCTCCGGTCAAATCACTGTATACTTCTTTCTTAAAATTAGTTTCAAATAAATAACCAGAACCAATCCCAATTCCTAAAGCCACCACTCTTTCAAAAGCACGACCCGTCGCATCCTGAAAAATTGCGTAACTGGAATTTAGTCCACGGCCCGCTACGAACATCCGTCGTAAACTTGTACCCGAACCTTTAGGCGCCACGAGAATCACATCTACATCTTTGGGAGGAATGATACCCGTTCTTTCTTTGTAAGTAATTCCAAAACCATGAGAAAAGTACAATGCTTTTCCGGGTGTCAGATATTTTTTCAACGTTTCCCACTGTGAAATCTGGGCTGCATCAGAAAGTAAATACTGAATGACAGTCCCCTTATCAGCCGCTTCTTCGATGGAAAACAAGGTTTCACCGGGAATAAATCCGTCGGCGATTGCTTTATCCCAGGACTTAGAAGGCTGGCGCTGACCAACGATCACGTTAAAGCCATTATCGCGTAAATTCAGTGCCTGACCGGGACCTTGTACCCCGTATCCGATAATCGCAATAGTTTCGTCTTTGAGAATTTCTCTTGCTTTTTCCAGTGAGAATTCATCTCTCGTTACAACGTTTTCTTCTACGCCGCCAAAATTCATTTTAGCCATTTTAAAAAGTTTTATTAAAAAATTGTTGATTTATTAAAAGTGTTGATTTGTTGAATCGTTGATTTGAATTGTAGGAACAAGGCATTCCCTTGTTCCTACAATTCAACACTTCAACAAGCAAAGCGCCTCAACACCCTCACGAAGTTTCCAAGGACTTTAAATACGTATTAAGCATTTCCATTTGTCGGACAATCGCAATTCTTCCCGACCGGACAAATTCGAAGATGCCTATTTTTTCCAAGTCTCTTAATAAGGCTTGGGTTTCAGACTCGTGTCCCGTTTTTTCGATCACCACAAATTCTTTTTCAATTTCCAAAATCCGGGCATTGTGAGAACGAATCAGTTTTTCTAAACTATTTCCTCCGGTAAAGGCCGACGTTGGAACTTTATAAAGCGCGATTTCCTGATGGACAATTTCGTGGGCGTGGTAGTAAAATGCTTTTAAGACGTCAACCTGTTTGTCACATTGCGCCACCACTTTTTGTACCTGATCTTCGGTTACTTTAATCACGACTGTCATCCGGTGAATCCCTTTAATCGAAGATTCTGACACCGTCAAGGTAATGATAGAAATATGCCGACGAGTAAATATTCCCACCACTCTGGAAAGGATTCCCGTTACATTTTCCGAGTAAATCGTTATTGTAAATTCTTCTTCTTTCATCGGTGCGTTAATTACTAATTTATTTTATTGAACGTTAATCCCGTTTTTTCCCCGGATTTCCTTTAGGGTCATTGTCATGGAAATGGCCTGTTCTTCGACCCATTTATCATAATCCTTAATTACTTTTTTTCTAAAATTATCATCAATATATCCTTCTTCTACTATTTGTTCCAGTCCCGCCACTTTTGACCATATTCCAACTTTGGAATGGAAGTTTTCCTCCCCTCTTTTATAATATTCGCTCGAGTCCAGTACCTCGACTGACCGTAATCCAACCTCGTTCATCATCTCTTGTAAGTCCTCGGCAATCTTGTTATTCATCCCTGCATCTTTCCGCCATTTTAAAAATGCTTTGTAAAATATCTGCATTGACTTTGGAGGTAATGGATGCCATATTAATTTTTCGTGATTATAATCTAATATGGATATTTGCCCAGTTGGTTTTAACAGACTTTTCATTTTCAACAATGCCTCTTTCGGCGTAGTTAACCATTGCAACACCCTGGCTCCTATTATTAAATCAAATTTTTCTTTCGGTTCAAAATCAAATAAATCCGCATGAATCAACATTAAATTTTCAACTTTCTTATAAGTATTCTTTCCACTTTCAATAAACTTCTCAGTATTATCAATACCAATCACCTTTCCTTTCTTTCCAACAATTTTCGCAATGTCTTTTGATATCGCACCAGTTCCACAGCCCACATCCAACACGGTCATTCCTTCTTTTAAAACGGGTACCAATGTTCTAAAATCTTTTTCTAAACTTCGATTATCAAATATCTTTGTTGCCGCTTTCCCCTGTCTTTCAATATATTTATTTTCCTTCATTTTTTGTCCTTTCAACTTGCCGCTTTCCAATAAGGGTTGATAAAATAAATTATTCTATTATTTACTCTAATAATAACATCATTTTAAGATAATCGAATTTCATCCACCGACGCACCACTCGGAATCATCGGAAAAACATTTTCTTCTTTTTCTACCATAACGTGCAATAAAAAGGGACCATCGTGTGCCAGCATCTCGGCTACGCCCGCTTTTAAGTCTTTAGGATCTGTAATTTTTTTCCCCGCTACACCGAACCCTTCCGCAATTTTCAAAAAATCAGGATTCTGTAAGGCCACCGACGAGTACCGTTTTTCAAAAAACAGTTGTTGCCATTGCCGTACCATTCCCAGGTATTCGTTATCTAGTAATACAATCTTTAATCCTACATTCCATTGTGAGCACATTCCTAATTCTTGAATGGTCATCTGAAAACCACCGTCACCAATAAAAGCAACGACCTCCTGATCCGGTTTGGCGAGTTTGGCACCAAAGCCAGCCGGCAATCCGTAACCCATTGTTCCAGCACCACCAGAGGAAACCCACTGGTTGGTATTTTTATATTCGTAGTAACGAGCAGCGATCATCTGGTGTTGACCTACGTCGGTCGCCACAATGGCCTGCCCATCGGTTTGATTACTAACCTCCCGGACAACCTGTCCCATTTTAATTTCTCCTTTTTTGCTGGCCTTCAGGTCTTGTTTAATCACCTGTTTCTCTTCCATTTTTCTCAGTTTCGCAAAATTAGCCAACCACTTTGGATACGTCTTTTTTTTCACCAATGGCAACAAAGATTCCAGCGCTAATTTAGCATCAGATAGAATCGGAATATCTACTGGCACATTTTTATTAATTTCCGAAGGATCAATTTCGATATGAATGATTTTGGCTTGCTTCGCATAGCGAGATAAATTTCCGGTCACTCGATCATCGAACCGCATTCCAATTGCAATTAGCACATCACATTTATTTGTATTAATGTTGGGCGCATAATTTCCGTGCATTCCCAGCATCCCCGTAAATAGCGGATGATCAGAAGAAATAGTTGACAATCCGTGGCAGGTACAACCGACCGGAATTCCTGTTTTTTCAATAAACTTTTTAAATTCTTTTTGTGCGCCCGCAATCTGAATTCCGTGTCCCGCCAGAATAAAAGGTTTTTTGGCACTGTTGATCAATTCCGCTGCCGCTTTTAAGTTTACCTTTTTTGGTTTTGGAAAAGGATGATAAGAACGAATTTTAGGTGCTATATGATAATCAAAATCCAAGCTGGCCAACTGAGCATCTTTGGTTATATCAATGACCACCGGACCAGGCCTCCCCGTATTTGCAATATAAAAAGCTTTCGCAAAAACAGTCGGAATTTCAGCTGCATCCGTAATCTGATAATTCCATTTAGTAACTGCCGTGGTGCAGCTGATCACATCAATTTCCTGAAAAGCATCTTTTCCTAACACCGTGCTGAATACTTGTCCCGTCACACAAACCAGCGGCGTAGAATCCATAAAAGCATCTCCAATACCGGTAATCAAATTGGTGGCACCAGGCCCAGAGGTAGCCATACAAATACCAATGCGTCGGGTCACCCGCGCGTAGCCTTGAGCAGCATGGATAGCGCCTTGCTCATGTCTTGGTAAAATATGCCGCAACCGATCTTCGTAATGATATAAAGCATCATAGACTGGCATGATTGCGCCACCAGGATAACCAAAAATGGTATCCACCCCTTCGGCCAGGAAACAACGTAAAATTGCTTCGGCTCCCGTGATGGTTTCCTTTTTCACTTTTCTGGCCTTGCGGACCACTCCATTCTTTCTACTTGCTGCACTTATTTTTGCCATGATCTTTTATTTTTTGCTTCTTGCCCTTTGCTTCTTGCCTTTTAAAAAACGTTTTAATACGATAGAAGAAAGCTAATAGCCAAAAGCCCTCTTAATACTCATCCGTTACACAACCTTCACTGGCCGAAGAAACACAATGTGCATATTTTTTTAAAATACCCTGCGTAGCATTGATCACTACAGGTTGCCAATTAGCTTTTCTTTTTGTAATCTCTGCCTCCGAAATATTAGCGTCCAAACGATTATTAATCGCGTCAATCGTAATTTCATCGCCATCTTCCAGCAACGCAAGTAATCCACCTGCTTGTGCCTCCGGCGTGATGTGTCCAACCACGAATCCGTGCGTTCCACCAGAGAAGCGGCCATCTGTAATCAGGGCTACACTAGTCCCTAAACCAGCGCCCATAATCGCCGAAGTCGGCTTAAGCATTTCGGGCATTCCAGGACCTCCTTTGGGTCCACAATAACGAATCACAATTACATTACCCGGTTCAATTTCACCCGCAGCAATGGCCGTATTAGCAGCTTCTTCGCCGTTGAATACTTTTGCCGTACCTTTAAAAATTTCGCCTTCTTTCCCGGTAATTTTTGCGACCGATCCACCACTGGCAACATTTCCGTACAAAATTTGCAGGTGTCCCGTTTTTTTGACTGGTTGATCAAATCCGTGAATTACATCCTGACCTGGCGTGAGCGACTTTACCTCCGCTAAATTTTCCGCAACCGTCTTTCCGGTCACCGTCATACAATCACCGTGCAAATAACCAGCATCAAGTAACATTTTTGCAACGGCTGGAATCCCTCCTACTTTGTGTAGGTCTTCCATGACGTATTTTCCGCTCGGCTTTAGATCAGCGAGAAAAGGTGTTTTATCGCTAATACGCTGGATATCGTCAATTGTTAACGAAACATTGACAGATTTAGCCATCGCGATCAGGTGCAATACAGCATTGGTCGATCCACCTAAAACTGTGATTAAAGTAATCGCGTTTTCAAAAGCTTTTTTTGTTAGAATATCCCGTGGTTTAATGTCGTTAACCATCAAGTTCCGAATCGCTTTTCCCAATCGCTCACACTCTGCCTGCTTATCCGGACTGATGGCGGGATTACTAGAATTATAAGGCAAACTCATACCCATCATTTCAATGGCAGAAGCCATCGTATTAGCGGTATACATTCCTCCGCAGGCACCCGCACCGGGGCAGGCTTTACGAACCACCGCCTTAAAATCTTCGTGACTTATTTGTCCGGCAATTTTTTGACCGTGCGCTTCGAACGCGGAGACGATGTCCAGTTTTTTATCGTTATGACAACCTGGCTGAATCGTTCCACCGTAGACTAAAATAGCCGGACGATTTAAGCGACCTAATGCCATCATCGCACCTGGCATATTTTTATCGCAACCGACCACGGCAATGATGCTGTCATACCATTGTGCGGAAGCCACCGTCTCGATGGAGTCCGCGATGATATCCCGCGAAGGAAGCGAGAAACGCATCCCTGAAGTCCCCATAGAAATACCATCACTTACACCGATGGTATGAAAAATGAGGCCGATCAAATCTTCGGTAGCACTAACACTTTTTTTGATATCCTTAGCCAGATCATTTAAATGCATATTACAAGGATTACCTTCCCAGCCGGTACTGACAATTCCAACCTGTGCTTTTTTTAAATCATCTTCGTCCATACCGATCGCGTGCAACATGGCTTGCGCGGCGGGGCGGGAATCATCCTGAGTAACCTCTTTACTAAATTTATTTAACACGTTTTTATTATTTTAAAGACTATTTGCTTCCTTCGAACCGTCAGGCAGGCGCCATTTTAAACAGGTAGTGAAGGCTTTGTCACACGTTTTTTATACCAGTACGGATACGGATTTACAAAGATGGGGCTTGTCGCTAAAACAGTCTAATTTTTCGGTTTCTTCTTTTAGGGTAAAGATCAAACAATTTACAGCGTTCAAGCCTAAGTGATATTTTATAAACACCTGATAATCAGAATATTAATTTAAATAAAACACGAATTTCAACTATCATACAAGGTGCCCTCCTGGTATTGTCCCAAAATTTTTATACCCGCAGTATGTGGACCTAACGCTTCTAAAATTGCGGAGAAGTTACTATATTTTTCTAAAATAAAATCAATAAAAAAAATGTAACGCCAAGCTTCGCCGATTAAAGGTACCGACTGCACCTTGGTCATATTGGCCTGATAGTCCGCTAATACCTTGAGTGCTTTATGCAAACTTCCGGCCTCGTGGGGCACGGAAAAACTGATTGATATCTTATTAATTTTTGACGGAAAAATAGTCGGCACTTCTTTACCTACGACTAAAAATCGCGTAAAATTTTTCTTATTGGTTTCGATCCCTTCTGCCAGTAAATCCATATCGTAACGTTCTGCCGCTAAAGTGGAAGCAATCGCACCAATTCCAGCTAATTCTCCTTCCCGGATGCGTTTGGCACTAAGGGCGGTATCTTCCATCGACACTAATTTGATGTGCTGATATTTTTTAAAAAAACGTCTACATTGTTCGATGGCTACTGGATGAGAATGAACTTCTTTCAGATCTTCAATTTTTTGACCAGGTAAAGCCATCAAGTTTTGACGAATTCTTAAAAAAACTTCCCCGGTAATCTGTAAACCAGAACTATTTAGTAGTTGATAATTTTTCAATAAACTACCAGCAATCGTATTTTCAATTGCCATCATTCCGCCATCGGCATGGATACCTGCTTCTACGACCTCCACCAGTTCATCAAAAGTATCTGCGGGTATCATTTCCAATGACTGCTCGGGATAATAACAGCGAGTAGCGATCTCATGAAAAGCACCAGGGTAACCTTGTATAGCAATACGCTTGGTTGTGTTCATGTCATTATTTTTCAAGAAATTTCTAAAAGTTAGTCCAAAAAAAAGAGCTCCAAAAGGAACTCTATTATTTTAAATCAACATAATTATAGGTTCCAGTTACGATAGTTCGTAAATAAAAATAATAATAAAGTTGATAAAGAAATTATTTTTCATACCCCAAACATAGGATTTTAAAAAGCAGGATGCAAGCGTTTTAAAAAATATTATTCAATTAAAATATAAATAAGGTATCCAATTTGTCTACGATGCGTAATTTAGCGCAAAAAATAATTTAGAACATGCCAGTTATTTCTGAAAGAGGAAAAAATGCCATTCCATCCCCTATCCGTTTTCTGACACCTTACGCCGCCGCCGCCGAAGCACGCGGTGTCAAAGTACACTATATGAATATTGGTCAACCTGATATCAATACTCCTGCGGAAGCAATGGACCGGGTACGGAATACCGATATGCGCATCCTGAAATATACACCGTCAGCCGGGATCGATTCTTACCGGGAAAAACTGGTGAACTATTATAACAGATTTGAAATTGAGGTAACTAAAGAAGATATTCTGGTGACAACCGGAGCCTCGGAAGCAATTTCACTGGTGCTGAATTCCTGCCTGGATACGGGCGACGAAGTGATCGTCCCCGAACCTTTTTACGCCAACTATCTGGGCTACGCCCACGCGACCGGAGTAAAGATCAAGCCCATTCCTACTTTTATCGAAAATAGTTTTGCTTTACCAGACATCGCAAATTTTGAACCGCTGATTAGTTCTAGAACCAAAGCCATCTTTTTGTGTAATCCCAATAATCCCACGGGAGGTATCTACGGACAAGCAGATTTAGAGGCACTCGGTCGATTGGTTAAAAAACACGACCTTTATTTAATTGTGGATGAAGTATACCGAGAATTTTGCTACGATGAAGAATTTTATTCTGTCCTTCGACTGACCAGCTTAGAAAAACATACCGTGGTGATTGATTCAATTTCTAAACGCTTTAGTGCCTGTGGTGCGCGGATTGGTTCCATTGTTTCCCAAAATAAAGATTTGATTAAGGCCTGTTTGACTTTTGCACAACTACGATTAAGTGCTCCGGGATTTGGTCAGTTATTGGGTGAAGCAACGCTGGACTTACCGCCCATTTATCTGGAAGGAATTCGCGACGAATACGATTTACGACGACGTACATTAATTAATCGTTTAAAAAAAATATCTGGTGTGCTTTGTTATTTACCGAAAGGTGCCTTTTATGCTTTTGTCAGGTTACCGGTTCCGGATACAGGAAAATTTTGTCAGTGGATGCTGGAATCTTTTCAATATAATAATGAAACGGTTATGTTGGCTCCGGGTGCGGGATTTTACGCTACGAAGGGTCGTGGGTTGGATGAGGTACGGATTGCTTATATTTTGAATACGGGTGATATTGAAAAGGCGATGGATTGTTTGGAGGCGGGGTTGAAACGATTTGCAGATGTGTAAATTTCTTGATGTGCGGATTCTATCATCTATTAAAAGGAAAAAGATAACTGAATCTCACTTCAGGGTTGGGGTAAAATTCAGTCATCTTTTTCCAACTTCAGTGAACTAATGAATATCAGTGTAGTTCTAAAATATAAAAATTAAAAAATGTCTACAACCAAAACTTATCAGGCCCTTGGTCTTATGTCGGGCTCTTCCCTGGATGGATTGGATGTGGTGCATTGTTCGTTAGAAATTACGCGAGATCCGGTGGCGGTTTCCTGGAAACTATTGGTGGGAGAAACGCTCCCATTTTCGGATTTGTGGACGCGACGATTGGCCAATTTGCCAACTCAGTCCGCGATGAGTTTTGCGCAGACAAATGTTTATTTTAGTTATTATATGGCGGAGTTGGTCAACGACTTTATTAAACGTCATAAGCTTCAACCTGATTTTATTGCCTCACACGGTCATACGATTTTCCACTATCCGGACAAGCGATTTACGACGCAGATTGGCGACGGTGGTGCCCTGGCAGCGGCAACTGGATTTCCGGTGGTTTGTAATTTCAGGACTCAAGATATCGCTCTGAACGGAGAAGGAACTCCCCTCGCTCCTGCGGCGGATCGCTATTTATTTCCGGGATACGATTTTTATTTAAACCTTGGTGGCATCGCGAATGTTACGGCGAATATTGCCGGTAAATATATCGCCTTTGATACCGCTCCGGCCAATCAGATTTTTAATGCGTTGGCGCAATTGAGCGGAGCAGATTATGATTTGAATGGTCAACTGGCAGCGGCCGGAAAGGTATTACCCGATTTGGCGAAAGCCCTTTCCGAAAATGATTATTATAAAAAATCGTATCCTAAATCACTGGATAATCAATGGATACGGCAACGGGTTTTACCTTTGTATTATGAATATCCGGGTAGCGTGGAAGATCGAATGTGCACGGCCGTGTACCAATTAGTGGACGAAACGTTTCGTTCTATCAAAACTATTTTGCAAAAAGAAGCTTTTAATAAAGAGAACTATCGAATGCTGGTGACGGGCGGTGGTGCTTTTAATCTTTTTTTGATAAAAATTCTACAAGAAAAGGCGTCAGCAGAATTGAACCTTGAGGTCATTTTGCCAAAAAAAGAGATCATTGATTTCAAGGAAGCTATTCTGATGGTTTTATTAGGTGCCTTGCGGTTAGAAAACTTACCGAACTGTTTTGCGTCGGTGACGGGGGCGAAGCGGGATACGGTTGGTGGGGCGGTTTATTTTTAGATGTTGAATCGTTGAATCGTTGATTTGTTGAATCGTTTAAAGTACTAATTTACAAAAGTGAAAAGTACTTTTAAAAACACTCCGCCCCCCTTCATCGATAAGCCGATCTAACACTTAATATTTTAAACGATCAAACACCTAAACACCTAAACACCTAAAATAATTCAGCAGAAAAAATGACAGATTCAAATAAACAAATTTTCATAACGGGAGCAACAGGATTAGTAGGCTCTTACTTGGCGCGGCTTTTACTGAAAAAAGGATACCGGGTACGGGCGTTGAAGCGGGCGAAAAGCAAGATGGATTTGTTAGGTCCCGATGCTGAGCGGATCGAATGGGTTACGGGAGATGTGCTGGACATTCCGGCGTTGGAAGATGCGATGGAAGATGTAGATCAGGTTTTTCACTGCGCGGCCATGGTATCTTATGATCCTAAATACCTGAAAGAGATGATGGCAATCAACGTCGATGGAACGGCCAATGTCATCAACGTAGCACTGTACCGCGAGGTTAAAAAACTGGTGCATATCAGTTCTATTGCCGCACTGGGAAAGTCGAAACACGGCGAGCCCGTTTCCGAACAAACGAAATGGGAACGAGATAAAAAAAACACCAACTATAGCGTTAGCAAATATCTTTCCGAGCAGGAAGTCTGGCGGGGATACGCGGAAGGACTACCCGTGGCGATTATCAATCCGTCGGTGGTGTTGGGTGCGGGGCGTTGGCGGCAGTCGAGTACTGGATTGTTTAAACAAGTTTACGATGGATTGAAATTTTATCCGTTGGGTGGCAATGGTTTTGTGGATGTCCGGGACGTGGCGCAAATGGCACTACAACTGATGGAAAGTGATATTGAAGGAGAGCGGTTTCTTGCTAATGGAGAGAACTTGAAATTTCGGGACTTATTTAATCAGATGGCAGAAGGACTTGACAAACCAGTACCGACAATAAAAGTAACACCATTGTTGGGAGCGTTAGCCTGGCGGACAATGTGGCTGAAATCTAAATTGACAGGACGTTCACCGCTGATCACGCGGGAGACGGTTCGCTCGGCGACGGGTACGGTGGCGTACGATGCGTCGAAGTCGGAGAAGCTGTTGGATTTTAAGTATACGCCGATTCCAGAAACGGTACGGGAGACGACGGCCGTGTTGCGGGAGACGGGGGTTGGGGTGACGGGGTTATTGGCGGTTTAGAAAAAATGAAAAAACGGATAACATCTCTTCTAACGTACAATACCTTCACAAAATTTTCTTATTACTTACTCATCCCCAATTCCGGCAACTCCTTCACCACATGATAACGCAAAGCAGCCCCAATACATTGTTTCAGCGCTTCCTCCGGAACGGTATCCTCCAATTTAAAAACAATGGCCCGATTATTTTCGTAATTAAAGGTGTCACCAAAAACCGCTCTGAAAGTCTTTACCAGTTTACTCGTACATTTAAAGTAGATGGCGTATTGATCCGGCTTTTTGGGTTTCCAGTCAATGCGAATGGTACTGCCTTTTTTTGCTAAGTAGGCAGGTTCGTTCCATTTCAGGGTTTCTTCCAATGCCTTTATTTCCGGAATTTCTTTGGCCGTGGCGAGGATAAGTTTTCGTAAATGTTCCAACTTCTTTTTATAAGGAACAGGATAGGTTTTTAATCTGGCGGCAACGGCGGGGTTAGAGTTTAACTGCAAAATATATATTTTTTATTGTGTGAATAATTATGCTTTTACACTTGGCTTATTGGCTTATCTGCAACGGAGAGAAATCAACAAGCAATCTTTCCCCTTATTTATTTCGGATTGAATTTAATTACTCTTTTGGGTATCTCTTCCGTTTCCATCAAGTCGACAAGTGACGTAAAAAACACAACCGTATTCCCGTCAATTTTAGCATCGGGATCGTTGGTAAATTCGATCTTTCCGGGAAGATGGTAGGTTTGACGCATACCTGAACTACCAAACATCATAGCCATCATCGCTTTGGCCGCTTCGTCGTCTTCGTCTTCAATGGCCGCTTCCGCTTCGTCGTCGTCCGATTTCAAATCCATTGCCGGAATAATGATTAGGCCTTTATTAAAATCGATTTGTTCCATCTCGCCCAACATATTTTCACTCATGCCGAGATTGTTCGAGTCGTTGTCCGGATCGTCCTCGTCGTCTGAGTCTTTCATATATTTGGGCATTTCTTCCCTGATTTTCCGGCGTTCTTCCTGGTCTTTGAATTGTAGATTAAAGGCAATTTTCATTTCATCATTAATACTATCGCTTTGCATACTAATCCTTACTTTTTTCATCAGGTAGGCATTTGCAGTTCCTTTTAAAGAATCATTCATCACTTCGTAAATGGTAAAGGAAGTATCTTGTTGAGGCAAACTGGTTGGATCGGTAAATATTTTGGAAAGATCAAATTCCCCATCTTCGGGATCAGCTTCCAGCATTTCTTCCAGCGCCTCCTGATCGATATGATCTTCCATATTTTCGCCTAGCTTCTCTTTGTCCATTTCTTCCCCTTCGGTGGTTCCTTCAAACATCGCTGCCAATTGACCGATACCACTCATATCCATTTCAAAACGTTCTTCTCCAGAGCCATCCTTATTCAAAGTCGTCTCATAATCCATGCTACAGGAGGTTAACAAAAATCCTGTTAATATAATAAGCATTAAAAATCTCATAATTTAATTTTTTAGCAAAAATAAAGATTAATTAAAACATAAAAGGAAAAAAAACTCCTATTATTCAGGTTTCCTCTATTTACCCATTTCCTAGACAACTTACCATTCGGAATGGTTTAACAAATACTACCCTTCTTAATATTCATATAAGATAATCACCTTCCCCAGCTATTATATTCAATTAAAACATAACATTTTATAAATTTTAAATAAAATCACAAATTCACTATAAAGTTTCAAATAAATGACTTAACTTAAAATTTAATTCTTAAAATATAGTCTATCACCACTCATTTATTAACCTTTAAATCTTCAAAATCATGGGTTATACAACAAAAAATATCCGAAATGTCGTCCTCCTGGGGCATTCCGGATCCGGAAAAACCACCCTGGCCGAAGCCATGCTCTTCGAAGCAAAAGCGATCACTCGACGGGGAAACATTACGGATGGCACCACGGCCTCCGATTACACAAATATCGAGCAGGAACGGGGCAACTCGCTCTTCAGTACCTTGCTCCACGCCAAGTGGAAAAATTCTAAAATCAACCTTATCGACACGCCCGGATCAGACGATTTTGTGGGCGAAGTTATCTCCTCGATGAAGGTTGCTGATACGGCCGTCATGGTGCTCAACGCCTGTAGCGGAGTGGAAGTTGGAACCGAGATTCTCTGGGAGTACGTTGATCGTTTTAAAACGCCCGCACTCTTCGTCGTCAATCATCTGGACAATGATAAGGCAAATTTTGACCATACGCTCGAACAAGCAAAAGCTCGTTTTGGGAATAAGGTGATTCCTTTTCAATTTCCAGTTACGTCCGGAGTTGGGTTCCACCGGATCATAGATTGTCTCCGAATGATTATGTACGTTTTTGAGGATGAAGGTGGTAAGCCGAGAAAAGAAGAAATTCCGGACGATCATAAATCCCGCGCGCAAGCCATTCACAATCAACTGGTCGAAGCCGCCGCTGAGAACGATGAGACGCTGATGGAAAAGTTTTTCGAAGAAGGTTCTTTGAGTGAATCTGAACTGGCGGATGGATTGCGAATTGCGCTCGCCAACCAGGAAATTTATCCGGTCTTTGCCGCTTCCGCTCAACGCAATATGGGTAGTGGCCGCATCATGAGTTTTATCAATGATATTTGTCCTTCTCCGGCCGACCGACCGGATGCGATACTCCAAAATGGAGGAACCATAAAAGCGGACAGCAACGGAGAAAATGCTATTTTTATTTATAAAACTTTATCCGAACCACGGGTAGGCATGCTCTCTTATTTTAAAATTTATAGTGGGAAATTAAATTCCGGCGTAGAACTCAACAATAAACGCACGAGAACGACCGAACGCATCAGTCAACTCTTCGAAGCCAACGGAAAAGACCGGCATCCGGTAAACGAACTGGTGGCCGGAGACATCGGCGTGACCGTCAAATTAAAAGAAACCAAAACCAACGATACCCTCAGTCCCAAAGGCACCGATCTGGAAATCGAACAAATTCATTTTCCCTCTTCCCGTATCCGGCGAGCAGTCGAGCCACCCGGAAAAAACGAAATGGAAAAAATGATGAAAGCCCTTTATCAGATTCAAGAGGAAGATCCGACCTTGAAAATTGAGCAGTCCAAAGCACTTAAACAAACAATTCTCCACGGTCAGGGCGAGCTACATCTGGATCTCATCAAATACCGGATTGAAAAAGTGAATAATATTTTGATGACTTATATTCAACCTAAAATTGAATACCGGGAAACCATTACTCAAATGGCGAACGGATCTTATCGTCACAAAAAACAAAGTGGTGGCTCTGGTCAGTTTGGCGAGGTACATATGCGCATCGAACCTTACTACGAAGACATGCCCCTACCCGCTAGTCTGACGGTCCGGAAAGAAGAACTCGAAGATCTTCCCTGGGGTGGAAAGCTTTCTTTTCTATGGTGTATTGTGGGTGGATCAATTGACGCTAAGTACGCTAATGCCATTAAAAAAGGAGTGATGCAAAAAATGGAAGAAGGACCATTGACGGGTTCCTACTGCCGGGATATTCGCGTCTGTATTTATGATGGAAAAATGCACGCCGTGGATTCCAATGATATGGCATTCATGATTGCGGCGTCGCAGGTTTTTAAAGATAATTTCCAACAGGCCAATCCGCAATTGATGGAGCCCATCTATTTATTGGAAATTCTTTGCTCCGACGATGTAACGGGCGATATCATGAGCGATTTGCAGACTCGCCGCGCCATTATTCAGGGAATGGGTGCCGACGGTCATTACCAAAAAATTACGGCAAAAGTACCGCTCTCCGAATTGTACCAATATTCTTCTTCACTACGAGCCATGACGCAGGGACGTGCTAAATTCACTCGTAAATTTGTTGAGTTTATGCCGGTGCCAAATGATATCCAACGTCGATTAATAAATAAATATCAGTCGCTGGAACAGGAGGCTTGAGTTGTTGAATCGTTGAATCGTTGAGAACAAATGGGTTCTCAACGATTCAACATTTCAACATCATATAAAAATTGGTCCATTTCTTGCAAAGCAAAAAGTATCGGAATGATACACACAAAATTCTACTTATAACGATCCCCTTGTTATAATCCATTGTTGAGCGTCTATTCAACAATGCTATTGAACCAACCTAACCTTTCCCCCACACAGTACAACCATTTTTAATTTCTTTAAAAAGTTTAGTCATGAAACACTCTTTCATCTGGCTCATCCTGTGTATCATAGGTAGCCCATGTGTTTCCCCCATTTTAGGTCAGGATTGTCAACCAATAACCGGAACATCAAACCTCGCACGAACCTCCAATACAATCAACCAAACCATCGGTATCAATGCCGGATTTGACATTGAGCGATTTTTTGGAAACATCCCCGGTTACTCCTATAATCAGGATTCCATTCTTTTGAGTGACGTCATGGAAACAAGCCCGATTATTCGTTTTTTTTACAGTCAAAATAAGGACTACGATAATCGTAGTGTCCCTAAAGATTATGAAGATCTCGGTCCTCTTAATTTTAATGAATTGATCAATGTAAATGATCGTTCTACCCATCTTACCGAAAACTACGTTAGAATTCTTCCATTGTTTGAGGCAGGTTTTGAAATACAGGTTGCCATAGAAATATCACACGGAAAAGTTTTTCCGGATAAATGGTGGACCCTGGAAGAACTTTCCGAGGAAGCCGACAACAACTCAAATCCAAATATGAGTCGTGTCGTCACCGAAATTACCGCAGAAGGTAAAGATTGGGCTACTGCTTTTTTGAAAGTCTATGATCCCAAAAGTACCAATGGGAATTTTGCCCCCAAACCAGTGGTCACGGTACTCGAACTGGGGAACGAACCCTGGGGCGACGACTTAGGGATTGAAGGATTCCGTGCATACATCAACGGGATGTACGAAGCTTTTGTAGATTATTATGAAAATGACCGCGAATTTAGAATCAAACTGGCCGGTGCGGCTTTTCAAGGACACGCAGCCATTGGTTCTGATTTTTATAATGGCAGACTACTCGATTATGCGGGTGTGATGATTGGGGATGAAGGCAACTCGCTAGTCGATCTGGGTCCGTTGCGAAACGCAATGACCGAAGGCGTGGGCGTTCATAATTATAGTTTTACCGACTATTGTGATATTGATGCTAATACGTTGATCAACCATCCGGAAAGAACCAATAATGGTTTTATGGCTTATAAAAATATTTCAGAATGGGTCACTAATAATATGCCAGCGGGTTCACAAAAAGTAAATGCGACTGAGTACGGCTGGAATTCAGATTATGAACCGAGATTATATTTTCCTTGTGCCGAAGGAAAGGTTAACGAATGGGGTGGTTGCGATGAAGTAGCGACCTACGACGAAGTAGTTGCTATTAGTCTGGACGGAAGAAAATACGATTATAATGAGGAAGACTTTACAGATCGAATCAGCCAGCAAATTGTCGGTCGTACCGCTCAGGCGGCGTATATCGTTCGATCTACTTTGATCATGAACCGCTGGGGTGTTAACAAAGCGATGCTCTATGGATTACTGGACGACTGGGCCAATCCACTTTATTTTTCCAATGGATTAATTGATACAGATCGAGCACAATCAGCCGATATTACCTTAGACGAATTAAAGGATATTCAACCCAATCCATCCGGTAAAAAAGAATCCTGGTACGCCGTAAAAAGACTAAAAGAGATATTAGGTGATAAATATTTTATTGAACAATATGGATCAGAAACAGACGGTGGAACTTATACCTATACTTTTGGTGATCATGAAAATGGGCCGCCAACGCATCTGGTCACCTGGACGGCTACGAATATTAACGAACTGGAAGATGGCGCGTTCGTCAACGTGGTTAATGACAATAATAATATCAATGCTATTCAAAACCTCACGAATACGTTGGATTTGACAACCCTGAATTTACCCGCTGGAACCAACATTAACCTTTCTCAACCAGCTATTTATTTAAATGGAAAAATAAATAATGATTGGAAAAATACGCAAGAGTTATTGGTCAATAATAATCCAACCATGATTCGGGTTTCTCCCATTCCGGTGGTTATCCCATTACAGTTTGAAGCTACCTCTTGTGACAACTTGAGATTAAACAAGGAAGAAGAAACTACTGTAATTATCACCAACGACATCGCACCGGCTCGAATTACTTACGTTGATAATAATGACCCCAGCGCACCACCAGCAGTCAATATGGTTTGTGAGGGCGACTGTGAAAGATCAGAGACGGTTCGTTTACCGATTGGTAGTTTTGATTTTTCCGTAAGGGTAGAAAATAATGGAGACGTTTGTAATAGAACCTTATCCGTGCAAATTAGCGAACCTGATCCTTGTGATGATATTATGATTACCGAAGAAGACGGATTTGTTTCAATCAATAGCATCAACAATGAGAATATAGCTATTCAAATTATGGATTTATCCAACAATAATTTCATGCTTGATAATCAAAACCTGACTGCTTCCGAGCAACTAACACTAGACCCGGGAAATTATCAAATAGTAATTTCAGGAGAAAATTGTCAACAAATTTCTATCACCGAAGGGTCCGTAGATGATCCACCTGCGAATACGTTCCAATGTCAGGGCGCTACCATAAATTACGGAGAAGGGCAAATATCGGTGGTAATGAATGATGGACAAAATGCCGGTATTCAAATTCATGATTTAGATAACGGTTGGATCGTGGTTGCTACTAATAATTACGGATCTAATCAACTCCAGACTGAATTACCAGGTGGCGAGTATCTCATAAAAATTAACAGCGAAAGTTGCGAAGCCATAGAATTATCAGATGCACCTGTAACTCCTCCGACGGAGGATGAATTCGAATGCCAGGGTGCCACGATCACCTACGGAGCAGGACAAATTTCCGTCGTAATGGACGATGAGCAAAATGCCGGTATCAAAATACACGACCTTCTAAATAGCTGGGTAATTGTCGGTAATAATAATTACCAGTCTGATAACTTAGTAGTCGATTTACCAGAAGGAGAATATCTTGTTAAGATCAATAGTAACGAATGCGAAGCAATTTATCTGGAGCCTGCTCCCGAAACAGGTGGAGCAATTTGTTCGGAAGCCACCATTGAGTTTTACGAAGGGACGATTGACGTGCTGATGCACGACCGACAGCTGGCAACGATTGAAATTTTAGACGAAGCAGGCGAATCCATGGTCAGAAATACCGTTCCCAGAATGCAATTGATTGTTGAGGAGTTACTTCCGGGAGAATATACCGTTGTCATTAATGGCACTATCTGTCAGGAGATTATGATCAGTCCGGTAGAAACCAATTCATTCGGTAGTGATGACCACGACCCTGGCGCATCCGTTACCCTTTTTCCCAACCCCGCCCACGATTACATTCAGGTACATCTACCTAAATTAGCAGGCCGCGCCGGAACTATTCAAGTCTACGATGCCTACGGACAAATAATTACCGAACATACATCCGAAAGACTCAATAATTACGAGCGACTGGATTTAAGCAGGGCCAGAAACGGACTTTATTATATGACAATCAAAGCAAAAGACAAACGCCGGATTGGAAAACGGTTTGTGGTGGAGGATGGTAAGTAAGGGCACTTAAGCATTTTTACAAAAATTTTTAAATGGTCTGAATCGCATAATGTGATTCAGACCGTTTTCTATTTGGCAAAAATCTATATTCTTTCTTCTCAACATATACGCTATTATTACAATAAAGGGAGGCTTTAAGGCGGCCCATTTCCTTGATTTTTCGTACCTTTGCGTGTCTTTTTATAAAAAATTCATTAAATCATATAAATTATTTAGATATGCAAAATGTAGAATCCAGCGTCCGTTACAAAGTGAAGGACATCTCTCTGGCCGATTGGGGTCGTAAAGAAATGGACTTAGCGGAAGCAGAAATGCCCGGACTAATGGCATTACGGGAACAATACGGCGAATCCAAGCCCCTCAAAGGTGCCAGAATCGCAGGTTGTTTACACATGACCATCCAGACGGCAGTACTCATCGAAACCCTCGTAGCCATGGGTGCAGAAGTTACCTGGTCTTCTTGTAACGTATTCTCTACGCAGGATCACGCCGCCGCGGCTATTGCTGCTGCTGGAATTCCTGTTTACGCCTGGAAAGGAATGACGGAAGAAGAATTCAACTGGTGTATCGAGCAAACGCTGACCGCCTTTGAAGGCAACAAGCCATTGAATATGATTCTGGACGATGGTGGTGATCTGACCAACATGGTTTTTGACGAATATCCTGAGTTAGTAAAAGGTATCAAAGGATTAAGTGAAGAAACGACTACGGGTGTTCACCGTCTTTACGAAAGAGAAAGAAACGGAACCCTGGTACTTCCTGCCATCAACGTAAATGATTCTGTTACCAAATCTAAATTTGATAATAAATACGGTTGTAAAGAATCTTGTGTAGATGCGATTCGTCGTGCGACGGATACCATGATCGCTGGTAAAGTAGCCGTAGTGGCTGGTTACGGTGATGTAGGTAAAGGTTCTGCAGCTTCTCTGGCGGGTGCCGGAGCACGAGTCATTGTTACAGAAATTGACCCGATTTGTGCGCTGCAAGCAGCCATGGACGGATTCGCTGTAAAGAGAATGGAAAATGCACTAAAAGAAGCCAGCATCGTGGTTACTGCTACGGGTAACAAGGACATTATCAACGCAAAGTATTTCGGAATGATGAAGGACAAAACCATCGTTTGTAATATCGGTCACTTTGATAACGAAATCGACATGGCGTGGTTAAACAAAACACACGGTGATAGCAAAGTAGAAATCAAACCTCAGGTGGATAAGTATACCATCGACGGTAAAGATATTATCGTCCTGGCAGAAGGACGTTTGGTCAACCTCGGTTGTGCTACGGGTCACCCTTCTTTCGTCATGTCCAACTCTTTCACCAATCAGTCTCTGGCACAATTGGAGCTTTGGGAAAACAGCGATAAGTACGAAAATAAAGTATATATGCTACCTAAGCACCTGGATGAGAAAGTAGCGCGTCTGCACTTGTCTAAGATCGGCGTAGAACTGGAAGAATTGTCCAAAGATCAGGCGGATTATATCGGCGTGAAACCAGAAGGACCGTTTAAGCCGGAATATTACCGTTACTAAGAGAGCTATTGGCCGTTAGCTTTTAGCTATTGGCTTCTCTTCTATCGTAATAATCGCTTCAGAAAAGATTAAATTCCCTGTACCGTTTGAAACGATGCGGGGAATTTTTTATAATAAAAAATACCTCTTCGCAAGTCTCCTTTAAAAGGAGAATCATCTCAACAAACAAGGTCAGAGCTCAACGAGCAAAAAAAGAAAAAGAAAAAAGTATTCCTTATCAGAGCGCGGGAGCAACCACTCCTTCAGGAGGTTGGGAGGTGAGAAGAGCAAAAACCAATAAATAATTCTGCCCTAATCCCTATCACAGTTAAAGTATACATTACCTCTGCGGAAACGCACAGAGGACCATCCATCACTCATCACAAAAAACCGATACCATGTGACGTTAAAGAGACGCCAACTGGCTAATAACTAATAGCCAACCAGCCCCTAAAACCGATAACTCACGCCCGCCTGCGCCAAATGCACATTACTAAATCCACCCTCTCCAAAAATTGCCCAATTTTCGTTGATAAAATAACGGCCTCCCACAGAAACATAATAAACAAAAGTAGGAACATTAACGTCGTTAGTGACCAACTCGTCCAGCGCAATATCTCCTAACTGCTCAATGATGGTTTTACGGCGATTAAAACTATAGCCCGCCGTGATGGAAGTATAAAAATCAAGCTCTGGAATGATCGCTAACTGCCGGTGGTAAACCAGCTTTCCCGCGAGGGTATAAACGTTTACTTTTTCTTTAACGATGGGTGCATCGCAATTACAGTTTGATCCAATTCCGATGGGTACTAAACACTCAACCGCGCATTGTGGATCATCCAGAAATTCGGTAATATCGTTCAGACTCAAATCTTCCTGTGCGTTGACTCGGTAATACCCAAAGAGCCCACCTAGACTTATATTATCAGTAATACTGTATTCGTAATGTAAATTAATCCCTGGCGTTGGATTACCAGATCCAGTTCCTCCACTAAAAAGATCCAGCGCAAAATCGGAAGGATTAGATAAAAATGAAACGCCAAGGCTCAATAGCTGATCGCCTTTTTCAACGTGGCGACGGTGCATCTCTTTGGTCGCTTCCTGCCCGGATATACCAGAAATAATGATCGTAGAAAAGAAAAATAGCAGCGTAAGAATTCTTTGCATAATGTATCGTTTTTGTGATTGGGTTGTTTAAATTTGTGCTTACCGCTTACTTATGACGGTGTTATTGAAAAATAGGAACAAAAATTTAGTATACAGGAGATTTTTTGGCTCATTATCACTAGCTCTTTTTTAAAATTTCACGTTAAAGAGAAGCCAACTGACCAAATAGCTAACTGGCCAACAGGCTTTAATTAAAACCATTCATCACTCTTTATATTCAACGCTATATTTTGAAAATCAAATCCAACCTCGTCAAACCCTTCGCTCATTTAGTGGCTCGCCAGATAGAGCGTTGGTCGCAAACGGCGGTGCAGGATCAGGAGCAGATCAGACAGTATTTGGTCAAACGGGCACAACACACCGCTTTCGGGAAAGACCATGATTTTTCAAAAATAGGGAGTTACAAAAATTATAGGCAAAATATTCCGATCAATGACTATGAGGGTTTAAAATCCTATTTTGATCGGGTAAAAACGGGCGAAGCCGATGTACTCTGGCCCGGTCTGCCCCGCTATTTTGCCAAGACTTCCGGAACGACCTCCGGGGCAAAATATATTCCACTCACCAAAGAAAGTATGCCCAATCATTTTGGGACGGCCCGTAATGCGCTTTTTAATTATTATGCGCGTTCTGGCAAAGGCAACTGGCTGGATGGGAAAATGATTTTTCTTTCCGGTAGCCCGGTACTAACCGAAACGGGTGGCATCAAAACCGGGCGGCTTTCCGGTATCGTCAATCACGAAATTCCCGCCTGGCTCCGGACCAGTCAATTGCCTTCCTACGCCACCAATTGTATCGACAGCTGGGAGGAAAAACTGGAAAACATTGTTACCGAAACCCATAACCAGGACATGCGGCTCATCAGCGGTATTCCGCCGTGGGTACAAATGTATTACGAACAACTCCTCGACCGTACCGGCAAAAAACATGTTAAAGACATTTTTCCCAATTATAATATTTTCGTTTACGGTGGTGTCAATTTTGAACCTTACCGAGACGTCCTCGAAAACCTCGTAGGCGCACGGATCGACAGCTTAGAAACTTATCCGGCTTCCGAAGGCTTTATCGCTTTTCAGGATGACCAAAACGAAAAAGGATTATTACTCAATACCAAATCAGGAATCTTTTTTGAATTTATTCCGGCCTCCGAAATTTTTAATAAAAATCCTACTCGGCTTTCGCTTGCTGACGTTGAACTCGGTGTTAATTACGCAATCATCCTGAATACCAACGCCGGACTTTGGGGATACAACATCGGGGATACGGTGGAGTTTGTTTCCAAAAACCCTTACCGCATTTTAGTAACGGGTAGAATCAAACACTTTATTTCCGCTTTTGGCGAACACGTCATTGGTAAAGAAGTGGAATCAGCGATTTTAGCAGCTACGGCTGGTGAAAATATTCGTTTTACGGAATTTACCGTCGCGCCGCAGATCACGCCTCCCGAAGGCGGCCTCCCCTATCACGAATGGCTGATTGAGTTCGAAAACCCGCCCGCCGACCCGACTGCTTTTGCGCAAAAGATTGATCATTTTATGTGTCAACAAAATATCTATTATCAGGATTTGATCGCAGGGAAGGTTTTACAACCGTTGAAAATCGTCGCCTTACCCAAAGACAGTTTTAGAAACTTGATGAAAACCCGGGGTAAACTCGGTGGACAAAATAAGCCGCCTCGCTTGAGTAATGATCGATCGATGGCGGAGGCGTTGGCAGGTCAGCCCCGTCCGTGATGCGGTTTTGGCGGTTTTGCACAAAACCGCCTGTCTATCCTACACACCATTATCGAAAACCACAACCCTTTGCTACATGAAAAATCCCGCCACCTACCAACATAAAATTCTAAAAAATAAAAACGGAATATTCACCCCACTAACCGATCAACTCGCCATCGAAGAACCTTTGGAAATTCAGTTACTCTTCGGTCCACCAGATCAGCGTCAACGAAAAAGTATTGCCGTTACCATGCGGACACCCGGCTACGACTTTGATCTCGCCGCTGGTTTTTTGTTGACCGAAGGGATTATTCAATCCACCGCAGCCATTCAAAAAATTGCCTACGCACATTCTTTGGATCCGGAAAATTTCGAAAACACCGTCGTCGTCGTACTCCAAAACACCATAGCCGTCGACCTCGAACAACTCGAGCGACATTTCTACACTTCTTCCAGTTGTGGCGTCTGTGGCAAAGCGTCCATTGCTGCGATTACCGTAAAATCTAATTTTAAATTACCGCTGGCCACACCCAAAATTTCAGCAGCGCTGCTACACCAATTACCCGATAATTTACGGGAAGTCCAGGCAGTCTTCGATAAAACGGGTGGCTTACACGCCGCGGCATTATTTGATTGGAAAGGAAATATACTCAGCTGGCGGGAAGATGTCGGCCGACACAACGCGGTAGATAAGTTGATCGGCGAACAGGTTTTAAAAAATAAGCTGCCCTTATCGGAATCGCTCATTTTAGTCAGCGGTCGCGCCAGTTTTGAACTCATACAAAAATCACTGACCGCAGGGATTCCCATGCTGGCCGCCGTAGGTGCGCCCTCTAGTCTGGCCGTTCAACTGGCCGAACAACACGGGATGACCTTGATTGGTTTTTTAAGGAATGAGCAGTATAACGTTTATTGTGGCGAGGAAAGGTTATCCCGGTAGCGTAGGGGCGTATTGCAATACGCCCCTACGCAATACGCCCTACCACGTAATACCCCCTAGATAACCTGATTTTTGATAAATGTCAGATAGCCAGTTTTGCCTTCTTTTTTCCAAAAACGTACAGAATCTCTGATTTTTTTGATCGCCGCGGCGTACAACATCGCGTGTGAACTGTACACTGCTTCTCCCTGTCGATAATCCGGATTATTAATCAGTTCACTGTCCATACCTTCCGCTTCCCGCCCCTCCAATGTATTTAGTAATTCATCCATTAAATCCTGTTTTCGCTGAATCGGAGATTCCGGATCTTCCAGCTCTTTTCCCTGTGCCGTTTTTTTATAATAATCGTGTAGTTTTTCACAACACCATAGCACATCCGCATCTACCATTCTGGGAAATTCTTCGTAAAGCGCAAGTATGGTCTTTTCTATGTCATATAAAACGGGAAGTAAATAATCTGGTGGTCTGGTACTCATAGTTTCTGATATTTAATTTAAAAAATAATTTTTTCATTACAATAATAAAAAATAATGTTCAAATTTTTATAACTTGAACAAGCTTACTAAAAAAACGTATTGCTAACATACGAAGTTGTTTAAAACGAACCAGCTTCTATTCTAAAAATTGCCAGAAGTTAGCTATTTGCTGCTCTTGATCAAACACAATCAAGGGAAACAAATAGCCAAAAGCAAACGGCCAAAAGCAAGAAAATGTCCAACCCTAAAGATAAATTACACGCCGTACCTCCTCCGCACGAAGAAGAGATCAATGTTTCTAAACCCGAAAATTACGCGGCCGGTCCGCCGGCCCTCACGGCCGTCGCACGACACGTAGGTGCGGAGATGACCGCAAAAAAATGTGGAATCACGCTTTTTACGGTCAATCAAATGGAAGGCTACGACTGCCCGGGTTGCGCCTGGCCTGATCCGGATGACCACCGTTCTCCCGTCGGAGAATACTGCGAAAACGGCGTTAAAGCCATCGTAGAAGAAGCCACCGAAAAAAGGGTAACGCCCGATTTTTTCAAAAAATATTCTATTCAGGAAATGTCTACGTGGACCGATTATAAGATTGGTAAAAGTGGTCGTATCACCGAACCCGTTATCCGCAAAGCGGGTAGCGATTTCTACGAGCCCATCACCTGGAACGATGCTTATCAACAGATTGCGGAACATCTCAACGGTTTAGAAAATCCGGATCAAGCAGTTTTTTATACCTCCGGGAAAGCCAGTAACGAAGCTGCTTTTTTATACCAATTATTTGTCCGGCAGTACGGTACCAACAACTTACCGGACTGCTCCAACATGTGCCACGAATCGACGGGCGTAGCTTTATCCGAAACCATCGGGATCGGAAAAGGAACCGTAAAACTAGAAGATTTTTATATCGCAGATCTGGTGATCGTCATGGGACAAAATCCCGGAACCAATCATCCACGGATGTTATCCGCCCTGGAAATCACCAAGAAGAAAGGTGGAAAAATCATGGGTGTTAACCCACTCAAAGAAGCTGGTCTCCAACGTTTTAAAAATCCACAAAAAATAAAAGGATATTTACGGGGTACCAGCCTGATGGATTTATATCTGCCCGTAGCCGTTAACGGAGATTTGGCGTTGATCAAAGCAATCATGTACTTGTTATTACAAGAAGAAGACAAAGCACCCGGAACCGTTTTTGATCAGGAATTTATTGCCAACAATACCAGCTATTACGAAGAATTTATCAACGACTTGCGGTTAAAAGACTTTGATGAACTGGTGAAATTTTCTGGGGTTTCCGGAACTAAAATCAGAGAGGCTACGCAGATGATTAAAGAAAATAAAAAGATCATCATCTGCTGGGCTATGGGAATCACCCAACACGAAAATAGCGTCAACACCATCCGGGAAATCATAAACCTTTTATTACTCAAAGGTAGTATCGGAAAACCCGGTGCGGGCGCCTGTCCCGTACGAGGACATAGCAATGTACAGGGAGATCGTACCGTCGGCGTTTGGGAAAAACTAAAACCGGAACTACGCGATGCACTCGAAAAAAACTTTGATTTTAAACCACCGACCGAAAATGGATTTCACGTCGTGGATTCTATTCGCGCGATGGCCGAAGGAAAGGTAAAGTTTTATATGGGCCTTGGCGGCAATTTGCTTTCCGCCGGACCGGATACCGAATTTACGGCAACTGCTTTTCAGAAATGTGAACTCACCGTACAGATTTCAACCAAACTAAATCGCAATCATTTAATTGCCGGAGCAACCTCCATCATTCTTCCGTGCATCGGACGAACGGAAATTATTCCAACTTCTGCCGGAGACCAGATTATCAGTTGCGAAAATTCAACGGGCGTCGTCCAGGCATCCCGTGGTAAAGTCGATCCTATTTCCGAACATCTAAAAGCCGAACCCACCATCATTGCGGAGTTGGCAAATGTCGTGGTAGGGAACAAATACGCAAAACCAAACTGGGAAATGCTGGCCGCAGATTACGACGTAGTTCGTGACCTCATTGAAGCCACCATTCCCGGATTCGATAACTTCAACGAACGGGTTCGCAATCACGGGGGTTTCTATTTGCCCAACTCTGCCCGCGAAGGCAACTTTGAGACGGAAACGGGTAAGGCTTTATTTTCCGTCAACCCTGTACTTAATTTAACCGTCAAAGCCGACGAATATATTATGATGACGATCCGTAGTCACGATCAATTTAACACCACTATTTATGGAAACAATGATCGCTATCGGGGTATCGAAAATGGACGTCGGGTCGTTTTCATGAACGCAGCAGATATCAAAAAAGCAGGCTTTAATTCAGGAGATAAAGTTGACTTATTTAGTTATTTTGAAAAGAAAAAAAGAATCGCCAGAGATTTTCAAATCATTGAATATGATATTCCCGTAAATACGGTGGCTACTTATTTTCCGGAAGCGAACGTCCTGGTTCCCATCAATAGCTTTGCGCATCGTAGTTATACACCGGCTTATAAGTCAGTGATTATTAAAATGAAAAAGGTGGTAGACCCGATGGCTTAGTTTTTTCATTAAACCTTCATTAATTTTTCCACTCCTTCTCCTCCTGTCGGATATGGTCGAGGATCACTGTGACGCCATACTTCCGTCGCAGGTGCGCCGCCAGCATATCCGCCGCGTAGACCGAGCGATGCTGACCTCCCGTACAACCGAAGCTGACCATTAAATTCGTAAAACTTCGTTCGAGGTAGTTTTCCACCGCCTCATCCACAATCTGATAAATATTATTGAGATAATCCGCCATATTGCTATTTTCTTTTAGAAAGTCGATCACGGGTTGATCGCGCCCCGTTAGTTTTTTATAAGGTTCATAACGTCCTGGATTGTGAACAAACCGACAATCAAAAATGAAACCACCGCCGTTGCCCGAAGGATCTACCGGGTGACCAAATTTATAAGAAAAGCTGTTGACACGAACGGTTAAAGATTCGTTGTTAGGTTGTGCGCCGGTGGGTTGAAATCGAGGGTCCGCAATAGCAAGCCGGAGGACTCGTAATAATTCAGGAATTTTGATTGGAATTTTTTTATTATCCAATACCCATTTAATATCCTGCAGCGCGATTGGTAAGCCATTCATAAAATAGGCTCGACGTTCGTGCAAGCCGCGTTGTCCGTAAGTACCGAAAGCCTGTATTCTGCGAATCAATACATACCCGTAAAAGTGATCCATAAATTCTTTTCGGTCTACGGGAATCATCTCTGCAATAACGTCTAAATAATACGCTACTAGTTCTTCCCGAATAGCAAAAGGAATCCCGGCTTTTGGCTGAAACAATAAAGAGGCTGGATCATAATGTAAGGCACCTCTGCGTCCTCCCTGATAATCGATAAAATAAGGTTCCCCCTTTTTCAACATAATATTCCGAGACTGAAAATCACGGTACATAAAATATTTCCGATCGGCCGAAAGCAGAAACTCAATTAACGTATTAAAATCATGCTCCAGCGCTTGTTCATCAAAAGTAATTCCAGCTAGTTTTAAGAAAAAATATTTGAAACCATTCAAATCCCATTGCATAGATTGGCGGTCAAAATCGGGTCGAGGATACGCTACTGAATAATCTAAATCTTTGGTACCTTCCACCTGCATCCGGGCGAGTCCCGCCAGGACTTTTTTGTACATTCCCATTAAAGGTTCAGAAAAACCTTCTTGATTTTCTAATAAAAAACTATACAAAGTCGTCGCGCCCAAATCTTCCTGCAGGTAAATCTGCGCTGATAAATCCTCGGCGTACAATTCGGGGACGGGCAAACCCTTTTGATAGAAATTTTTAGTAAATGCCACAAAAGCCTCGTTTTCTTTTGGATCCGGACCGTATGCGCCAATCGCCTTTTTAGTCGCACTGGTAATTCGAAAATAACTTCGATTGGAAGCGGTCCGGGTCAGCGGTAGTATACTCTTTACTGATTCGCCTGCCCAGGATTCGTAGAGCGCGGTAATTTTTTGTTGAAGGGTATTTTCTTTCATAATTAAACTAAAGTGCAAAAAAATTGACCGTAAGAAAAAGAAGCATAGTCCTAGAAGTTACCACGCTTAAACAAATTCAATCCTTATCATTCCAGCAACCTAGACTTCGTTCGTTATCCTTCGTCCGAAGTTAATCGTTGCCAGATTTCGTCTTTTAATTCTGTTAAACCCGTCTGGGCAACCGAAGAAATAAAAAGGTGGTCAATATCTTTAGGGATGGTGGGTAATAACAATTCCTTTAGTTCTTCGTCGATCAAATCAGATTTAGTGATGGCGAGCAAACGAGGCTTGTCGAGCATTTCCTCGTTGTACTGTTTGAGTTCGTTTAATAGGATTTCGTATTCTTTTTGAATGTTATCGGTATCGGCCGGAATCATAAACAGGAGAAGTGCGTTCCGTTCGATGTGTCGCAGGAAACGGTGCCCTAACCCTTTACCTTCGTGCGCATTTTCGATGATACCGGGGATATCCGCCATGATAAAAGAACGATTATCTCGATACTGAACGATTCCCAGATTAGGGGTGAGGGTGGTAAATGCGTAGGCACCAATTTTGGGTTTGGCAGCGGTGACGACCGAAAGTAACGTAGATTTTCCAGCATTTGGAAATCCCACCAGGCCGACATCAGCCAGCACTTTCAGTTCCAGTATTTTCCATTCTTTTTTACCTTCTTCACCTGGTTGGGCAAAATGAGGAGACTGCATGGTAGCAGATTTAAAGTGAGAATTTCCTTTTCCACCTCGCCCACCAGAAACGATAATTTGAGTTTCTCCATCCTCAGTGATTTCAAAAAGCGTCTCTCCTGTTTCTACGTCTTTAGCTACCGTTCCCAAAGGAACATCCAGTATTACGTCGTCTCCTTCTGCACCAGAACTATTACTTTCACCTCCGTTTTCACCTGGTTTGGCGATTACGTGTTTTTGGTATTTCAAACTTAGTAAGGTCCACAATTGCTTATTCCCACGTAAAATAATATGTCCGCCACGACCACCATCACCCCCATCCGGACCACCTTTTGCGGTCAGTCGATCCCGACGAAAGTGCATAGAACCAGCACCGCCAGCACCGGAACGACAACAGATTTTTACGTAGTCAACAAAATTTCGATCAGACATAAGTAGGTTTGTTTTATTTGCTCCAAAGGCACAAAGAACACGAAGTTCTTCTTTCGCTTTTCCTTGTGGCTCTTGTTTTATTTGCCACTAAGACGTAAAGACACTAAGTTTTTTACGCGATTTTTCTTTATGCATTTGTGACCTAATTATCTTATGCCTCTTTGATTTCCAGGCATAATCGCTTATAAATCATTTCCATATCTCCTACTCCCCAGACCTTAATGGACTTTCCTTTTTTAATGTAATGCGTAAAAACCGGAATAGTTTCCTCCTTATAAGTCGCCAGTCGATGAAGAATAATTTTTTTACTTTTATCATCCGCCCGACCAGAAGTTTTTCCCCTTTCTTTGAGACGGCGTACCAGTTCATCATCTGGCACATCCAGCATAATTAGTTTAGTTACTTCCGAGTCCATCCCTTTCAGAAATCGGTCAAGTGCCGTTGCCTGTTTTTTGGTACGTGGAAAACCGTCAAAAATAAATCCTTTGGCTTTTGGGTTTTCTGCGACCTTGGCTTTCAACATATTGATCGTTACTTTATCTGGTACCAAAGCTCCTTTATCAATATATTTTTTGGCTTCTAATCCAAGTGGTGTATTATTTTTCAGGTTAAACCTGAATAAATCACCCGTTGAGATATGAACAAGTTTAAATTTTTTGACGAGTTTCAACGCCTGGGTTCCCTTCCCCGAGCCCGGAGGGCCGAATAAAATTAAGTTAATCATCTTGTGGACTATTTTTCGGTAACGAGATTACTTAGTAATATAAATAGCATAGCGTAAAAGCTATGCGCTTATCAATATTACTAAGTAATCTCGACACGGTTATGATAGTGGTCTAGTTTGGAAAAAAGCAATTGCGAAGATACTCATTTTTTTATTCTTCAGTCCAGCATTTTACGCGCAAATAACAAGCGGGATTGCCAGTACTCAGAATGGGTAATATTTTGTTCGATGACGCCCTTGGAAGAGGTGCTGTGGATAACCTTCAGACCATCAGCATCATTTTGAGTAATGATCGCAACGTGGGAGACCTTGCCTCTTGATCCGAAAAAAATAAGATCACCTGGTTGTGCGGCTGCTACTCTTATTTTTTTTCCCTGCTTGGCCTGCGCCCCCGAAGTACGGTGTAAATCCACCCTGTTTTTTATTAAAACGTAGGAAGTAAAACCAGAACAATCAAATCCTTTGGGTGTTGTTCCTCCATATTTGTACTTGCTGCCTTTATATTTACGGGCGGTGTTTATGATATCCGTTCGAAGAGACGAAACATTACTGGAAGAAGTAGTCCTACGCGGTTTGCGAGGGATAGGCGTACTGCTGTCAGCGGGACGCAGCGCCGTACAAGCACTGAAAAAAAACAGGATAGCAGCGCCAAATAGCAGCCAGGGGTTACCCAAAATTTTCATTAACATGTAATCAGTTTTTATAGACAAGAATCAAACGTCCTATTACTTAAAAATATTGGCGAAGGGTCTGATCAGTAACACATTTAAATATAGAAGTTGTTTAAGAATAAAGCAGAATAGTTACGAACAAGTCATTGATTGCCAACACTGCACAAATTTATCGGTCTCGTAGCTTTGGCTACGAACCTCAAAATTTGCATCGTTTTGACAATCAAGCACTTATTCTCACTTTCTCTGGACATTCTTAAACAACTTCTTATAGTCTATCTATTATCCCAATCCACTTGGATAAGCGAATCAGAATTTTAAAATAATGCCGCATTTACACTTTATGTTAGTTTAACCTCTAGTTTAGATTTAAGATTCAAAACCATCCTGATCCGCTAGAAAAGGAAGCTTATTCATAAAAGCCTGTCGTTCTGATAGGAATATTTTGGCGGTAAATTCTCCTTCTATTTTTTGCGCTTCTAATAATGGCTTGCCCGCAAAATCAACCAGCGTAGAATCTCCGGCATAGCTCAATTTTGCACCATCCTCCCCTACTCGGTTGACGCCAATGGTATAACACTGATTTTCGATGGCTCGTGCTTTAAGTAAGGTTCGCCACGCTTCGCGCCGTCGGTCGGGCCAGCTGGCTACGTAAATCAGCAAGTCATAATTCCCCTTATTTCTGGACCATTCTGGAAAACGTAAATCGTAACAAATCAATGGGCATATTTTCCAACCCATATAATCAATCAGTATCCGCTCGGTGCCCGGTGTAAAATATTTGTGTTCACCCGCGAGGGTAAAAAGATGTTTTTTATCATAAAAAATAACCTCTCCTGTGGGCGTCACCCATAGCAATCGGTTAAAAAATTGATCTTCTTTCTGGATAATCATACTACCCGTAATTACCGCCCCGATTTTTGTAGCTTCCTCCCGTAGCCACGCGACCGTAGGACCATTCATGGTTTCGGCAAGTTCTCTGGATCGCATACTAAAGCCAGTCGTAAACATTTCCGGAATGACTACGAGATCTGTTTTCCCGATTAAACTGGCAAATTTTGCGCTAAACATTTTTCGATTAGTGGCAGGATTTTCCCAGTGAAGATTGGTTTGCAGGAGCGTAATTCGCATATTTTTGATTTTATAAATCCGCTAAAACGAAAAAGAGATATTGGGATGACCAATATCTCTCTTCTCTACTTTTAATAAACCTATTTGATTTATTCCGCTGCTGCTTCTGCACCTTCCGCTTCTGCACCTTCTGCTGCTGCTTCCTCTTCCTCTTCTTCTGCTGTTGCGCTACGCAATGCACGTGGTGTTTCGACCGATGCTACGGGAATATTCATGGAAGTCATCACCTCCATTTTATCCGTCACTTCAATATCACTCACCCGAACCGATTCGTTCAATTTTAATTTTGAAATATCAACAAATAATTCTGGAACAAGACTATCTGGCGTTGTTTTTATTTTCACTCTACGCACCTTTTGGTTTAGACGACCACCCGTCTTTACACCAGGAGCAACTCCTTTAAAACGAATTGGAATCATTACTTTTAAAGGCTGACCTTCTACTAATTCTAAAAAGTCGATGTGTACGATATCGCCCGTTACTGGATGAAAAGTAATATCCTGTAAAACACATTTATATACTTTACCATCTACCGTTAATTCAGCAAGCTTAAAGGCAGGAGTGTAAATTAAATCCCGAAAAGCCAAAGCAGGTCCGCTACAGTGGATTACCTTTTCACCACCATAAATGACACAGGGCACTAATCCTTCCTTACGAGTTGCTTTTGTTGCTTTTTTTCCAATCCCTGGGCGGGCATTAGCACTAATTACTACTGATTCCATTATATATCTATTTGAAATTTTAGACCAAACTTGAGGGTTTTCCCCAAAATGATTGCAAAGATAACAGTTTTGAGGGAAATTGCCTAGTATTTTAAAGCAAAAGTGTAAATTTAAAGACTATGAGGGTTTCTTTGTCTGAGCTAACTGAATAACCCGTTCCTACCCATCTACAAATAAAGCCGAAATTGAGCGATGTTCGTGGGTATTTCGGATAGCCCGGGCAAAGAGTTTAGCGGTAGAAAGCACCTTAATTTTCGGAGAAGTTTGCGCCAAGGGAATGGTATCACAAACAATCACCTCCTGAATGCTGGATGCTTCAATATTTTTGTAAGCATCACCCGATAAAACCGGATGGGTGCAAAGCGCTCTGACACTTTTCGCTCCTTTATCCATAATGATATCGGCCGCCCGGCAAAGTGTACCAGCTGTATCTACTAAATCATCCACCAAAATAATATCTGCATCCTTTACGTCACCGATAACGGTCATGCCTGCCACCACGTTGGCTTTTTTTCGATATTTATCACAAATAACCAAGTCCCGCTGAAAATATTGTGCGTAGGTACGTGCACGCTTGACACCTCCCACATCCGGAGAAGCAAAGGTAACGTTAGACAAATCTGTTTTTTTCAAATATGGGATAAAAATTGCTTCACTTTTAAGGTGATCCACGGGAATATCAAAAAAGCCTTGAAGCTGATCGGAGTGAAAATCAATGGTCATAATTCGATTAGCCCCCGCCGCTTGCAGTAAGTTGGCAATCAACTTAGCTGAAATAGGCACTCGCGGTTTGTCTTTTCGATCTTGTCTTGCATACCCAAAATAAGGAATGACCGCAATAATATATTCGGCGGAAGCTCGCTTAGCTGTATCAATCATCAGCAACAACTCCATCAGATTATCCGTAGGAGCAAAAGTAGATTGAATAAAAAAGGTATAACATCCGCGGACTGATTCATTAATAATTGGCTGCATTTCTCCGTCCGAAAACTTCAGCAGCGTTTTATTACCCAATGAATAACCATAATAATCGGCGATCTTTTCGGCGAGATATTTTGAATTGATTCCAGAAAACAGTTTTACCGTACCCATAAGTTTAGCTGTTACTAAGAAGTTAAACTGTCAAAATTATTCTCATCTTTTAAGAATGATTGCAACAGCAAATGTTGGTTTAAAAAAAAAGAAAACTTTTAGGATGAAGAGCGGTTTTCATAGTAGCTATTTCTCCTGGCCCAAAGTTACAAGAATTTATTGGTTGCCAGAGCGTCTGACTCAAATTATCAGTATCCCTATTTTAGATTCAATAGATTAGTCGAATATTGCTACCAATCAAGTGAACAAAAAATTCAGGAGATTTGATCTTTAGGCGAAGAAACGAGGCCATTAGTCGAATAGAATGGTAAAAAACTAATTTTTATCCTTATTTTTAGAAAAAAAGAAACCAGTTATGTTATTAAGTATTTCAAATGGTTGGTGGGAAGGATTAACCGGAGCTGGACAGGCTTTCTGGGGCATTTCGATCGTTTTCAGTGTATTATTCGTCATTCAATTTGTGCTCAGTTTGATTGGGGTAGATTTTGATCTGGATATGGACGGAGATGTAGATACAGATTTTGGAATGGACGCCGATTTTAGTCTATTCTCGATTCGTTCGATTATTGCGTTTTTCACCTTTTTTGGTTGGACCGGCGTACTGATGCTCGATGCAGGTTTTGGTGTTTGGGTCGCGATTATAACGTCGCTGATCTCAGGATTTCTGGCAATGGCAATTGTTGGATATATGATGTATAAATTTACCCAATTCGATGAGTCGGGTACTTTTAATCCCAACTCGGCCATCAATCATACGGGTGAAGTATATCTCTTTATTCCCGCCGCAAAATCAGGATATGGAAAAATTCATTTAAAATTAAAAGGTGCTTTGAAAGAAATGGACGCAGTAACGGACGAAAACCTCGAAATTCCGACTGGAACGAAAGTAAAAGTCGTAGAGGTATTGGATGATAATTTACTATTAGTTGAAAAAATTAAAAGAAAATAAACCCCATTTTAATAATGGTCAAATAATAAATTAACGAAACTTAAAAACCTATATTATGGAAAATTTAATTGTATTTGGATTAGCTGGATTTATTGGTCTGATCGTATTGGTATTTCTAGTTTTTGTCTCCCGCTATAAGAGATGTCCTTCGGATAAGATTCTGGTGATTTATGGTAAAACCGGTGGAGGAACTTCCGCAAAAACGCTCGCTGGGGGTGCGGCTTTTGTCTGGCCCGTCATTCAAGACTATGAATATCTGGATTTAACACCTATTTCCATTGATGTAAATTTGGTAAATGCTTTAAGTAAGCAGAATATCCGGGTAAACGTACCTTCTCGTTTTACAGTAGGTATTTCTAATAAAGCGGACACCATGCTCAACGCAGCAGAACGTCTACTAGGAAAGACCACTGATCAAATCAGAGAAATTGCCAAAGATATTTTATTTGGACAGCTTCGGCTAGTAGTCGCTACGATGGACATTGAAGAAATTAACTCTGACCGTGATAAATTTCTTAGCAACGTAGCCACCAACGTAGACTCGGAGTTGCGTAAAATTGGATTGTCGCTGATCAACGTAAACGTGACCGATATCCAGGACGAATCCGGTTATATCGAAGCATTAGGTAAGGAAGCCGCAGCCAAAGCAGTAAACGACGCAAAAATGAGCGTTGCCGAAAAAACCAGAGATGGTAGTATTGGAGAAGCTAACGCTCGCAGAGATCAGCGAATCAAAGTATCCGATGCCGAAGCGGGCGCTAAAATCGGGGAAGCCGAATCCAACGCTAAAGCCATTAACGGAGAAAACGAATCCGCCATTTTGATCGCCCAGTCCAACGCCGAACGTCAAGTAGCCGAAGCCGAGTCTTTACGGAAAGCAACCGCCGCCGAAAAAATTCAGAAAGCAAAGTCTTTGGAGGATGCTTACGTGGCAGAAAAAGAAGCGGAAATGGCGCGTGCCGACAGAGAGCGTGCGACCCGGGAAGCAGACGAAATTGTTGAGGCAGAAATTGCAAAACGTAAACTAGAAATCGAAGCGGGCGCCGAAGCTGAGCGGATCAGATTACTTGCCAAAGGAGAAGCAGATGCGGTATTATTACAGAAGCAGGCCGAAGCAAAAGGTTTGTACGAAGTAATGAGCAAGCAGGCACAGGGTTTTGATCAACTGGTTAAAGCTTCGGGCGGAAACAGCAGAGATGCCATCTTAATGCTGATTGCGGATAAATTAGAAACACTAGTCGCAACGCAGGTAGAAGCGATTAAGAATATCAAGATTGATAAAGTGACCGTCTGGGATGGTGGCAACGGCAACGAAGGAGAAGGGAACTCCACTTCCAAGTTCGTCTCCGGATTGTATAAATCCGTACCGCCACTGAGCGACTTGTTCAACATGGCAGGAATGGATTTACCTCAATATCTTGGCAAACAAGTGCCAACGGTCAACGGAAAATCTGCCCCACATTTATTGAACGAGCACGAGGCGGAAACGGTAGAGGTAGAAACCGGAGAAGTGAATGGTAAGAATCAGTAATTTGATTTAAATACTCAACAAAAATATAAAGTTAACCCCAATTGACCACTTTTTAAAAGCGTCTGTTTCTTCGAAACGGGCGCTTTTTTTGTAGTGAAGTTTCAATGGCAAACTCAATTTTCTCGTCAACCTTAGAACACAAAAGAAGAAAGCCAACTCTTAGCCAATCGTCCGCCTACCGAAAGCCAAACACAATAGAAGAGAAAAAAGCCAAACCCATCAGAAGAGAAAAAGCCCACCGAAAGCCAAACACGCCAGAAGAGTCAAGGCTCCAACCTCACCTTCCCCCACTCCGTTCCATCTTTTTTATAAAAAATCCGATCGTGTAAACGACTCGTACGCCCCTGCCAGAATTCATAATTTTTGGGAATAATCCGAAAACCTCCCCAATTTTCTGGCAGTGGTAGTTGTTCTACATCTTTAAAGCGCTCCTTTAATTCAATCTCTCTGGCTTCGATTTCAGAACGATCTCCTTTTGTAATTTGGCTTTGATTGCTTACCCAGGCGCCGATCTGACTGGATCTGGGGCGACTCTGAAAATAAGCCTGTGATTCTATTTTAGACAAAAGTTCTACCTCACCTTCTATTCTGATCTGCCGCTGTAAATCCAGCCAGCAAAATACCAATGCTGCTTTCGGGTTGAGCAAAAGTTCCTGGCCTTTACGACTACCGTAATTGGTATAAAACACAAATCCTTCCGCATCGTATTTCTTTAATAGTACAACCCTGGCCGAGGGAATACCATCCGGTGTAGCGGTGGCCAGTGTCATCGCATTCGGTTCTGGAACTTCCGCTTTTAGCGCTTCGTTAAACCAAATTCTAAACTGCTCCAACGGGTCATTTTTAGTATCTCCCATCTCCAGGGTACTGGCCCGGTAGTCTTCGCGCAGGTTTTGAATCAGATTAGTTGCATTTGTATCTTTTTTCATTTCTTATCGTATTTCAATTTATAGTATACATGTTATACTTAATGTATATTTCACGCTAACCAGCCTAAGTTATTCGTTGTTCTACAAAGGTAATCAACTTCGATGATTTAGGGTCAAATCACAATTATGTCCAATAAAACTATCTGCCTCATCCTCGGAGGTGGTGTTGGAAGTAGACTTTATCCACTCACACAACATCGTTCTAAACCTGCCGTTCCAATTGGTGGCAAGTACAAATTAATTGATATTCCGATTGCCAATTGTCTGCACTCGAATTTCGACCAAATTTTTGTTCTGACACAATACAACGCAGCCTCGCTGAATCAACACTTGAAAAACACTTACAACTTTGACGCCTTTAGCAATCGTAACGTAGAGATCCTGGCGGCGGAGCAAAGGCAAAACGACATGAACTGGTACCGCGGTACTGCGGATGCCGTACGACAATCGCTGAGCTACATCAACCAACTGGATTATGACCATTTGCTGGTCCTGTCTGGAGATCAGCTTTACGAAATGAATTTACAAGACGTGCTATCCGAGCACATCAACAATAATGCGGAGATCACCATTGCCACCAAACCAGTGACCGCTAAGGAAGCTACCAGATTTGGGATTATGAAGACGAATAGCCAGCAGCGTATTTTATCTTTTATTGAAAAACCGACAACAGAAGTAGTCGAAGAATGGAAGTCAGATTTAGATATGCCACAAATCCTAAAGGGTAAAAACTACCTTGCATCGATGGGTATTTATTTTTTCCGTAAAGATGCGATCCATCAATTATTTTCCGACTTGCCAGACGCGCTGGATTTTGGAAAGGAAATTATTCCACACGCCATCAAAAATAATTATCAAGTTTACTCTTCTCTATTCGATGAATACTGGGAAGACATTGGAACGATCCGTTCTTATTTTGATACCAATATGAAACTGGCTACCGGAGATGCTAGTTATAAATTTGGTCTGAATAAAAAGGTATTTACACTCCCAACTATGCATCCTCCAAGTCAGATAAAAGGTACCCAAATGCAGGATGTACTATTTGGAGAAGGTGGAAAAATAGCGGCAAAAGAATTGAGTACTTCCGTTGTAGGAAATCTGGCCCGAATCGGATCAGGAGCGGTCATTCGTCGCACGGTAATTTTAGGAAATGATCTTTGGGATGAAGATGGAACACCAGAAATGCCTGCTATCGGTATCGGTGAGCACGCCCAAATTGAGAATGCTATTATTGATAAAAATGCCAGAATTGGCAATCACGTAAAAATCCTGGGTACTCAGGATTTACCCGATGCTCGACACGAATATTTTACCATCAGCGGTGGCATCGTGATTATTCACCGCAACGCCATTATACCAGATCATAGTTTAATTGGGGTAGAAGCAAAGAAAGAAGAGGCAGTCTGTTTCTAGTATATGGCGTAATAGTATCTTGAGATAAAAAATAACTCGGTGTCTTGTTTAAAAAAAAGCTCCCGGTAACAAGCCGGGAGACAAAACAAAAAACAAACACTATTTTTAGAAACGAATCCTATACTCGTTTCTAAACTGCCAAAGGCAGAATTATTAAAAGAGACAGTATTTAAGAATGAGGACGATCTTGCCGGTAAGCAACCACATTAGTTACAGCTAAGGCTTAATAACGTGGGTCTTCTTAAACAACTTCAGACAATTAATCCATTCGTTAACATACGGATGGATTGTTTTTTTTGTTGGAAATAGAAAAAAGGAAAAAGAAAGGAAAAAAATTCTCCCGGCAAATGCCGGGAGACAAAACAAAAAACAAAAACTATGAACAAACACTCACCCAAAAGTGAGTATATTTTATATTTATTTTTAATATATATGTATTACGTACAATTCTTCCTTTGGTTACAATCAGAAAATAAAACTATTTTAAAAATGTATCATCAAATCAGCTTATTATCAATAGTCAAAATGTGTACCAACTACCAGCACACTGTGTATAAAATTACTGGACACTTTATAAAAGATGCAGTTCCTGGCTTACAGCTTCGGATTGATGGTAATCTTTCGTAGCAATTACAGGTAAAACAACCGTAAAATGACTACCCTCACCAAGATCACTCTCTAGTAAAATATTCCCACCGAGTCGATTAATTATTTTTTTACAAATAGCAAGTCCCAAGCCAGAACCCTGATATTCTTTTCGATTATGAAGTCTTTTAAACATACCAAAAATCTGATCGTGATAACAAGCTTCAATCCCAATCCCATTGTCTGAGATGAAGAGGTGATGTGTATTTTCAACCAATTGATAGTTGATAGAAACCCTTGGATTCAGTTTATCATTATATTTAATGCCATTTTCAATCAAATTTTTGAGTAAAATTCTTAATTGAGCTTTATTGGTACAAATGAGTGGGATCTCCCCTAAGTCTATACTTGCTTCTTTTTCTTTTATTAAGGCAGCCAACCCAATCTTTGTCTCTTCCACGAGTTCTGCGACGGAGACTTGAGATACCTCTATATTTTGAGAAGAAATTTTAGAAAATGACAACACATCATTAATCAATTGTTGCATCTGACTAACATTCCGCAGAATAAAACCAAAGTATTCATCTTCTGCCTCAGATCTTTTAGATTTGCCTTCTTCCCGTTGTAATAACTTTACGAATCCATTAATATTCCGCAGGGGTTCTTTCAGATCGTGAGAGGTGATGTAAGCAAATCTTTCCAATTCTTCGTTGCTTACCTTCAGTCGTTCGTTTACCTCTTCTAGTTCTACCGTTCTCGATTTTACCCGTTCCTCCAGCATCCGGTTATTTTTTTCTCTGCGCTGCTTACCCCGGTAAAGGGTAAGCGCAATCAGAGTCATCAACCCGAATAATGAAAGTACTGCGACTCCACCATAGGTATGTTGGCGGATCAAGGCCTGATTTTGAGCCTGCTCTGCTTTCAGCACCTGGTTTTCTGCGTCCTTTTGCGTGAGCTGATGCTGGTAGTCGAGATCGCGGATATTTCGTTCGAGTGTTAACTTTGTCAGACTATCACTAACATTATGATACTCGGTTTTCATCAAAAAAGCATTTTCGTAGTCTTTAATTGCCTCATACGCACTCGTTAATAATTGATAATTCTTTTTCTGATCATTGAGTGCTTCACTTTCGATGGATAGTTTGAGTGCTTCATTAGCTGCGGCAATCGTCTGAGAAAATTCATTTTGCGCCAAATAAATCTTCGCAGAGGTAGTTAAACTTTTACTGATTAGATCTGAAAAACCCTTTTCCCTCGCGATTTTTCCTGCATTTCCAGCCATCACTAAAGCTAATTCTTTTTTGCCTTGCACCTCTAAAAGTCTGGCTTTCAGGTTGTAAAATGAACTAAGCACATAACCATAATTATCTCCCTCATATTTTTCTAATCTTTGGAATCCTTCTTCCAACAATTCGTCCGCTTTATTATAGTCTTCTAAGTATAGATAACTATTCGTACTTAAAACAATATTCATGTTTATCAGATAATCATGATTTACATACTCTGATAAAACTTTTGATTCCATTAACACCTCTATCGCTCGAAGATGCTGATTATCCGCCGCAAGATCTTCTCCCATGCTGCAGAGATTAATCGCAATACCAAGGGTATCCTTTTTTGATCTGGCAACTTCGCAGGCACCCTGATGATAAATATATGCCCTGGTATAATCTCCTCTGGAATAATAATTTACCCCAATATTATTCATCATAGTACTTTCCAGTTTCCAGAGGCCATAATCCTTGGCCACTTTACAGGCGGCTTCAAAAATTTCTAAAGAAGCATCTGTTTTACCTTGCATTTGCATACTGAAACCCATAGAATTCATTCCTTTAACAATTCCGTAGGGGAAATCAATCTTTTCTGACAGTAGTTTTGCTTGTTGGCCATAAGAAAACATAAGGTTCATATCCGTATTCATCATCTCTCTGGACAACTCAATTAGAGTTATCACCTTAACCGAATCATCCGGCAAGGTCTGTAATACCTGTAAAAGACTATCTGTCGTACTGGATTTCAATTGAGAAAATACCGTAAAAGACAGCGATAGAATTATTATGAGTTTGTAGAACTTCATAAATTCAGTTAGATAGTAGACTTTATTCTAAAATATCTCTACAAAACACTTCAGTTTAAAGTCTAATTATTTTTAAATATAATTTTCAGTACACGTTGGTCGAATGAAGAAGAGTTGGACTTGGTTTGGACGATTAACTTAATCTTCAAAAATTAGTCCAGAAGTTGTTCAAGAATGACCGGATCTTTTATTTGTTGATCGGCAGCTAACAACAGTGCTTTACTAACGATAATAGAAAGGAGTTGATCACCTTCAAAAGGAAGGAATAATTTGTCCAGTTTTTGGTCTTTTCGGTTGGGTACAATACAGAGATACTGGTCGTTGGGTTCCATCAGGATATTTCCGCTTCCGAGGTGAATTTTATAGGTTCGACGACTGCCTTTTACGACCAGAAAACGATCTTCAAAATGACATTTTGACGCTATTTTCAGCCGGGGAATAAGCTTTTCGAGTGCCGTTTTCCGGACTTTGGCAGAAGCAGATAATTCACTAAAGGAATAGTTTCGCCAGTAGTCATTATGCTCGGTGTTATTATCCTGCCAGCCCGGATCATTTCCGATACTGGTAACACCCACAAAGAGATCAACATCCCGCATAATTTCCGAAAAAACAATGGCTGGCACGTCGTCCATTTCCAGTTGTTCGTCGTCTTTATAAAACCGTACCTGATCGGTAAAAATCAGATGAAAAGCCCCTTTTTCTGTCGCCTCTCCCTCCCAGTCAATTTCCACCCAAAACTCGGCGGTCATATCCCAGGCGGGAATTGCAATGGTAGGAATACTGTCGTTGGCCCATTGCCCCTTTAGTTTGTATTGCCAGTTGCGAATTTTACAGAGTGCGGCAAATTGGTGCTGCCGCAGAATGTGGGCCGCAAAGCGATTCGAATAATTGCCCGTATTCCGTTCCGCATCCGTTAGCAAGTAAATTTCCCGATAAGCTTGCTTAAAAGGTTGCCGGACCTGGTGTTCCTCCAGCCAGGTACGCCACTGCAGGACGTCAGGAGCGGAGGTATGGAAAGGATGCCAAAGCGCTACGGTTGTTCCCGCATTAATCCAGTCAATGACTTTTCCATCAACAGTTTGCCAGTACCCTTCCCAAAATACAGCCGCTACGCTTTTTTCATCCTGCGTAAATTGCCAGATAAGCCGATGGCTGAGATGGCGAACGAGTGGATGGAGATGGTAATATTTTTCCCAGATTTCATAAAGCCACAGTCTGCGGCGTAAAAAAACATCTTCTATTCTTCGACGCTGTACACTGAGGTAGTTTTTTAGTTTTTTCGCCTCATTTTTAAAATCCTTAACCGCTACCGGATCCACATACTTAGGAGCATTTTTTAGTAATTTATCTTTTCCAGCAAACCAGTTAGTCACCACTTTTCCATCTTTTTCAATAGCAATCACACCAGTATGCGTTCCAAATGAGGTTACTATTTTATAATCCGCCGAAAGTTTAAAATCTGATACGGCCATCTCCTCCAGTTGATCTGTAGTTATTTTGTATTCTTTGGCAATGAGACGGAGGTGCTTATCTACGTTGCGACGTACGGAAGGGTAAATAATTTTATTACGAAAATGTAAGAGTTGTTCGATACCGCCAAGATCTGGCAAATTGGCTAAACTATAGAGACAAGCATTACCAATTTTTACCGAAATGGCACCGTGCGTAGGGATTTTTTTAAAGCAAATTAAACCAATATTTTCGATCAAACCAGTAAGATGATCGTCATTTACAAAGGGAGCGGCCCAGATCATTCCTTTGAATAGTTCCTGAAATTGTTCGTGTAAAAAATAAAGCTCATTTCCGGTCTTTGTCTGTTGAATTAAATACACCAAATCATAGAGTTTGCGGAGAAATCCAGTGGTATATTTTTGGTAAATGGGTAAGCTGATCAACTCGATCAACTCCTGTGTTTTCCGGTTCCAGCCTTTAGTAGGTCGTCCGGTTTTTTTTGTAAAAAAATGATCAAAGATTAATTGCCAGGCACGGCCTTTATCCTCATCCGTAGAATGATTGTAAAAAAAACTCAGGTCATCCTGAAATTTTTTAATACGAGTAATAATAATTTGTCGATTGGCTTTAAGCTGAGGAGACATTCTAAGGATCTATTAAAATAATATTGAATAACGCTTCTACAGTAAAAAATATGGTGCCTTTATGATAAACAAAGTATCTCGCTAACTACTTTAAAAATTCAATATTCATTTAATCAATATTCAGTATTCCTAAATCAGCCTCCTACCAGCGGTGTAAGACGGACAAAGCTGACCTTGGTGTGTTTATCAACAAGAATTTCTTCGTGCAAATCACCTACCTGATAATCATTTATCAATACAAAAAATCCATTTTTTTGAAAAGCATCCAAAGCTACGTAAGTCTGCTTTTCAGCGTCAATCGTTGCACCTTTTTTCATTTTATAACCATTGAGCACTCGTTCGGCAGCAGCAGGCTGTACCAGGCCGAAATAATGAGGATGTGTATTTTGGTTAAACTGCTCCACTTCGGCGTGCACGCGTGCCTTGATTAAATCAGCTACCGTAAGTGTTTCGTCGTCAATTTGCAACAGCAACTCATTGAGCAACTTTCCGGTCATGGACTCGTCCTGAATAGTGATATTTTTCATAAAACAAAAATAAACAATTTCATAGTGAATATTCACATATTATCAACAACGCAATTCAATCCTTTAGTTAAGGATTGAAAAACGAAATTAAAGTTAAGAAATTACAGCGCCATGAATGAATGTAACAATACTTATTTTTATATAAAAAATATAATTAATATCACCAAAAAATTACACTTCCTACCTAAAAAAAAACGCTAAATTTAAATTTTAAAAAACGATGCTAAGATTTGTTATTTTTTTTTTACTTTTACCATCAATCCAAATATAAACCTCAACCTGAATTTCTCAAATTTGTTACTGTGACTAATTCGCTAATCTAGGGTCTTAATATCAGAACGAATTTTCTTATCTATATTTTTTTAACTAAAAACAAAACATACAACTATGCGACACCCCCTCACTTGGTTTATTATCCTACTTTTTTGGGTTATAGGTGGAGCTTTGATTGCTAAGACATTTTGCTGTGGTATCGGTGCTGCTGCGACCAGCGGTCTGCTAATCAAAGACGGAGCAACCACCGTTGCGGCGACAAATGCCGGTAACTTACTATTTGGTATTAACGGAGCAGCTCCCATCATCGAATCCACTAACGTTAAAACAGAATTTAACGACCTAGCTACTTATCTAAAAGAAAATCCAACCAAGTCTGTTACCCTCAATGGTCATTACATGGCCTCGGAGGAAAACAATACCAGCTTTGACAACCTTGGACTGGCACGAGGAGATGCTATGAAGGGCTATCTGATTGGATTAGGTGTTCCAGCAGCACAACTATTAACCGGTTCAATGGTCAAAGAAAATCTCGAAATGAATGACGAGCGAATTGTAGGAGGTATGTCTTATGTATTCGGTACCGTTGCTGGTGGTCGCAATCTGAATATTCAGGACGCTGCTGCTTTTGGTACTACCGCAGATGGCAATTTAATCTTTCCAATGTCCTCTTACGAATATATTGATCCAGTAGCAGCCGAGGTGACCGCATCTTTTCAAAAAACGGCTGATTATCTAAAAGCCAATCCAAAGCGGTCAATAAAAATTACTGGATTATATACCGATCAGGAAACCAACAGCAGTGTACTACCTTCTCTCGGAATGGCCAGAGCTAATAAGATTAAAGGTATGCTGACTGCAATGGGTGTTCCTTCCAATCAGATCGACATAGATGCTCGAATGGAAAATACACTCGCTTTTGTCAACGAAGAAACCATTGGCGGTGCTACTTACGCATTCTTCGACGGCGCAGAGAGTGGTGATAAACTCGCCGAAGTTGAAAAACGCTTACGCGCCAAACCGATTGTCCTTTATTTCAAAACTAATTCAGAAACCTTAACACTGAGTCCTGAACAACGGAACCAATTCGCTGATCTGATTTATTATCTGGACAATAAAGAAGGAGGACGTCTAAATGCAGTAGGACATACCGACGACCGGGGCGCCGAAAAAATCAATCGCCGACTAAGCCGTAAACGGGCAGAATTTGTTCGGGACTACATCAGTAAAAATGGCGGAATCAATCAAAATCTTGTTTCCGCTACCGGCCAGGGACCCGATCAACCAATCGCAGACAACGGCACCGAAGGCGGAAGAGCTAAAAACAGACGGGTGGAAATCACCATTAAATAAAATTTGAGAACAATCATTAACCAATAACTTAAAAAAATATAAAAATATGTTTTGCAGTATACCAATAGCACTATTATGGGGATTAGGGGCAGCTTTGATTGGAGGAGTAATCGGATGGTTATTAAGAAATAGCCGGATCAAAGAACTTCAGGGACTTTATGAAAGTCAACAACAAAAAACCTTACAAATTCAGGGAGATTACGATTCTTCCGTGAGCAGCCTTGGTTTGCTACAGGGTCGCTATAATGACATGGAAACAGATTTCACCAACTGGAAATCCCGTTACCAAACCCTGGAAGGTCAGCACCAGGATCTGGACCGCAGATACAAGGAGCTAGAGCTGAAATACCAAAACATGAGCACGACGCACAGCAACCTGCAGGCGGAGTACGATGCTTATAAGACTAAATCTGCTCAAGAGCTTTCTGAAGCAAGAAGTGCTTACAGCAGCCTGGAGGCTAAATATAATACCGCGAATAAAGAACGTGATGAGGCAAATGCTCGTATCGCGCAACTAGAACGAACCATCGCAGAATGGGAAGCAAAATTCAATACATTGGATGCACAGTTTGCGACTTACCGTACTGAGCAAACAAACATTATAACCTCCTGGGAATCTAAATACAATGTCCTGAACATGAGCATCTCCGGTGGTGATAGCAGTGCCGTTGGTTTTGCCAGCATGGGTGGTGATGGTGGCGCAGCAGTCGCTGGATGGGAAGTGAAGTATAACTTATTACTAGAACAGTACGATAACTTCCGTAACGAACACGAAGATCTGATCTTCGAATGGAATAGTAAGTACGACAATTTGAAAGCAGAATACGATGCATACCGATTACAGTATGATAGTAGTATGAAAGAATGGGAAGCCAAATATAACTTATTGGTAATTGAATTAGGTAATTACAAGCACCAACACGAAAGTGTGGTGTCAGATTGGAATCTAAGATATTCTGATCTGCAATCCGAATGGACGTTGAAATATGATGACTTAAATTCTAAGTATCAGGAGAAACCAAAAGAAGTAGAAGTCATCAAAGAGGTAGAAGTGATTAAAGAAGTTCAGGTACCGGTGGAGGTCATCAAAGAAGTCCCCGTCGAAGTCATCAAAGAAGTAGAAGTGATTAAGGAAGTACAGGTACCCGTCGAAGTAATTAAAGAAGTACCTGTTGAGGTCATCAAAGAGGTAGAGGTCATCAAGGAAGTGCCCGTTGAGGTAATCAAGGAAGTAGAAGTCATCAAGCAGGTGCAGGTGCCTGTTGAGACCGTTGTTGAAGTGCCCGTAGAAGTCATTAAAGAAGTCGAGGTCATCAAAGAGGTACCTGTCGAGGTCATTAAAGAGGTAGAAGTCATCAAGCAGGTGCAAGTGCCCGTTGAGACCGTCGTTGAAGTGCCCGTCGAAGTGATCAAAGAAGTACCTGTAGAAGTAATCAAGGAAGTCGAAGTCATTAAAGAAGTCGAAGTCATCAAGCAGGTACAAGTGCCCGTAGAGACCGTCGTCGAAGTGCCCGTCGAAGTGATCAAAGAAGTAGAGGTGATTAAAGAAGTACAAGTGCCTGTCGAGGTGATCAAGGAAGTCGAAGTCATTAAAGAAGTCGAAGTCATCAAGCAGGTGCAAGTGCCCGTAGAGACCGTCGTCGAAGTACCCGTTGAAGTGATCAAAGAAGTAGAGGTCATCAAAGAAGTACCCGTTGAGGTAATCAAGGAAGTCGAAGTCATCAAACAGGTGCAAGTACCCGTTGAAACCGTCGTCGAAGTTCCCGTTGAAGTGATCAAGGAAGTCGAAGTCATCAAAGAAGTAGAGGTAGAAGTCATTAAAGAAGTAAAAGTACCGGTGGAGGTCATCAAAGAAGTACCCGTTGAAGTAATTAAGGAAGTCGAAGTCATCAAAGAGATTATCAATGAGGTCGAAATCATCAAAGAGGTGCCAATCGAGATTATTAAGGAAGTAGAGGTCATCAAAGAGGTAGAGGTAGAAGTAATTAAAGAAGTAGAAGTTACCAGAGGTCTTGACTTTAGCAACCTGGAAGAATTAATGGCGCAGTTGGGTACCGTTGAAGTTTCTCGAACCATGAAAGAGACAGAAGAAAAACGACCAGCAAAAGCGAAAGCAATTACCAAAAAGGCAAAAGGTGCTACCAAAGCGAAAGTTACTGCCAAGGGAAAGAGTACTGCCAAAGGAAAAGCCAAATCAACCAGCAAAGCTGCAACTAAAAAAGCAACTACCGGAACGCGTCGTACTAAAAAGGACGACCTGAAAAAGATCGAAGGAATTGGACCAAAGATCGAACAACTCCTGCACAAAGCGAAAATCACGACTTTTAAAGAACTGTCCACCACTAAGGTCGGCATTCTGCGTGAGATTCTGCAAAAGGCCGGATCCAGATTCACCATGCACGATCCTAGTACCTGGGCGCGTCAGGCAAAATTAGCTGCCGCCGATAAATGGGATCAACTAAAGAAATTACAAGACGAACTCGACGGTGGTCGTAAAAAGTAAACATCAACAATTAGGGAGTGCGTATCTCACGCAGTCCCTATATTTTTCTAATCTTCAAAGCATAATTTTATCACTTAACATCATTGAATAATGAAAAAGGACAAGCAAACAACTAAAAGAAAACCGCGAGCTACTAGCAAAAAAGCCAGCTCGAGTAAAAAAGGGTCGACCACTAAAAAATCGACCGCCTCCAGCAAAAAATCCACCACTGGAAAACTAATTGCAAAAGATAAACTAATCGCTATGGTTAGTAAATCAGCTGGTATCTCCATCGCTAAAGCTACCTCAGCTTACGAAACTATCCTGAAAGAAACACCATCTTTCCGACAGCAGTCTCTAAAAACGGTAAAGGCGAAACACGAAGTAGCGGTAAAAGCTAAATCAAAGCCAACGATTAAAACGGTGAAGGTTTCTAAAGATAAATTGGTAAAAACTAAGAATACCGTAGAAAAAATCAAGAAGGTTGAGGTGATCAAAGAAGTGATCGTCGAAAAAATCGTCGAAGTAGAAAAAATCAAAGAGGTAGAGGTCATCAAAAAAGTAAACGTACCGGTGATCAAAAAAGTAGAGGTCATTAAAAAAGTCGAGGTCATTAAAGAAGTACCCGTTGAGGTCATTAAAGAAGTAGAAGTGATCAAAGAAGTAGAAGTGATCAAAGAAGTACCCGTCGAAGTGATCAACGAAGTAATCGTCGAAGTGGAAGTTTTCCGCGATGTACCCGTCGAAGTAATCAAAGAAATTACCATGATCCGTGAGGTCGAAGTAATTAAAGAAATTCCTGTCACCATCGTCAAAGAGGTCGAAATCATCAAAGAAGTACCCGTCGAAGTCGTCCGCGAAGTGGAAGTAGTAAAATCAATTGATTTTGACTCCCTCAAGAAAATGATGGCTAAAATGGGAACGGTAGAGGTTTCTAAAAAAGTAGTAGGTGAAACTCGTACTGCTCAAAAAGCTACCATCGTAGACCGGCGAGAAGTAGGAACCACTTCTACTCGTGGTAAAGCAACCATCACCCGTGGTAAAACAACCTTGTTAACTGGTAAGGCTGCCGAAGAATCCAAGAAAAAAGCTTCTAAATCAGCTTCCAGATCTACCGCTACTTCCTCAAAAAGTAAGGGAAAAGCAAAAGTTACTAAAAAGACGACTAGCAAAGCAAAAGCTAGCAAGAAAGATGATTTGAAAAAAATCGAAGGTATCGGACCAAAAATTGAGCAATTGCTCAACAAAGACGGTATCCACACCTGGAAGCAACTTGCAGCAGCTAAGGTAAGCCGTATTCAGAAAGTTCTGACCGCAGCGGGACCTCGCTATAAAATGCACAATCCAGGTAGCTGGCCAAAACAATCCAACCTCGCCGCTAAAGGTAAGTGGAAAGAATTGGAAAAATTACAAGACGAATTAAACGGTGGACGTTAATTCAAAGAATATAACAGACTTTCTGTTTAACACAATAAAGAAGATGGTGACTCCGGTTGCTGTCTTTTTTTTGTTCTTTTCTAAAATTTATTCCCTTACGGAAAATAAGCTAGCACCCCAGGCCTACCCACTTGCGTAGCGTACCCCTTTTTTATTCAAAATATTTTTTATCCTAAATAATAGGAGTTAGGCTACGCCACATAAAGTAGAAATATCCTATATTTGATCTGCTCAAGTCTAATAATAACAATGTCCGACGTAGAAGAATTCATCCTCCAGTTTTCCGGCCACCAACGGGCCGTACTCGAATATTTCCACCAGCTCTTTACCCAAGAACTCCAACTAACCGATAAACTCCGTTACAAAATTCCTTTCTACGACGGCAAAACCTGGATTTGCTACCTCAATCCCACCAAAGGAGAAAAGATAGAACTCGTCTTCCTCCGGGGACGCGAACTTTCCAACGCACAAGGCCTCCTCAATCACAAAGGGCGAAAGATGGTCAGCGGCATCGAATTTGCCTCCGTAGCAGAAATCCCAAAGGAATTAATAAACGAAATAATTCAGGAGGCCATCTATCTCGACGAAATTGGTAAAACCTGAAATATTCTCCTCCTCGATCCCCCTACCCTTTCTCATTTTTGCTTATCTTTGGGGGACAGACAACTAGAGAAAAATTACACATCTTTCGTGGTATCATTTGCCTTTTTCAGGTCCATGAACTCTACATGAATGTCAATTTTACTGACGATACTTTTACCGCTTAAAGAGACGCTATTGGTTACCAAATTCCAGGACAAAACTTGTATTTAAGTTATGACTTGGGCAGTTTTGGTAATTGGTTTTCCCAGCTGTTATAGATTATTTTCGCCCAAATTAATTGTGTAAATAACTGAGTTACATGCAAGCAGAGAATTAAAGCAAGAAATAACATGGAAATGAGCAGGTTAATAATAAATAAGCAACGACTAGCAGATTTTGGGATGTTAAAAAAATCAATGGATGAGTGAAATAGTCATATATCAAGATTCAAATAAGCAAATTAAGCTAAGTGTTCAATTAGAAGGAGAAACCGTATGGCTAACCCAGAAACAAATGTCAGAATTATTTGACACTACCCCTCAGAACATAACGATGCATCTAAAATCAGTCTTCTTAGAAGGTGAATTAGATGAAATTTCAACTTGTAAGGATTTCTTACATGTTCGTCAAGAAGGAAATAGGAAAGTCAAAAGGAACCAAAGACACTACAATTTGGATGCGATCATATCCGTTGGATACAGGGTAAAGTCACACAGAGCAACACAATTTAGAATATGGGCAACCTCTAAGTTAAGAGAACTTTTGGTTCAAGGCTATGTCGTCAATCAACAACGTCTCGAACAGAAGAAACAAGAAGTAAAAATTCTAAAATCAGGCATTCAAATATTAGGCAGAGCGATAGAAAAAAAGGCCGAAGATGAAGGTTATAGTTGGTTAGATACTTTCTCTAAGGGACTAAGTCTATTAGATGACTATGATCATGAATCATTAGATAAATCGGGAATCACTAACAAAAAGGCTAATTACCCCAAACTAAAGGACTATTACAACGTGGTAGAGGCCATGAAATCCGAATTTGATTCTGATGTTTTTGGAAAAGAAAAAGATGAAAATTTTCAAAGTTCAGTCTCGCAAATATTGAAAGGTATAGGAGATGATGACTTTTATCCCACAATAGAAGAGAAAGCCGCAATGCTTCTATATCTTATAACAAAGAATCATTCATTTGTAGATGGAAATAAGAGAATAGCAGCTGCTTGTTTTCTCTTGTTTCTTGAAAATAACAACTTATTGCATACTGTCAATGACTCAACTATAATGAGCAATGAAGCATTAGCAGCGTTGACCTTATATATTGCAAGTAGTAAACCTGAAGAAATGGAAACAGTAAAAAGGCTAACTATAAGTGTACTCAATCGAAATCAAGAATAATATATTCAACTATAGTGAGCCAAGGAGTGCCAGCACACACACTATTATAATACGATCATATCTGTTCGTGCCTCACAGAGACGACGCTTATAATTATCTGTTTAGATATAAGCAAATTTTAAAGCCCTCAAAATAAAGTTCCTCGTTGAGAGGAATTTTTAAATTTTCCTTCCGGATTTACGACTGAGTAAGCGACCGAAGGAAGCGCACGAAAGAGTAATATCCGGAAGTTAAAAAAATTTTAAAAACCTCGAAACAAAAACAATGGAATTCGTACACCTCCACTGCCATACCCAATACTCCCTCCTGGACGGAGCCAGCGATATTGCCACCATGATGGATAAAGCCGTTGCCGACGGACAAAAAGGCGTCGCACTCACCGATCACGGAAATATGTTTGGGGCCTTTAAATTTGTAGCCGAGGCAGCTAAAAGAAATATCAAACCCATCATTGGTTGTGAATTTTATCTGGTAAAAGACCGCCATATCAAGTCTTTTTCCCGCGCCAAAGGAGAAGCCGACAAACGGTACCATCAGCTTATGCTCGCCAAAAACCGGAAAGGCTACGAAAATCTCTGTAAACTCTGTTCCCTCGGTTTTATCGAAGGACAATACGGTAAATTCCCGCGGATTGATAAAGAGCTCGTACTACAATACCACGAAGGCATTATCGCAACCAGCTGCTGCCTGGGAGCCGAAATTCCTCAACTCATCCTGCGCGGAAAACTGGAAGAAGCCGAAACGGCCCTCAAATGGTGGCTGGATATTTTTGGCGAAGATTATTATATCGAATTACAACGACACAGCGGCCTCGAAAATATCGATCAAACGGGTGTTAGCCAGGAAGATATCAATCAGGAATTGATCAAACTCGCTCGTAAACACAACGTGAAAATTATCGCCACCAACGATTCCCACTACGTCGAAGAAGAAGATTCGGCACCCCACGATATTTTACTTTGTGTCAACACCAACAGTTTACTGGAAGAAGAAAAACGGTTTAGATTTCCCAGCTCTGATTTTTATTTTAAAACGCAAAATCAGATGTCTATCCTCTTCAAAGATATCCCGGAATCTATGGATACCACCATGGAAATTTATGATAAAATTGATACCCTCAAACTAGAACGCGACGTACTTCTACCCGCTTACCCATTACCCGAAGGGATCAAAACCCAGGACGAATATCTCCGACAATTAACTTACGCCGGTGCTAAAAAAAGATACGGCGTCATTACCGAAAAAATCAGAGAACGGCTCGATTTCGAATTAAAAGTGATTGCGGCGAGTGGATATCCGGGCTATTTTCTGATTGTCCAGGATTTTACCAGTACGGCCCGGCAAATGGGCGTCGCCGTAGGCCCGGGACGAGGATCTGCCGCCGGTTCTGCGGTGGCCTACTGCACCGGAATTACCAACGTAGATCCGATCAAATACGATTTACTTTTTGAGCGATTCCTGAATCCGGAACGGGTTTCCATGCCCGATATTGATATTGATTTTGATGATGTTGGTCGACAAAAAGTAATCGACTACGTGATTGATAAATACGGCCAAAATCAAGTGGCTCAGATTATTACCTACGGTACGATGGCCGCCAAATCTTCCTTGCGGGATGTCGGACGAGTAATGGATGTACCACTTTCGGATGTGGATCGCGTCGCAAAAACATTTCCATTACAGCTCGGTGCGACTTTAAAAGATGTACTGGCAGAAGGTGATATTGCACCCAAGCTAAAAGCAAAATTAAACTCCGAGGATATGGACAAGGCCCACCAGTTTCGGGCGTTGGCGGAAGGTCAGGATGATATCGGACGAGTAATTCGGCAGGCCAAAAAACTGGAAGGCTCCATTCGAAATACGGGGATTCACGCCTGTGGCGTCATCATTACCCCGGATGATATTACCAATTACGTTCCGGTTACCACGGCCAAGGATTCTGACTTGCTGGTGTCTCAATTTGATAATAGCGTTGCGGAAGATGCGGGGTTATTGAAAATGGATTTCCTGGGTTTAAAGACGCTGACCATCATCAAAGATGCCATTACCATTATTAAAGAAACCAAAGGCATTGATATTGATCCGGATGAAATCCCACTGACCGACGAAGCGACTTACGCACTTTTCCAACGGGGAGAAACCATCGGAATTTTCCAGTATGAGAGTGGCGGGATGCAAAAACACATGAAGGAATTGCGGCCCACGGAATTTGCGGATTTGATTGCGATGAACGCCCTTTACCGACCGGGACCGCTGGAATATATTCCGAATTTTATTGCCAGAAAACACGGACGGGAAAAGATCGTTTATGATTTACCCGCCATGGAAGAGTATCTTTCGGAAACCTACGGTATCACGGTCTATCAGGAGCAGGTAATGTTGCTGTCGCAAAAACTAGCCAACTTTACCAAGGGGGAAGCTGATATGCTGCGAAAAGCAATGGGTAAGAAAAAGAAAGCCCTGATTGATAAAATGTTTCCACAATTCGTAGAAGGCTGTAAAGCCAATGGACACGAGGGAGAAGCCGTCGCAAAAATCTGGAAAGACTGGGAAGCCTTTGCCTCTTACGCTTTTAACAAATCACACTCAACTTGTTACGCATTTATTGCTTTTCAGACGGCTTATCTGAAAGCCCACCATCCGGCTGCTTTTATGGCGTCGGTACTAACGCATAACAAGAGTGATATCACCAAAATGACTTTTTTCCTACGGGAATGCAAACGCATGGGACTTGAAGTCTTGGGCCCCAACGTCAACGAATCGGTGGATAATTTTACCGTTAACAAAGCGGGACAAATTCGTTTCGGACTAACCGCCCTGAAAGGGGTGGGAGAAGGCCCAGTGATGGACATTGTCAAGGGCCGGGAAGATGGTCCTTATAAGGATGTCTACGATTTTCTACAGCGAATCAATTTTGGGTCATTTAATAAACGAGCGATGGAAAGTTTGGTGCTGGGGGGCGCATTTGACTTTTACGAGGAGCTGGAACGTTCTACTTATTTTGCGCCCAGCGGAAAGTACGATACGTATATGGAACACCTGCTGCGCTACGGTGCCGCCTACCAAAGTCAAAAAGCAAACGCGGCAAATTCGCTGTTTGGCGCCAGCGAAGGAGCATTGATTCCCAAACCAACCGTACCGGAAGGCAGAAAATGGAGTCTGGTAGAAAAATTGACAAAAGAGAAAGAAGTAGCAGGGATTTTCATCTCCGGTCACCCACTGGACGATTATTTATTGGAAGCGCAATTGGCGTCCTGCTCTCTGGATAAAATTGATAGTTTTAAAGGACGCGAAGTAAAGCTCGCCGTCATCGTCATCGGTGCTCAACACCGGATCAGTCGAAAAGGAACAGGCTGGGGACTATTTATCATTCAGGATTTTAATACGAGTTTAGAGTTTCCATTATTCAGTGAAGACTACGCAAAATTTAAGCATCTGATGCAGGTCGGAGAAGTGCTATTTATCACGGGCCTCTACCAAAAACGCTACAACAGCGAGGAGTACCAACTAAAATTGACCAAAGTGCAGCAACTGGATAGCGTTGGAAAAAATACTTCTCACTCAATTGTCCTCAAACTTTACATTGAGCAGATTGACGAAAAACTGATGTTTGGACTGGAAAAAATTTGTAAAGAATTTAAAGGAAAACACAAACTGAAATTTTCCTTATTAGACAAAGCCCACGAAACGAAATTACATCTGGTCAGCGGAGAAAGAAAAGTGAATATTGATAATCGTTTTGTGAAGGAGTTGGAGAAATTAGGGGTAGAATATAAGGTGGTTTAGGAAGTTGAATCGTTGAATCGCTGCGCTTGTTGAACCTGCCTTTCTCCGGCGGCAAGTAGGTATTTGAAAATGAAAACCGTAGATGTAAGGCATGTCTTGTATCTACGGTTTTTGATTTTCAAACAGCAGTCGTAGTGCTTCTCCTGTAATCCAAGTATGGATCAAATATTTATATTCCCAGACAACAGGAAAGGAACCCGATCCAGTATGGATCGAATATAAGATATCGCCTGGTAAAAATTCATTAATTCATTAATTCAAACTTATTCTAAAAAAAACAGACCAAAGAAGTGTGCACTCCATATTGTATCGGTCCTCGAATAGCATGATTTTTTAAGAATATATAGTCCCTCCTATAATAAAGAAACCAGCTCCGTCACGACCTTCCCATCTTTCAGCTCCAAAGACAAGATATAATTCCCTGCGGGGAACTCCGCTACAGAAATTTCTATATTCGACTGGCCACCACTCGGCAGGTCAAGATCTACCAGCGTTTGCCCACTAAAATCATATAATTTAGCTCCTTGAATCGGACGATCCGCCGCCGAAGTAATCCGCAAAATATCCGTCGCTGGATTGGGGAATATTTTTATATCTAATAAGGAAAGATCAATATCTGTTTCTACACTGGTTACGAGATCATCGCAGGTAGCCGTGCCGAAGCAGCCGTGCTCGTTGACGCGCATGAACCAGGCATTGATACTACCCTCGCTTTCGATCATCCCCATTAATAGTAAATCTCCGTTATCCAACTCTACCAAATTTCGAATAGTCCTAAAATCGTCCAACGTCGGATAATCCGGATGGTAATATTGCTTGGTCCAAATCGTATCGCCCTGGTTATCAAACTTGGTTACTACGCCGTATCGTTCTACTGGTATGTCGTTATCACTATGACTTCCGGTTACAAAAAAATAATCTCCCTTTCCTGTGGTCACATCGCCTCGTACAAACTGTTCCGTACTAGGATACTCAATATATTTATAAAATAAAAAATTGCCATTTGCATCATACCAATCCATCCGCACCGGAAAAGGATTATAAACAATACGGTAAGCAAAATCATCAAATTTATCTACTTCGTATAATTGGACGAGGTTTCCGTTTGAGAGTTCGACTAAATCTGCTCTTACTGCCCCATTCGGAATTTTTTCTACCCCTGATACCTCCCAAATAATATTACCAAGGTCGTTAATTTTTGTCAATTGACTTTTGGGAGACCCAACAAAAATTTGCTGTTGCACTATTGCAGATAGTAGTATATTATTATCAGAAGAAACAATAGATTGAGTAGTATAAGCATAATAACTAGTATTATTGTAATTCCTAGACCATATTTCTTGACCTAGTGTATCTACTTTCTTAACATTGATTCGACGATGATAGGGTTCTGTTCTTTCATTAACCGATGTTATGTATAAATAATTATTCATATTTAGTATATCAATCGGAAAAGAAAAATCTAAACTGTTTCGAAAATCTTCTCGCCAAACCGTTTGATTCACCATGTCCGTTTTTATAACTTGTAGATCGTTTTGAATTGCGTTGTTCTTACCATAAAAATAATTACCCCCCCCCATTTGTGTAAAGGAGTATTTAGGTAACAAAAAAGCAGGAATTTCAAAATCTAAGCGACTGTTTCCCTCAGAATCAATCGTAATTATTGTCGACGTATCTCCGGGAGGATAAATTACGGGAATGTATGCTCGATTATTAGAAGAATCGAAAAATATTCCTGAGACATTTAGATTTTCATCTCCAACTTCAAAGATTTTATGGCCGTAAAATTGACCATAAAGTCCTTGTGAAAAGATTAAAAACAAAAAAATGAGCACTTTTTGCATAACTGTACTTTTTATATAATATAACTTAGTCTTTTAATCCTAAAAAAACACCAAATTCATTAAAAGAGTCTCTTAGTTATCAATAATAATCTTTTGACTAATCAGTTCTCCATTTTCCAATTGAATCTGGATTAAATAAATACCCGTATTAAGTCCAGTTGTTTCTACTCTGGTGGAAAGATAGTTCCCTCTTTTTTTGAGGACTCCTTTTCCGTAAATATCTGATAAGAGTATTTGGGTAATTACGTCAGATTCACTTTTAATTTGAATATAATCTCTAGCCGGATTAGGGAAGATAGCAATAGTTTCGTTAACTGGTATTATTGAATTTTCAACTTCTTCCTTTTCTTGAGCCTGATCTTTGTTGATAAATTCTTTCAATTCAGGAATCGAGGTTGGAAGCATTTCTCCCGTCAATAAAAGTAATAAAGTCCTGGCGTATCCACTAGATAGTTTATAAGATAAACCGATGTCTTTTAGGGTTTCGACATCCTCTTTCGTTATTTCGCTTTCTGTTCCTGACGCTTTGGCCGTTAGATATTTTAAGTTAATTTCCTGAGTACTTTTAAATGCCGCCTGGTTACTGTTTACGTTTGGAAGTGCCGCTAATCGATTAGCTGCTTCTGAAAAATCTTCTTTCTGCAAGCTTAATCCGTAATATCTGGCTTTCCATTTCCAATCGTTTAAAGGAGATAAGATATTTTCAGCAAAATCATAATCCTTCTTTTCGTCGGCAACATATAATCCAAAGTTAATCCATTGTTCAAATAGCTGTTCTTTTTTTACCAAATCAGTCGTAGGCGTTTCCACACTCACATAACCGGTTTCAGGATTATTTCCACCATTGGCAACGATTTGGCCTTTATGATATTCAATCCTATCTAAGACACAAGATTTACAGACGAATTCTGCATTAAAATTGTTTATATCTACTTGTCCGCCGTTTCCATTACCGGGGTCTATGAAATTGAAAGGGCCTATTCCATTTAAGCAATTATTTCCAGGTTCGTTTGCCACCAACTTCAAAACACTACTCAAATCATTAGGCTCCTGTTCTTGACATTCATTAGTGTTTTTATAATAATACGTAAAATTGTTACTGGAAACAGATCTAATATCAGGATTTATACCAACGTCATCATTAAAGCAGTTAGATGCAGATAAAGCCTCAGACCCCATATCGGGTAGTGTTGCACTCCATGCTAAATTTTTATAGGAAGCATTTGGACTGTTGTAATCGTTTTCCAAAAACTGGGTGCTCGTATTTATACCATATAAAATGATATCAACTTTCTCGGATTGTGTGAAGGTATTGCATTGAATCCGGTTGCTCATACTACCGCTCTCTGTGACGAATACTCCTTCACCACTATTATTAAATGAATTATTTGCTACTGTAAAACTACTTTCGCCGATCATTTGAACAGCGCTTCCCTCAATATTACTAAATGTATTATTGATAATAGATACCCCCAATGGCCCCCCTACTCCCATTATTACAATAGCTTGTCTCATATCTGTAAACGTATTCCCACTGTTAGAGGAAGGACGTCCTATAATAATATTAGAGGTTATAGGATCAGTAGAACCGGCTACAATCCCTGCTCTTCCTCCAGTAAATGTATTTTCAGAGTCAATTCTTAGAGAAGAATTAAATGCAACAATCCCAAACTCATTATCTATAAATTCAGAATAAATTATTTTTAAGTGCTCTACTTCTTCTCCTGCATTAGATAATCTAATACCAAACTCATTATTAATAAAATGACAATGATTAAATTGACTTAGATCATTACTAAGAGAATTAACTCCAATATTATTATCAATAAACCATGCATTATTTAGTGCAACAGTGGGAGAATTTAATCCGTTACCATCTCGAAATTGAGCACCAAGTAAGAGTCCAGTTTCTGCATTTCTTATAATGGTTTCTTGAGTCAGAGCTACTGTAATATCAGAATCACTATTAGGAGCGTAGATTCCCCGCCATTTAAGACCTTCCAGTGCTTGTGGGCATACATCAAGGGTAGCACCACTGGTTAATAATTGGCCTCCCTCTTCTATAACAATCCCAGCTCCTGGTTTAAAGAGTACTGTCCGATCAGTAATTCTTAAATCTCCACCATCTTTAATTATAATATCACCTACAACTGCATCTTCGGGCAAATCCCAGGTTACGGTTTCGTCAATTGTTATCATTCCTCCACCTGGAATTATTTCGTCTTCTACCCCATCACAAGATTGCGGAAAGTAAGGATTATATTCTATTGAAACAGGCCATATAGTACTTGATGGATTCCATATACTTGATGAAAAACAGTTATGGTCTCCTGTCTCTGCAAAGCATACGGCTTGCTCTAATTTCTTGTTTTGAGTGCTTAAAGTTTCCAAAACCCCAAGGTGCGCTAGCAGAACCTCCTTCAAGGCAATTTTCATCTGTTGCAGCGTAAAATTGATTATTTGCTGGTCCTCTAAAAACAAAAGGATTATCTCTTTGATTATTCAAACTAAATTCATGAGACCCAAAAATATCTTCTAATTTATACTTTCCCTCACCATATAATCTTTCTCCTGTTCCTGGCGTTGTATTGACATATACTTCTCCGTTTTCACTAGGTGTATAAACTACCTGAAAATTAGGATTGTTTGGAAAAAAAGCCTTACAACCATCACAAGGATTACCGCTGTCTTCAATACATTCTCCACTTGTTAGATTCATCACCGGACCGTGCGTTCGATCATCAATAAATACATTAGGATTATTTGTTAAATCAATTTCAGTAGTAGAATACTTAAGGAATTTTTTATGAAATGTAGCGAAAGCACCTTTTAAATTATAATCATCTCGACTAATTACAAATATACTGGCTTCGTAGTCATTCTCATGACTATCAGAGATCGTAAACGGGGTACCACAACAAGCACCACCTCCTGCCCAATCTCTTGGATGATAATAACCATAAGCAATTATCCAGTAATCTTCCGCCCAAACCACCGAATAATATACATAAGGATCCAATGCATCAATATTTCCTGTGAGTCCTGACGAATAATTTTCCAAGTTTGTCCAATTATTTCCAGTGCTTAAATCTCCATCTGTCAATTCAGGATCACCAAAATCAACATCGAAAAATACTGAAGTAATTAAATCCGCTCTTCCTCCGACAGAACGATCACTAGACATATCCGTCATATGATAGATATTTGGAGCATAATACTCCGCAATTAACCTATTGGCCGCTTCGATACATTCGAGATTGTCAGGTGTTTCACTCGGCAAACCTGTAGAAGTGTCAGTGACTATATTAGGACATTGCCCTAGGAGTGAGAAAGAAAGAAAGAAAGAAAGAAAGAAAGAAAGAAAGAAATTTCATGGTGAGAGATTTTAGGGTTAGCAACTATAGTTAAAACAATAAAACGTTGATGTAATGTAGGAAATATATCTCATAATACAAAACAATAATATCTTATTCCAAAAAATATTTTAAAAATAAGTGAAGGTTTTGCATTCCATGACACTCCCCTACTCCCCATTCACCTCAATCCAATACCCATTCGGATCCTGCAGATATACCTGGCGAATTCCATCGGGTCGGGTATTGGTCCTGCCCGGTAGGCCAAACCAGTTTTTAAAAAAAATCTGATGATCGGATAATTTTTTCATAAAGGCGTTCAGATCAGAGACGCGCAATGCGAGGTGTACACCGATCACATCGGAGACCTTAAAATCTTTTTGCTCAATGAGGTGTAACTCCGTTTTCCCACCCATCGAAAACCAGCGGATATGATCCAGTTGGGTCTGGTCTTCTATTTCTTTCAATCCTAAAATTTCCTGATAGAAATTGACCGTAGAATCCAAATCCCGGACCAGCAACGCGTAATGGTCAAAATGGATATCGATTTCCTGGGCGGATAAATGTATTGAGGTAATCAGCAGAAGAAAGGTTATTATTTTTTTCATTGGGTAAATTTACGTTATTTTTAAATTTGCTGGTTTTGGAATAATGGCTTTTTGCTCCTTGCCTTCCTTAACCTCATTCGATACGCGATAAAAAAGGCAAAAGCAAACAGCAAGAGACAAGCAGCAGCAAAACATTTATCAAAAAACAAATTTTCATGATTTTTAGAATACTCCTCTTTACCTTTCTCAGTTTTCCCTTGTTCCTAAGTGCGCAAAACAATGAAAGAGATATTATCAAACTCGGTTATACCCAGGTCTATCTGGCCAAACAAAATAGCTTTGTACCAGGTCTTTTTGTGGAATACAACCGTACTTTTTATCCTCCGATTACCATTGGCGTAAGCGGCGGCCTCGCTACGACTAAAGGAGTCAAGGATGCACGGGACACTTACGATCTATTAACTTTTAATCTGGATTTTAATTTCCTTTACGGTATTTTAGATAATGATAAAAATCAATTCCAGTTGGGACTGGGGATTTCGGCGCGTTCCTTTCAGCTGGAAGGCGTGGAAAGAGCGACCAACATTGCGATTAAAACCAATAGTTTAAAAGCGGGTATCAGCGCACTAATTAACTATCATTATATTTTTGATCCATTGGTACTGGGATTCCGGGGGGCGGTACAGAATTACTCAGAGGAAGGGGCGGTTTATTTTTTTGGAGGATTTTTGGGACTCCGATTTTAGGGCGATTAGTAATAGTACAAAAATAATAGCATCACATTTTAGAGAGAAAATTCTCATAAGCTTAATTTTTCATTTTAATAATCCAACGCAACTACCTCTAAAAAGTAAAACTGTTTGAACTTTCTACCATCCTGATAAAACCAAACCAGGCAAAATGACGTTAATACCAAAAAAACTATGATCAGATTACTTTCATTATTTTCCCTTGTGCTCTTAGTAGCTTGTAATACCACCACTCCACCGGAAGTTAAAACAGACAAACAGGTAGAGACCGTAGCACCGGACGCTACCCAAATTCCCGTCGTGGATTTCGCTGGCCTGAAGCCGATTTTTACACAAAAGTCCGATACAACTTATATCATCAACTTTTGGGCGACTTGGTGTAAGCCCTGCGTAGCCGAATTGCCTTACTTCATTGAACTGCAAAAAAAGTATGAAGGGCAAAAATATAAATTTATCTTCGTTAGCCTGGATTTTCCCAAGCAGATTCAAAAAAAGCTCCTTCCATTTCTGGAAAAAAATCCCTTGCCAGGTGAGGTGGTGGTCCTAGACGATTCGGATTCTAATACCTGGATTCCAGCCGTAGACCCCGAATGGTCAGGAGCAATTCCTGCTACCATGGTCTATCATGGTGATGATAAAATATTTGCCGAGAAATCCTTCCATGATTTCCCCGAGTTATCCGATTGGGTAGAAACCCTGAAATAAGCTGGAATACACTGAATTTCTACCGTTTCTATAGAAATCATGGAGATTCTATCGTTCTAATCCACAAATACTGTTTACTTTTAAATCATATTAAAATAACACGACTCCTGAAAATAGCTTTCTATTTTCTCGGGTCAAAAACTAAACATCCATGAAAAATTTATTTTCCCTCGTATTGCTTTTAGCAATCTCCACACTTATGTTTACTGCTTGCAGTGATACTAGTAAAGTTGCAGAAAACGCCGCTGAATCTGTTGAGGAAACTGCCAAAAAATCCATCAACGTTGTCAAAGATCAAACTGCCCAGGCAGTAACCGTTGTCAACAAAGATGGTAAAGGTTATCAGGTTGGGGACAAAGCGGCTGATTTCAAATTAAAAAATGTTGATGGTACGGTCATGTCACTTGGGGACATGAAAGATGCCAAGGGTTATATCGTCACCTTCACTTGTAACCACTGTCCTTATTCCGTATTGTACGAAGATCGTCTGATTGACCTGCACAATAAAATGGCCGCAAAAGGTTATCCCGTCGTTGCCATCAACCCGAATGATCCAGTTGTACAACCAGAAGATTCTTTCGAAGGAATGCAAGCACGCGCCAAGGAAAAGAAATTCCCTTTCGTTTATTTATTTGATGACAACCAGCAGGTATATCCGTTATTTGGTGCGACTCGTACCCCACACGTGTTCCTACTGGATAAAGACATGGTCGTACAGTACATTGGTGCCATCGATAACAATGCTAAAAATCCGGAGGCTGTCACGATCAACTACGTAGAAGATGCGATCATGGCATTGGAAAAAGGAACGAAGCCAGATCCTAATTTTACGAAAGCGATCGGTTGTTCCATTAAGACGAAGAAAATCTAAAGAATCGTTGAACCTGCCTGACTGCGCCACGCAGGCAGGTCGTTGAATAAAGTAATTTTCTAAAATTATTGACACCTCTGATTCTAAATAAAAATATCGCATAACACCCATCGAAGAGGTATGATTTCAGCTTGAAATCATGCCTCTTTTTTTAGTATTTTCTAGAAATTGGCAAACGGCGAACAACTACTAATTATCATAAGTACTTGGACAAAATTATGTTTAGCTAAAATTTGGCGGATTTTTTAATTTAACTTGTCCAGGTACTTAAAATCACGTTAATTTCACTTTCTCCTTTCAAATACAAGCAACAATCCTTTTACTCAAGGCGTTTTTATACCGATATGAATATAAGAGTACTATTTATTTTAATGCTGGGTTTTATTTGGAACTCAGGCAGTCAGGCGGAAACGACTCCCTATTTTACGTTTACCGACGAGGTACGGCTGGCTTATCAGCGGGCACTCGAGCTACGAGTCCAGGAATCGAGCCTCTTGCTCTCTTCTGAAAAAACGGAACATCCCAATAATTACATGGTCTACTTCGTAGAAAATTATTTGGATTTTATGCGGGTTTTTATAGACGAAGATGAAGAGGCTTTTGAGTTACTCACCAAAAATAAAGATCGCCGCCTGGAACTGATCGAGGCAGGTGATCCCAATTCTCCTTATTATTTATATACCCAAGCTGAAATAAAATTACAGTGGGCATTACTACACCTAAAATTTGACGAATACTTGCCCGCCCTATCTAATATTCGTTCTGCTTATAAAATGTTGAATAAAAACCTGGAACAACATCCGGATTTTATCGCTAGCAAAAAGAGTCTGGGATTGCTGCACGCACTCGTGGGTACCGTACCGGACAACTATAAGTGGGCCGTTAAATTACTTGCGGGCATGGATGGTACCATCGAACAAGGAAAACGAGAAATGGAAGAAGTGATTCAATTTCACCGCAAAAACGGGGATAAACTATTCGAAACGGAAACGCTCGTTTTCTACGCTTTTCTAATGTTACACCTGAATAACAGCAGCAACGACCATGCCTGGAATATTCTCAACAGTGGTGAATTGAATCCTAAAACGAGTGCTTTAGCCTGCTTTGTTTTATCGAACATGGCCATGCGGATTGGCAAAAACGATCTGGCGATTCAAATGCTGGAAGATCGTCCACGGGGTAACAAATTTTATAAAATGCCCTATCTTGATTTTATGCTTGGACTAGCTCGGTTTCGACGATTAGATCAGGACGCACCCCAGTATTTACAAAATTATATTAACAGTATGGGCAATGGCAATTATGTCAAAGAAGCCTACCAAAAAATAGCTTGGTTCCATCTGTTAAACGATAATGAACTCAAGTACCGACAGTTCATGGATTTTTGTGAAAACTACGGTCGCGAATCCGTCGGCAGCGATAAAAGTGCACAGACCGAAGCAGAAAGTCGCGAACAACCTAATCCTGTATTACTGAAAGCACGGGTCTTGTTTGACGGTGGATATTACGACCGGGCCGAAGCTTCGTTGCTTAGCTATCAACCGGAAGATTTTGCGGATGCGGGTCTTCAGTTAGAATACGTTTATCGGCTCGGAAGAATTTTCCACGAAAGTGGTAATACCCAAAAAGCCATCGAGTACTACCAAAAAACCATCGATCAGGGTCGCTCCCAAAAATATTATTACGCTTGTAACGCAGCGCTAAAAATGGGACTACTTTACGAAACAGCGGGTGAAAAAGCTAAGGCAAAATCGGCCTACAACATCTGCCTGGACATGTCGCCTCATCAATACAAACAAAGTCTGCACGGAAAAGCAAAAGCGGGATTGAACCGACTCGAAGGCTAAACCTTAAAATACTTTTTCTCTGTTTAGGTAAAAAATGCTACGTGATATGTCTCTTACTGCAAGACTGCTTTTTTTGTATCTTCTCCAAATTTTCACGTTAAGCAATAAACGACCTTCGTCCTATGCTGGCAAAAACTTTCCAATTTCTATGGTTTGAAATCATCTTTTTATTTCCATTTTTGGCTTTTGGCCAAACAACGGCTGGCACGATAATATCTTCCGAGGTATTGGTACAAGAAGTAGTTTATTTTGATTTTGGTAAAGACGATCTCCGACCCGACGATGTCCAAAAACTAGAAGCCATAATTGCGGAACTAAGAGACAACGAATACGTAAAAATCCGTATCACTGCACATACCGATTCTATTGGTAGCGCCCAAAACAACCAGCGACTTTCCGAACGTCGTGGCATCTCCGTAAAAACTTTTTTAATCACCAGTGGTATTCCGGATTCATTACTCGAAATAGGATTGTTTGGTGAATATAATCCCGTCGCAGAAAACGATACTGAAAATGGTCGACAACAGAACCGCCGCGCCACGGTCGAATTAATCAAATACAAACTCGACCCGCCAACCGCACCAAAACCCAAAGTACCAATGGAACTCATCGAAGGTACGGTCGTCGACAAAGTTACGGGCACGCCGATACAAGCCACGGTAATTATTCGCAGCAAAACATTTAGAGATTCTATCGCCACGGATTCGACGGGCTATTTCAGTAAAGAAGTTCCCATCAATACCATAGTAGGCATCGACGTATTTGCCCCGGGTTATTTTTTTGAAACACAAATGCTAAAGGTGACCTCCAAATTAAAAGACGCTCCTACTCTTTCGTTCGAATTACCACCCGCTACCCCCGGCGAAATTGCGGCGATTAGAGATTTATTTTTTGTCGGAAACAAAGCCGTACTACTTGCTAAGTCAGCACCCGTTTTACCCAAAGTACTACGATTTATGCAGGTCAATGGAAATTTAAAAGTAGAAATTGCGGGGCATATCAATCTTCCTTATCGCAAGGGCTCTTATTTTATTCAACCCAGTAAAAAACAACAAATCTTATCAGAAAATCGGGCGAAACTCGTTTACAATTATTTGCTTAAAAATAATATTAATCCCGACCGAATTACGTGGAAAGGATACGGTAATTCGGAAATGAAATTTCCTTACGCTACCAAAGAAACGGAGATGAGTCAAAATCGTCGGGTAGAAATTAAAGTGATAGAAAATCAATAAAACGAACAATAATTTAAGTAGGATTTTGGTATCATTGTCTTATGAAAGAATTCCATTCCATCTCCGAGTTGAACGATATTTTAACCGGTAGAAACATAAACGATATTGCGGTACAGTCGCTCGACCTTACCACCCTGGAAGACAAAATGCTACGTAGCCATTTTCAGTGTTGTCTTTTTTTAGGCTGTAAAATGAGTGAGCATCTTTTGAATTATCTACAAAAAGATAATTTTATTTTCCCCATCCTCGATGCTCCTTTTGAGGTGTATCCCAATAAATTATACACCAAAGAGACACTTTATAATAATTATGATTTCCGGGAACCAGCTGGCTATGATCAGACTTATGATAAATTGGTCTACGACCATTATATAAAAACTGGCAAGCAAGCTAATTCGATCAGAGAAACCCTCACTCGTAGATTACATGACCATTCGATCACCGATGCCATCGAAGATTTTTTAAAAGATTTTAATCCCAAAAGTATCGTAGCCATCATGGGTGGACATAACATCAGCCGCAAAGATGCCTCCTACCAACAAGTAGCTGAAATTGCGCGGGAGCTCACCGAAAAGGGATACCTGATGGTGTCAGGCGGCGGACCGGGAGCCATGGAAGCTACGCATGTCGGCGCCTGGATGGCGGGACGACCTGAAGATGAATTATACCAAGCAATTGAGCTTCTAGGTAGTGCACCTCTTTACAATGATAAAAACTGGCTCCCAACGGCCTTTGAAGTTTTAGAAAAATATCCTACCTCAAAATATTACAGCCTGGGGATTCCTACTTGGCTGTACGGTCACGAACCGCCGACTCCTTTTGCGTCGCATATTGCAAAATATTTTGCCAACAGTGTACGGGAAGATGGATTGCTGACTATTGCCAAAGGTGGTGTCATCTTTTCACCCGGCAATGCGGGTACCATTCAGGAAATATTTCAGGATTTAACCCAAAATCATTATCGCTCCTTTGGCTTCGCCAGTCCCATGGTTTTCATGAACAAAGAATACTGGTCGTATCAACGTCCCATCTATCCCATGATAGAACTCATGTCCCTGCGAGGCGACCTAAAAAATCTGGATCTTGGATTGTATGATTCCAAAGAGGAAGTGATTGCGCATATTGAGCGGTTTGGAAAAATGGAGGGGGAGAATTGTTGATCCGTGGCGGTAAGGACAGAGTTATTGAGTTGACCCTACCGTAAGAGCACGGTAAGCAAAAGCCAACTGGTTAACTGGCAAGCCAGCTAACCAGTCCGCAAAATTTACTTCTTCCGCTCGTCTAGCAAACAATAGCCTAAGTGATTGACCAAAAAATCAATTCTACCCCAGGTCTTATTACCTAAAGATGCGTGATCCGTTAGGACCACAAATCTTAATTCAGCAGGCGTTTTCTCTCCATCGATTAAAAAATAAATAGGAGAATAAGTCCTTGCTCTGCCTTTCTTTTGCGAAAAAAGAATACCTTTCGACCAGAGAATTCTAACCGAATTCAACTCGTCTAAAGTTCTACCTGAACACCTAGTAACGGCTTCCTTTTGGAAGTCAGATTCCATTACGTCTTGGGCTTCAATTAAAAAATCCATAGAAATTACTGTTGAAATTGTACGCATACAATTTTGTCAACAGCTCTTTCCCCGGACCTCTGATCAAGGTGTTCATGATTTTATTTTTTAAGAATTTCAGTATTGAATATGAAAGACATTTTTTTTAAAAAATAAGTTCCCACTATTTTATTTTTATAAAAAAACGTAAATACTTTATCTTTAGAAATTGAATCTTTGAAGTTCTTTACCTTTCTGGAACTAGATACTATTTTAAAATTGTTAGAAGGCTAATATTTTAATAACAAATTTATTTAAGTAATCAACCTAAACATCATGCACCATATCACCAATAAGGTTCTATTTATCCGGAATTTCATTTCTAATTCAGAAAGTCTTTTTTCTCAATTAATAAAAAATACCAAGTGGGATACCAATATGAGATCTAGGAAAACTGCTTGTTATGGAGAACCCTACGATTACGCAGAACAAGCATATGACTTTCAACCGATGAGCGATCAAATGCAAAATATTGCCGGATTACTTCACGAGGAATTAGGCTTTCGTCCAAACAATTGTCTTTTAAATTATTACGAGGATGGCAGTTCAAAAATGGGCTTTCACGGAGATACCATTAAAATGCTCGTTCCCGATACGGGGATTGCCATCGTAAGTCTTGGAGATAACCGGATCATGCAGGTACGTAGAAAAGCCAATCCTACGGAATTGTATAACTATATTTTACCACCGGGCTCTCTGTTTTATATGCCGAATGATATGCAGGAGGACTGGCAACATGGATTGCCAAAAGTGATTTCTAATTTGGGACGGATTAGTATGACTTTTAGGGAGATGGTACCAAAATCTAAGTCAGTATAGTCCCTAAGCATTCTCATCCAAATACAGAAATTTTTCAAAAAAAAATTCCGTCCCGGCTTTCTGCCGGGACGGGATTTTTTTAGTAGCGAGAGGGAGACTTGAACTCCCGACCTCTAGATTATGAATCTAGCGCTCTAACCAGCTGAGCTACCTCGCCATTGTTTTAGTATAGGTTGGTAGCCGGGGCTACCTTGCCATTTACTTCTGTTTTTGATCAGTAGCCAGAACTACCTCGCCAAAAACGTCCGCAAATATACCCTAAATTAAAAGCAGTAACAAAAATATCTGGGGTAAAATTCTCTTTTTTTGAAGTTGTTTAAGCTAAATCTTTAATTGCTCGTACAAATCCGTTAATTCCTTGATCTTTCACGCGATTAAGCAGGGCTCTGGCGTCGTCTTTATCTTCAAAAGCACCTACCACAATCTTATAGACGGTCTTTCCATTCAGCTGATTGATACTTACAATAATCGGTGCGTCGAACAGTGATTCGAGTTTTTCGGCCTGAATGAGCACGTTGCCATATTCGGCGAAAGCCCCGATTTGAACGCCAAACCCCGTAGGTTCCTGGCGACGCACCTGAAAGCGAAAAATACCTCGCCCAGCCATGACACTATCATCTACCACGGGTGGTTCATTGCCCGAATCTTTACGACGTAAGGCTTCTGCGACGGCCTTGTCTGCGTTGACCCGACCGTACCCATATTTGAGCGAATGGCCATTAATATATTCACTGGGATTACCAACTTGATCAGCCGTCTGAGTAAGAATTTCTTTAACTTCTGCAGCGGTCAGTTCAGGATTAGCCGACAGAATAAGTGCACAGACACCCGCTACCAGCGGACAAGCAGAAGAAGTACCGCCAAAATGTTTGTAATTACTACCACGCGAACGACCATCTCGCCACCACCGGTATTCTCCCGTTTCCCAGGAGATACCTTCGTCCCAGGAAGCACGGGCTGCCGTGATAGGCCAATCACCGTTGGATGGCGCGCAAATAGTCACTTCTCTACCTCGATTGGAATAATCGGCATGCTCATCTTTGCTAGTGGTAGCAGCCACCGCAATCACATCCGGATGTGCCGCGTAGTAACTTACGTAGTCGAGATCGTCGTTGCCCACTGCAAAAAGAATAATACAACCTTTTCCGTTTCTTCCTTCGCGGGCCGCTTTGGAAATAGCCGCAATTTTCATTGGGTTCAGA
>CALLPK010000009.1 GCA_938015415.1 uncultured Saprospiraceae bacterium
AATTAACAACAACATTAATGGAGGTAAGGCGTAGCGTAAATATTTTTTATTTTGAGCTAAATTAATCGCTGATTTAAAAGGAACTAATTTAATATCTTCCGTCTTTTGGTTGATACTAGCGTTAATCAAACTCGCATTTGCGTGACCAGTAGATTGTCTTTTTAGTTGTAAAACATTTAAGAGTTTATCTTTTACTCCCATAAAGTGCTCCCCAATAATGTTGGCAGCCTGATCATGAGAAATGACCTTTCCCAAACGAAAATACTTAAATAAAGGGATCAGAATCCAAGCGGTTGTCGCAATGGCACTAGTGGCAAGAAAAGAGTAAAACAATGTTTTTCTTCCAGTTTTGCTGAAATAATAAAAATATTCCAGCAGGTTCATCACGATGAACAGCAGCACGACCAGTGCAATGGTGTAAAGTGCACCACGAATCAGTTGATTTACGTAATATTTACGAGTAAATCGATCTAAGTTATCAATTAAAAGTTGATAATTATCTTTCACTTGAGCCATAATTCATTATGATTAAGAAATCAGAAATTTACCTTCTCGGTTAAAGAGTAAAGTGATACTAAGGTATAAACGGTTGGTTGGTCGTGTTGTTTCGAGAGATTATCTAGATCAGACCAAGTAAGTGAATAAACTATTTATTCATTTACTTAACCGTGAAATCTCTCGGTAAATTACTCATAAAAGGAAAAAAAGGCAAGAAATAGAGGGAGGCCAGAGGATAGATGTCCTCTAAATGCAAAATTTACTATCGGTATCAAAAAATTGTCAAAGAGTTGAGTTTTGGTCTAGTGTCAAATAAAAGACCAAAAAAAATAGATTTTCTGTTGAAATGTTAAGTATTTACGCTCAACATTTCAACAGAAAAATTCTAATTAAAACCGCGAATTAATGATGGCTTTTAGTTGCTCGTTGGTTTCTCGTTCTTTGATACGATTAAGCATAATGGTAATTGGTTCTGCTTTTACCTTCATTCCCTGATCCATATAATTGGACTTTAAATCGTATAATGCTTTAATGGCTCCGAATCTTTTCCAGGGAGAATTATCGAGATTGGTGGCAAATTCATTTAGTTTACTAGTGGAAGCAGTAATAGTAGCATCGTCCGCTTTTTTTAGAAGACTGTAATAGTTTTCAAATAAAGCAAACGTTGCGTAAATATCAAGGTCATTCCAATGGTCTTCATAAAAAGATAATTTGTCTAAGGCACCTGCTTTACTATAGACTTCTCCCAATGCGTTTAGAATTTCGGCATTGGTTTCCTTTTCTAAAGGCAATGCCATTTTCAGGGCTGCCTCCTGATCGATTTCTGCCAAACCACCCAGGGCCGCGGCTACGGCGGGATACGCCTGTTCGGTTTTAGCGGCCTTTTCTAATAGAGGTTGGTATTCTTTCATACCAGTATTACCCAAAGTGCTTAGAGCTGCTGCCCTAACTTTTGAATTTACATCAAACTGAGCGATGCTTTTAATTTGGGTCAGAATGGCTGGATCAGATTTGTTGGTAGATCGAATCGCCAATCCACGGATTTCCCAAAAAGAATCTTTCAGCGCTTTGGCAAATACAGCTTTAACTGCCGGAGTTTCGACTTCGGCTAAATTGCTGAGGGCCTCGTACTTATCTGCGTAAAGCGGGGCATTATTATACTGGAAGATATAATTTTCGGTAGATTGTTCTTCTGCAATTTCTGCAAGAAGCATTCGATTGGCATCAAAATTAACGAGCGCAGTTTGTCCGGCTGTTGGTAAATTAAAGGTTTGTTTTCTACTATCCAATACCACCTCGTGTCGAGTAGACTGGCCATCCGCAGTATAAATATCAATGGAAAAAGGTAAAATAAAAATAGCCGGAAATTCGTCTGCATTTTGGGTTTGTTCAACCGTTACGGCAACTTGATTCGGTTGTAGATCATAGCTTACTTTTAGCTGTGGATGTCCGGAAGCAAAAAACCATTGATCAAAAAACCATTTCAAATCTTGTCCGGTTACTTCTTCAAACGCGAGTCTCAGATCATGGGCCTCTACGGCAGTGAGTGCATTGTCTTTCAGATATTTTTCCAATCCTGCGAAGAACGCTTCGTCTCCCACCAAATTTCGTAGCATGTGTAATACGAGTCCTCCTTTGTTATAACTGTGCGCATCGAACATGTCTTCCTTGTCATTATAGCCCCAATGGATGAGCGGATGAGCTCCACCCTGTCCAACACTGCCAAGATACCCATTCATTTCGTTACGGCGGTGACGATCTGCTTCTTCCCGACCATATTTATGCTCGAACCATAAGTACTCGCTGTAATTAGCGAAACCTTCGTTCATAGTTAAATTAGCCCAACTCTCACAGGTTACGTAGTCACCAAACCAGTGATGAAACATTTCGTGTGCGACAATTCCGTCGTTGTGATTGTCAATGAGTTCACGCTCCGTTTTTTGTACAAAATCACCGAAAATAACTCCGGTAGTATTTTCCATGGCACCGGAGACATAATCCCGAACAATTACCTGACTATATTTTTGCCACGGATATTTTACCCCCGTTATTTTAGAAAAGAAAGAAAGCATTTCCGGAGTGTGTGCAAATATTTTTTTAGCATCCGCTTTATAAGCTGGTTCTACGTAATATTCGAGTGGAATATTTTCCCAGGTTTCTTTTACAACCGCAAATTCCCCCACTGCAATCATAAACAAATAAGGAGCATGCGGCATGTCCATTTTCCAATAATCCGTACGGGTACCGTCCGCATTTTTTTGAGAAGATTTTAAAAGACCGTTAGAAAGGGTTACGTATTTATCGTCTACAGTGAGGTACATTTCCTGGGTACAACGTTCGTTGGGCTTGTCCGTGGTAGGAAACCAGCGAGAGTTCCATTCGGTTTCTCCTTGTGTCCAGATTTGCTGAGGTTTTTCCGGATCTTCGTTCCGTGGATTAATAAAAAATAATCCTTGATCGGAAGTAATGGCGGAACTACCACCCTGGCCGCCTAATTCGGCTGGCTTGGCGATATAGTCTATTTCCAGTTTATATTGTTCTCCCCTTTTGATGGTTTTGCCAAGTAAAATAGTGAGGCGTTCGTTGTCGTATTCGTATTTTAACGGGGTGGACTGGCCTGCGTAGTTGATTTTATGAATGTCGAAATCCTTAGCGTCCAGGGTAATTTTATCTACCGCATAAAACCAGGGTTTGATGGTCAGTGTCGCTTTACCGAGTACGTGTTCTTTTTCCCAATCAAATTTAAGATCTAGTGCGGTATGTATTATATCGTTTTCGAGTTTATAGCTACCACGGTAGACGGGAAGTTTATATTCTTCGGGACTTTTAAGGCTATTGGGCTTTTCAGCTGAAATGACCAGGGTATCAAGGTCTCTTTCTTCAATTTCGATGGTACCGCCGTCATAGATGACCTCTTCAGTAACAATTTTTTGGGATTTACAGCCTACTAATAAAATAATAGTGGCAAGAAAGGATAGCAAACGAATCATATTAGTCTGGTTTAATTGAATTGTAAAAATAGTCCTATTTAAAATAAATTCAATTAGAAAATGAATAGTGTAGATAATATTACAAAGATAAAATAGATCATATTAATTATAAATTTTAATTTTGTAATTTATTTAGTTATATTTGTACGTGTCTTTTAAATCTCATTACTATCAAATTGGTTTAATTAAATGATCTCAAATGCAATGATTCAAAATAAAATAGTACAACATAATATAAGTGACCATTTTCCATTGTCAGATCAAAAAGGTACAAATCGTAATGCCATTAATTTATCACTGACCCGTCAGTTGGCTAAAAAAAAGCAACCACTCACCTCTGATAAGTTAGTACGGATAGTTGCTCAGCACCACAGATTTTTGGCGAGTGGAGGAGCGGGTGGAAAGTGGAAAACGATTTTACTGAAAGGATTAGTGTTTGGGATTTACGACGGTGGGGAAGGTAGTAAAGGGAAACAGGCAATTTTTGAATATGCCCATATTTTATCTGACTGTTTTTTTAATGATCTGGCACTCCCCTTTTCAAATTGGTGTGGCGTTTTTGCGGATCGATTAAACGCCAGCGGGATTGAACTAAGTCATTCTTTGTTAACGGATGCTTCTTTGGTTGCGGCGAATTTTTCAAGTGCACGTTTGTGCAATGCGGATTTTTCGCGGGCGGATTTACGCGGTGTCGATTTTCGAAACGCAGACTGTGCCGGTGTAGACTTTGAGAATTGTGATTTAAGAGGTGCAGATTTTCGGGGTGCCCGGTTGCCGAATGCGAGATTTCCAGGGGCTAATTTAACGGAGGTTAAATACTAGTTTTTTTATAAAAAATGTAATTAAGTAATTACTCGACAATTCTTTTCCGTTTTTTGCACTATCTTATCTTATCTTATCTTATCTTATCTTGCGTTCAGATAAAATAGGAATTAATGAAAATAGAAATAGGTTGCGGTAAAAAACCTCGCCCGGGTTATCTTACGTGTGATGTACGGACATTACCTAATGTTGATTATGTCTGTACTGCAGATAATCTTCCTTTTGCCGAAAATACTATAGATGAAATATATTCCCGTCATGTAGTGGAGCATTTTGCTTTAAAAGAATTTTTAAAAATTTTGAAAGAATGGAACAGAACCCTCAAGATAGGTGGAACGATCTATATTATTTGTCCCAACTTAACTTGGCATTTAAAACAGGTGCTAGAAGGAAGTCATGAATCTTTTTTTAACAAGGAGTCAGGAAAAAATGCGCGATATTGGGGGTTTGGTAGTTTATTCGGTTGGCAACAAGATGAGTATGATGTCCATAAGTTTGGTTATTACTTTGAATTACTCAGAGATATTTTGCTTGACTTTGGTTTTGGATATATTGAGAATTTAACGAATAGTGGTAACGGCTTAGAAAATGAACCTTGGCATTTAGAAGTTCGCGCAAAAAAAATTAGTAATAGCAAGTGTTTTAAGGACAGTAAATTTTATACGCATTTTATGGTGAAGCATTGAATAAAAAAGCCCTCGTTACTTAAAAATAGCGAGGGCTTTTTTACTAAACAGTAATAAATATTACACCGCCATATCGTACTCCCTTAAGGCATCATTCAAAGACACCTTCTTATCCGTACTTTCTTTTCGCTTTCCAATAATTAACGCACAGGCTACTTGATAACTGCCTGCCGCAAATTTCTTAGTATACGTTCCTGGAATGACTACGGATCGTGGTGGTACTTCTCCTTTGTAAGTCTTAGGTTTTTTACCAGTCACATCAATGATGTGGGTTGATTGCGTCAGTACTACGTTGGCACCGAGAACCGCTTCCTTTCCTACTTTTACACCTTCCACTACAATGCAGCGAGAACCAACAAAACAATTGTCTTCAATAATGGTGGGCGTAGCCTGTAGTGGTTCGAGTACGCCTCCGATACCGACGCCTCCGCTTAGGTGAACATTCTTACCAATCTGTGCACAGCTACCGACGGTGGCCCAGGTATCGACCATGGTTCCACTATCTACGTAAGCACCAAGGTTGACGTAACTAGGCATCATGATTACGCCCGGAGCCAGAAAAGCACCGTGTCGAGCAATTGCATGTGGTACGACCCGAACACCGAGCTTTTTATATTTTTTCTTTAAGGGAATTTTATCATGAAATTCGAAAGGACCAACTTCGATGGTCTTCATTTGCTGAATAGGAAAATAAAGGACGACCGCTTTTTTGATCCATTGATTGACCGTCCAGTTTCCTTTTTTGTCGGGTTCGGCGACACGAATTTCTCCAGCGTCCAACAGCTTAATAATTTTTCGAATTGCCGTTTTCGTTTTGGCATTTTTTAGCAAGGAACGATCATCCCAGGCTTTTTCAATAATTGCTTGTAGTTTTTCCATAGAAGGATGTGAATTTTTTTATGATTTTAATTTTAGTACGCAGTGTATGACAAAGTTATTGTTGTTAGCTGACTAGCCAGCCAATTTTTTTAAATTAAAATAATCGTCGCTATAAATTGTGTGCTGAGTCCAACAATAAATCCAGCATAAAGATCTTGTAAAGTATGGGCATCCAGCAACATCCGGCAAGTGCAAACCAGGCCAGTTAAAAATAGGACTAGCATGAGTAATGCAGTGGTGCTCACCTGAATTACACCAAACAAACCGGTATTTAGATAAAAGCCATTATAACTAAAATACAAAACCGTCAGAACAGTAAAACCCAACAGGCCTCCCATTCCGAGTGCATGCATACTTATTTTTGTAAATAAATTAAAAAGAAAAGAAAGAAAAAGTCCGATAGTTGCACCAAGCGCGCCAATTTTAATAGCTACAGGAGTACCCGTATCCTGATATAAGTTATAACAAATCCAAATATAAAACAGGCCGGTCATAATGTACGGAATCGTCCGTTCCTGACGATCGGGCATGTTGAGGGAAGAGATTAAATTGAGGGCTCGCATCATTAGGATGCCAACCATGGGAATTAAAAAAGTTGAGAAGAAAATGCTCAACAGCATAATTCCCTGATTCTGTCCTGGTAGATATGGATTGACGACCAGGAGCAATCCCATCATATAGGTCAGCACCAATAGTGGATGAAAGACAATGGAAATAAATTGAGCGAAAGTTTTTAAAATCATTTTAAGTTTAACCTAAACTAAGCAGTGGATTCTACCAGCACGGCAAAGATGCGCAAAATACTATTGCTTTTCGGTTTTTTTAGTGTCAGAATGTAAATCCGGTTCGATCTCGTGGACTTGTGAAATGATCACTTCTACCCGACGATTTTTCGCGCGGTCGACCTCTGTATCATTATCCGAATATGGCTTGGAAGCACCAAAGCCTATGGTAGCAATCCGCAGTGGACTAATTCGTTTCGTACCTACTAAATAATTTTTAATGGCTTTGGCTCGGTCTTCAGATAACTTTAAGAGCGCATCTGGATCTCCCTGATTATCAGTATGACCTTCGATTCGAATTCTGACGTTATAATGTTGACGCATAAAGTCAGCTAACTCGTCTAGTACCACAAAGGAATTTGTTTTGACCGTAGCGGTAGATTGCTCAAAATAAACAGGCGGTAAGTCCAATTTTTCTCCTTCTTCGATTTTTATTAATTCTAGATTGATTACCTTTTCTTTAAAATAAACATAGTCTTTCCGATAATTTAAAACTTCTTCTTTCCCAATGTAACCTGGTTTTTCGGCCATAATCGAAAAATCCATTCCTTTGGGAACGGAAAGTCTAAAAGTCCCGTCGTCAGCCACGTACACATTGCGATAAGATTTATCGTTTTTAGCGCCAGAAAGAATTCGAGCATCTACTTTTTTATTGGTTTTAGGATCTACAATTCGGCCAGTAACCGTAACGAATCGTGGAACGGCGGGAGCTATTTTAACCCGAAAAATATCACTGGTTCCGTCCCGTCGACTGGCAAAATAAAGATAACCGGTAGCTGAGTTGAAAAACGGCTGACTATCATCCTGGTCAGAATTGATGGGTTCGATGAGGCGCTGTGGTTGAGTCCATTTGTCCCAACCTTCTCCTTCGCGACGACACATAAAAATATCATTTCCAGTGGCAGAACTACGTCGGCTCGAAGAAAAGAAAAGTGTTTTATTATCTTCTGATAAATATGGCGTTGTCTCCCGTGCCGCGGAATTAATAATACTGCCCAGGTTTTTGGGTTGACTCCAGCTGCTTTCTCCATTTTTAAAACTAATGTAGAGGTCATTTTTACCCCGCGAATCGTAATTTTCTAAAGATAAAATCATGGTTCTACCATCACTACTCATGGTCATATTTACGTCCGACCCTGTATTATAATAATTTGTGATGCCAATAGGCTCGGGAAAAGACCAGTCGCCGTTGCCTAAATCCCGGACGATTGAAAATCCTTTTTTCATTCCTCCGCTCTCTTCAAATTTATTGATCACCACTAGTTCATTGCTGGAAGGCGTCACCGAACTAACACTATTGGGCATGGCGTTATTGAGTGGTGGACCGGGGTGGGTGATTTGATCGAAGGTACCATTAAGAGATTGGGCCACCCAGATGTCCTGATTAAATTCAGACCGGGAAGGATCGGTTACTTTACGTTGTCCCATTCGGGTGTAGATATTTGATAGATAAGTTTCAAATTCTCTTTCTCCCAGCTTTACAGCCATTTCTACACCATCTTCCACCAGCGATTTAACAAAATCAGGATATCCTACTCTTGTAAAATAAAGGGTGTTCCCGTCCAAACTTGCTACGGGAGTAATCTCATCGTAACCACTAGAGTTAATGGCTGTATTTAATTTTTCAACTTCGTACTTTTTTTGTGCTATTGCTATAAATGGCAACAAGCACCAAAGGATAATCAGAAATAAACCGAAGGTATTCTTCATAATGGGAGGACTAGCGTTTTTTAAAACGAATAATAATAGTGTTGGTGAAAGGTAGATTAGGACTATAAAGTTAAGGAAGTTGTTTAATAAATGCAAAGAGGCTGTCTCATAAGTAAAAACTTATGAGGCAGTTTTTTTTATTTAAATTTTTCAGATTTGCGGTTGTATTTTGTATCTTAAGGTATGAAAAAGCAGAAGCAAAAACGTCATAATGCGGTTGTGTTCAAGCCTTACGAA
>CALLPK010000010.1 GCA_938015415.1 uncultured Saprospiraceae bacterium
GGACCAAAGAGATCGTACAAACCGACTTATTTGTAAAAGACCACGGTGGTTATATAGGTAATTTTATGCGCGGTCTACGGCACGATTTGCTCTCGCCAGTTGCCCAATTAAAGGATATTATCGAATATAACAGAGAAACAAATGACCCGAAGAAGAAGGAGCAATCGGCTCGTTTAATAGACAATTGTTTAGAAAAATTAAGTAATACTGCCAGGGGGTTTTCTGACTTTGTTGACCTGCATATTCTGCCTCAAACAAATATGGAATCTATCCTCATGGAGGAGGTTTTCACGGAAGTCGAAACCTTATTAGGGGAAGAAATTACGCTAACTGGAGCCACGGTAACGAAAAATTTTGCACCGGCGGAAACGCTTGTTTTTAATAGAATGGTGATGTACAGTATTGTGCATAATTTGCTGAGCAATGCCATCAAATTCCGGCGGGAAGGTACAGACCCGGTGATCGCGGTAAAAACGTTCAAGTCAGGTCACTATTTTGTATTTGCGGTTGAGGACAATGGGACCGGAATAGATTTAGCGGCGCATGGAGCAAAACTTTTTGTCCCTTTTCAGCGACTGGATCCAAATCGTTCCGGGGTCGGTGTAGGTTTGAGTATGATTAAGAATGCCCTGGTACGTTATGAGGGAGATATTCAGATAGAAAGTGTTCCTGGTGAAGGCACTACGGTTTCGGTGTATATTCCGCAAGGATAGGAATGGGAATGGGAATGAAATTAAGTCGGGGACCGTTCAATAACCTGTGCTTTTTTTGCGTTGGTATTGCGTTAAAAGAGACTGACAAACCAATTAACTGATGAGTCTGCGCTAAAAAGTGATTTTCGCGCAGAGGAGCAGAGGTCGCTGAGCGACCGTGTCGTGTATATCTTTAACGCATATATCTTTTATCGCGAAGATGGTATATAATTAATTTTATCAAATGCGTTCCCAGGTTTTAGTTTTTCTAGTTTCTAGAGCAGGCTCACTGATTAACGATTAATTATGAAGGTGATATTTTATTTATGTAAATTGAACACTCCCTAAGTCAGCCCTTGTTGTTGAGCGTAGCAAACTAATTCCTCGTTTGTTTTTATTTTCAATTTTTTCAGCACATTTTTTCGGTGGGATTCGATGGACTGTTTACTAATGTAAAGTTTTGTGGCGATATCATTACTGGCATATCCCCGACCTATTAATGTAACGATATCCATTTCCCGTTCGGTCAATCTGGAAAAATGTTGGCTCTCATTTGTTAGTTCAATTGAAAACTGGTTTTCTTCGGGTCGGGATTTTATACCTTTTTGATAAACGGACAAGCTGATAAAACGTTCATCTTTATGCACGCGTTTAATTGCCTCAACAATTTCGTTCAGAGAAGCAGTCTTCGATAAATAAGCATGTATACCAAACTCCATGACGTCCTGCACTAGTTTTGGCATTGTATAATTAGAAAAGGCGATAATTTTAAGGCTGGTATGTTCTACTACCAGGTCTTTGATCAACCGATAGATATTTGTATCCGGCAGGTTCGGATCGAGGAACAGAGTATCCGCATCTTTTTCATTTTTCAGTAAGGTCATCAGATCTCCACCATCGTGCGCAATGCCAATAATTTCTTTTTCAGGAAACTGTTTAAGCAGAGAAATAAAACCCTCAACGACGATGGGATTATTATCAGTGATTATTATTTTATAATTTTCCCGATTTTCCAAATTGTACTAGGTATTTTTGACTTTTAGTAATGCCTCTTCTATCAGGTTATTAAATAAAAAAGAAAGGTTTTCTCCCGTTTTAGCACTGACGATGGCGTCTAAGGTTACGGGCAATTCTTTTTGCTGCATCTCAATAAGCTCTGCCTCACTTAACAAATCTTTTTTATTTCCAATTATTTTAATGATACTCTCACCAACATTTGCTTTTAGATACTGAAGGTCTTCGAGGATATTCCTAAAAGTGAATGGTCTGGTAATATCAACAATATATAAGATGATCGTTTTTTTGGCAAAATAGATTTTAGGAACTTTCCGTTGCTGAATTTCACCGGCAATGTCCCATAATTTCAAGGTTACCTTTTGATCTTCTAAGATTTTTTCGTTGACTCGTACCCCCATGGTTCCATAATATTTATTACTGAACTCATCGTGAATGATCCGGTTGAAGATAGAAGATTTTCCTACTCCGAAAGATCCTGTCAATAAAACTTCTACAGTCATGTATTAAAAAAATATTTTACTATTCGTAAAAAATAGCAAGTCTTAAAACAATATTATTTTAAGACTAATTGTTTGGGAAATTATTTTTTCTAAGAGTTGACTACTAGAAAGCGTATAACAACATCCATCTTTGTGGTATAAATATATTAAAATTTGATAATATACAAAATATATAGTACTTTTAAATTAATTCAAATATAATTAGTTTTAGAATAATTCCAAGATTTTCTTTTGTCCTTATTGATCTTTTACAAATGTACCTTAATATACTTTGTTCGTAATCTTTAATTACCAACTATATAAAAACAGACCATGAATAAGCTAGAACGAGTTATCGGAATTGGTGCTTCCGCCGGTGGGTTAAAAGCCATTACCGAATTTTTCGATCATATTCCTGATAAAACAGGAATGGCCTTTGTTGTCATTCAGCATTTGTCTCCTGATTTTAAGAGTATGATGAGCGAATTGCTGATCAAACATACGGGAATGACGATCCATATCATCGACCAACCAAAGATGATCCAACCCAATAATATCTATCTGATTTCCAGTCAATTTAATGTAGTTCTTGACAAAAAGATGCTTATACCCACCAAGCGAAGTGAGGGAAGTACCCTAAATTTACCGATAGATCTGTTTTTTCACTCTTTGGGAAAAGAAGTAGGAAAGGATACCGTTGGCATTATCCTATCTGGTACCGGATCAGATGGTTCAAAGGGTATTCAGACGATCAAAAAGGCGGGTGGTGTTGTGATGGTAGAAGATCCGCACCACGCACAGTTTGATGGTATGCCGCTGGCAGCGCTGTCCGCTGGAAAAATTGATTTTGTGCTACCTCCCTACGCTTTAGCCAGGGAACTGATGCGACTTAATGAGAACAAGGAAAGAAAAACGACCTTTTTGATCATTAATCCAGACACGGACGATTTTCCACCATTATTCGATGAAATCATTTCAGTAATATATACAAAAACGGGGATTAATTTTAAGAATTATAAGTATAGTACGCTGATCCGTCGGATGGAAAAGCGAATGTTTATCACCAAACAACACGACCTGGCCTCTTATCTAAAATACCTTAAAAAAGACCCCGAAGAAACCAATATTCTACAGGAAGAATTTCTCATCAACGTGACTCATTTTTTCCGGGACCCCAAGGCCTTTGATGAGTTTAAGCGAGATATTATTCCGGCTATTCTGGCTGATAAATCTCCCCGTGACCAGATCAGAATCTGGATTGCGGCCTGTTCTACCGGACAAGAAGCGATCACAATTGCCATTTTAATCAAAGAATACCTGGAGGAAAATCACCTGTCCAATCCGATTAAAATATTTGCCTCTGATATTGATAAATCCGCCATTGCGATCGCCAGTGAAGCAGTGTACGACGGATCATTATTGGGAATGGTTCCGAATCATCTGATAAAAAAGTATTTTGAACCAACTAACGCCGATAAAACCCGATTTTCGGTGGTAAAGAACTTAAGGGAAACCATCGTCTACGCAGTACACGATGCTTTGTATGATCCGCCTTTTATTAATCTGGACTTGATCACCTGCCGGAACATGATGATTTATTTAAATAATAAGAATCAAAAAATCCTGCTTTCCAACTTCCATTTTGCGTTAAACTACAAGGGTTATCTCTTTTTAGGGCCCAGTGAATCCATTGGAGAATTTAAAAAATCCTTTCAAGTCCTGTCCACCAGATGGAATTTGTACCAGAATATTGCAAAAGAAAAACAATTGCAACCTGGATTTTCCAGAGAACCAGATACCAAAATGGAGCATCGGGTCGCTCTTAAAAAAAATGCGCTGGCTCCCTTTAAGGTAACGCCAGAAAAGCCCATTGTTAAAGATAAATATTATACCAAAATTCTGATTGAGAAATTTGCGCCTACCTGTATTTTGGTTAATCAAAACCTGGATATTTTACTGACCAACGGAGATGTGGATGCTTTACTTAGTTTCCCACGGGTCTCCGGAAATTTCAATCTCAGTGAGATGGTCGGTCCCGAGGAACTGATCATTTATAAAAACGGCATCCAAAAGTGCCTGGACAACAATAAAGTCAATCTTTTTGAAGGAGTCCATTACCGCAAGAACAAGCAGGTCACGATGTTAAATATGCAGTTTACCGCCGTGCAGGATGAATATGATACCGATCAGCAAATTTTTATTATTGAATTTTTCTTTGACGTAAATAATCTTTCAGAAACACCAACAGAAAATCTGCTCATTATTCCTCAGGAGACGCTGAAGGTGGAAAAAATGAAGATTATTCAGCGGGAATTACGGCAAATCCGTCAGGAAAAGCAGGCGCTGGTACAAGAGCTGGAGATGGCCAATGAAGAACTACAATCTTCCAACGAGGAACTACTGGCCGCCAACGAAGAACTACAAAGTACCAACGAAGAATTACAATCGGTCAACGAAGAATTATATACGGTTAATACCGAGTTGCAAGACAAGGTCAACCAATTAATTACCACGACCAACGATTTGGACAATTTACTGAACAGTACTGAGATTGGCAGTATCTTTTTAGATCAGGATCTGAATATCCGGCGTTTTACACCCGCGATTATCAAACAATTTGCCTTACTGGATACCGATATAGGACGTCCCATAACGGGATTTGCAAATTCCTTTGTGGACAAAAATATTTATCCCGAGATTAAGAATGTGGTGAATAAACTGGTGGTTTTTGAAAAAGAAATCAAAGACGATCAGGACAACTACTATTTGATGCGCGTACTGCCCTACCGGACGGATGCGGGCCAGGTAGCCGGAGCCGTACTTACCTTTATTCCCATCAATGAATTAAAGAAAGCAAACGATAATTTTACCGAAGTGGCGGAACGCTACCGGGCGGTGTTTGACAACTCCTACGATGGAATTATGTTGATTGATAAGAAGGGAAAAATAACCTCTTCTAATCATGATTTCGCCGGTTTCTCGAAAGAAAAAGTGGTCAACCGTTCTTTACTGGAGTTGATGCCTGAGCCTTACGGGGAGGTCCTGAGGCTAGCAATGGATCAGGTAATGAATGGAGATCCGTCCAGTTTCTTTCATTTTGAGATTGAGCGCACAAAAGGGAATAAACAGTGGTTTTCAGCTACGGTAACACCGGTGATTGTCAAAAGCGAAATCCAGGGATTAGCATTTATCACCCGGGATGTAACGGAGTTAAAAGAAAAGGAACTAGAGCTGCGTCAGATGGGGGTCTCGCTGGAAAAACAAGTAGCTGATCGTTCGAAGGAGCTGGCCATCAGAAATTCAGAGCTAAAAGAAATTAATAGTTATCTGGATAGTTTTGTACACGGGGCGGCTCATGATTTGCGGGCACCCATTACGCAGATCAAGGGCATGTTGAATTTATTTCCTAAAATCGAGGACACCAGTAAAAAAGAAGTGGTTTTCCAGGAAATATCCTCTTGTGTCAAGCGACTGGAAAAAACGCTGACCGGATTGATTGAGATGATTGATTTTCAAAAAAATGACAACCGAATTTCCCATAATATTAACTTACTAAAGTCTTTTAGCGAAGTTATTGAGCAGGTTGACTACGATATTAAGAGTACCAAGGCGGAGATAAACGTGGATATTCCAGAAGATTTAACCGTTAATTTTATTCCGGCTTACATCACCAGTATCTTTTATAACCTGATGAGCAATGCCCTTAAATATCGAGACTATGACAAACCGTTAAAAATTAATGTTTCAGTGCAACAAGAAGCTGAATTCGTCGTAATAAATGTTTCTGATAATGGAATCGGGATTGATTTGAACCGCTACGGACACTTTTTATTCCAGCCGTTTAAGCGATTAACGGTCGAACGGGAAGGAACGGGAATAGGCCTGAGCATTATCAATAACGTCGTCCGTAAAAACGGAGGCAAAATCGAAGTAGAAAGTAACCTGAAAAAAGGTACCCAATTTAAAGTATTTATTAAACCATTGAATATTTACGCAAATGCCATCATCTAACTGGAATATTCTATTTGTAGACGATTCCAAAACTGAAATTAATTACTTAAAATTATTATTCCAACTAACGGATATCCCACTAAATCCTGCCTTTATTAATTCTGCTCATACGGCCATTGAGCGCTTAGCAGAACTGGAGGATAACGAATTTCCCGATATTATCGTGGTAGATATTAATATGCCACTAATGGACGGTTTCGAATTTGCCAGCATTTATACGGAAAGATTTGGCGCAAAGCATCCAGCCACTCGTCTGTTTATTTACAGCACGAGTATCCACTCCAAAGATATTAACCGGGCAGAAACAATGGACGGGGTTACCGGATTCATTGCCAAACCTTTTGAAGATACTACCTTCAAGGATTACATTTACCCACACTTACCTAAAAACAAGGAAGTACAGCCGAATTAATTAATAAAAATAGTTATTAAAAAACACAATATATTCTTGTTTTTTTCTATATCTATTTTATATATTTGCGATGCGTGTTTGCTTTTCAAACCCCTCTTATTAAACATTATTTTTGGATCTGGATTTGACCTTTTCGCTAATCCTGGACCATAGACCAAATGTGAATGATATCTAAATCTTTCATCTAAGTTTATCATTCTTCTTCATTAATTATTTGTTTTAGGAAACCCAAATTATGGGATAAGTATTCTTTTGGCTAACAACCTTTTTTTGCCAAAAAAATGCGTTACCTGTGAGGCATTTTTATGTCTTAAGAATAGAAGCTATTTAAGAATACAGAAAATTTGCAAAAATACATCTTACAAGAATATATATTTTTTATTTTTAATAAGTTGGCATTTTATTTGCATAATCAAAAAGCATAGAAACGATTCAACATTTACACTCAAAATTTTTTATCGGAAATTACGATTATTATTAAAATGAGCTTAGACGAACAGTCGGCGATTAACTACTGAAATTAAAGAAATACTATCATGTGTCAACTGGAATACTACCACATAGCAGAACGGCTAAACAATATTAAGTTGGATATTAAGGATTTACGCGAAAATCCAACTACCTGTATACAAGAGAAAATTCAGATATTGAAAAAGACCAATCAACTTTTGCGGGAACAAAACAAGCTACTAACTTTACGGCAAGAGGCCCTGCAAATGAGGCGGCAAACTGCCTAGTACCCGGAGGAATAAATTACTATCCTTTTTGACTTTCTGCCTGCCGGCAAAGGCAGGTTTTAAATTAATTTTCAAAATTACTGATACCAGATTTGTGGTATTTTTATTATTTTTTGAAACTATTTTTTAGAGAAATAGTAAATAATTATCAGGTAAAATTATAGCGTGATGACCATACGTAAAAGTGAATACGTACTCGTGGCGGAGCAATTGAAATCGATTAGAGAAAAAATAAAAAATCTGAGACATACTTCAGCAAATAACGTAGCTGAACGAATTATAATACTCAGAAAAATCAATCAATTATTAACAGAAAGCAACGATTTGCTGATTATACGCCAAAGGCTTTTAGAAGAAAGGAATAATACTTTTGAGAAAAGAATAGATATATTGGAATCACGGTTAGAATAAGCAATTAATGGCTTTAGATCGTGGCTCAACAAATTCTCAGGGGGGAGTTAAAACAGACAGATTGCGTGGTCTCTTGGTTACGCAACGTATGAAACCTATAACTACAAAACACCCGCATGAGTACCGATACTAATATTCGACTTAAAAAATCCATCCTTCATAAAGTTGGAGATCAACCAGCAACTCCATCCGATGATCTACCTACTCCGGTAGTGACCAATTCATTTCTTCATAAAACAGTACACGCCGCGGGACACGACTTACGTTCTCCGCTTTTTGTCATTCGGGCCTATAGCCAACTATTGCAAAAAACCCAAGAGAAAAACGTACTGGACCAGGGCCTTCAATTGATGGATCAAGCCACGGGCAGGATGGAAAAAACCATCAACGAATTTGTACATCTGATTGACCTTTATACGCTTCCCTTTCCAGAAAAAACTACCGTCTCTTTTGAGTCGGCTCTTGAAACAGCTCAATTTCAACTGGTTAATTTGATCCACCAATATCAACCGACTTTTTCATTTGATTTTGCTGATTTTCCGACGACCCATTTTCACGAAAAATATTTGATCGATATCTTAACGTACTTGCTGGATAACGCGATTCGCCATAATACGGATCAGGAAAATTTAACCGTTAAGGTTTATTCTAAAATGATAAACAATAAGGTTACTTTGGTTGTCGAGGACAATGGTAAAGGCATCGAAGATGATCCGAATAAGGTTAGTAGTCCTTTTTATACTTATACAAAAGAAGAACAGCCGGAATGTGTAGGTATGGGACTGGCAAAGGTAAAGGCGATCGCGCAGGTTTCGCAATGTTCGTTTTCGTTGGAGAGTGAGGCGGGGGTGACGCGGGCGTGTTTTGTTTTTGGGTAGCGGAGGTTGAATCTGAGAAGTGGTTTTCTTGTCTTGTATTTTGTCTCGCAGAGATCGAAAAGACGCAGCGATGTTTTATCGTGAAGATTTTTCTGTGAATTCCTTTTTGAAGAAACTGAAATCTATTGTTTTTTTTTGGCGCAAAGAGGCGCGGAGAACGCAGAGTTAACTTGTATATCTTTTACGTAAATTCCTTTACACTAGACTATGTTTTTGAAATCGTCAAAATTTTATTTTTCCTGGTTTTGAGAATAGGCCCATTATTCATTACGCTTCAAATTGTCTAAAAAAGCGGCAGCGGCTGTCCCCAGGGTTTCTTTGCGTTCCGGATTCATTTTATCGTAGGTACGGATCAGCATTCCCAGTCTTGGATTTTTAAGAAAAAAATCGCGGTTGTTATCCATAAATCGCCAGAAGAGTCCATCCCAGGTTTGTTGCCAATCTCCTTTTTTGTAGTTACTCATTTTCATGATATAATTGGAACCGCTGATGTAGGGTTTGGTCGCAAAAAAGCCGCCGTCCGCAAACTGGCTCATACCGTAGACGTTGGGCACCATAACCCAATCGTAGGCATCAATAAATACTTCCATAAACCAGCGGTAGACTTCGTCAGGATGAAATTCGCAGAGCAGCATAAAATTACCGAGCACCATGAGACGTTCGATGTGGTGGCAGTAACCGTCGCGTAAAATGATTTTTATCGTTTCGTCCACGGGGACGATTCCCGTCGTTCCATCGTAAAAGCTTTTCGGAATTTTCCGATCGAATCCCCAAAAGTTCCGGGTTCGGGATTCGGTACCTTTGGCTTCGTACATCCCGCGAATGAATTCCCGCCAGCCGATAATTTGCCGGACAAAACCTTCTACCGAATTGATGGGCACCTGATTTTTTTCGGCGAACGCCAGGGCGCGGTTGACCACTTCAAGCGGAGCGATCAGGCCTACGTTGAGCATGGGGGTGAGCACACTGTGATGTAAGATCGATTCGTTGGCAACAATGGCATCTTCGTAATCGCCAAATTGATGAAAACGGAACTCAAAAAATTGTTGAAGCCACGCTTCCGTGGCCGTGCGGGTGTACGGATACAGGGGATCAGATTTTAAGGTACCCAGATTACCCGAAAAATATTTTTCTACGTAAGTAACTGCTTCTTTCCAATACTTGTCTTTTTTGGGATAGGTAATAGCGGGAGGCGTTTTCCCTTTAGGATATTTTTTTCTATTCTCCGCATCGAAACTCCATTTTCCGCCGACGGGCTGATCGTCTCCCTCGATGAGGATATTGCGTTTTTTCCTTTGTTGTTTATAAAAGGTCGTTTGGAAAAAAGATTTTTTATCCGGTTTAAAAAAAGAGGTTAAATCTTCTTTGGTGTTGATAAACAATTCGTTTTCGTATTCTACCAATTTAAGGTTGGCTTTTTTTGCGGCACGACGAAGTCTTCGTTCCAAAAGATAATCTGTGGGATTGATAAAATGAATTTCTTTAACATCCTTCTTTGCCAATTCCCTGATCAGGATTCGAATATCATGGCGTGGATCGGTTGATTCAACGTATGTGACCTCGATTTTTTTCTTTTCCAACTGCGCAGCGTGGGCTTGCATGGAGGCGCGATGGTAAGCGATTTTTTGTTTGTGAAAATTATACTGCCGGAAAAAGAGGTGCTCTTCTATCAGATAGATCGGAAAACCATTTTTGTGGAGTTCGTGCTTTTGGAAGAGTTGGTGAGGGAAAAGGAGGTTGATGGTCATGGGGTTTTGAGTTTTGAGTTTTGGGTTTTTGAGTTTTGAGTTTTTGAGTTTTGGGTTTTGGGTTTTGGGTTTTGGGTTTTGGGTTTTGGGTTTTGGTTATGTGATATTGATGCTTTTAAGGAAACAAAAAAAATGCGAGAGAGTTGGGGGAAGTATCAGAATTTTACGCTGAGGGTCTATGCTGAAGCAGTTTCATATTAACTTCAATTGGCACCACTAAATACACTGTAACCCAAATAACTCTAATTTTGGTAGTTTCTTTCGAGTTTTAATCTGTGTTATTCTATTTTAAAGACTGATTCGTCTATTTTGCTTATTTTTAAAAAAAAGATTATCAAAATGGGATTAAGCGATCAACTTCTCTTTTTCTGTAGTGCACTTGGAGCTTTCAATGGATTTTTTTTGAGTGTCTATTTTTTATTTTTTCATCGTCCTAAAAAATTATCGAATTATTTTTTGGGTATCCTCATTTTAGCATTGAGTTTGAGAATTGGGAAATCCGTTTTACTTTACTTCGATCCTGCACTTCCAAAAATCATTTTACAAATTGGGTTAACTGGTTGTTTCTTTATCGGTCCTGCTTTATTTTTCTATTTAAAATCAGAAATTCAAAATATTCAAAAGGTCAGCTGGCAATGGAAAGCGATTTTTCTGAGTTTAACCAGCACCATTCTACTAGCTGGCATTATTTATCCTTACCCAACATATCCTGAAATTTGGAATAAATATTATGTGCAACTTATTTATTGGGAATGGTTATTTTTTCTACTCGCCGCACTCTTTATTTTAAGAAACAGTATTATAAAACTATTTTCTCCTTCACAAAAAGTTACTACGAATGAAAAATGGTGGCTAGGTATTTATGCTAGCAATACCTTAATTTTTTTAGCCTTCTTTTTTGTTCCCCACACCTCTTATATTTTGGGCTCACTCATTTTTTCTTTTTCAATTTATACCATTGCTATGGTTTTCATCTGGAAAAGAAAATATCAATTCTACTCGACACAAAATTCAGAGAATAAATACCCCAATAAAAAAATTGACCCAAATACTGCAGACGAATGGGTAAAAAGATTAAATACGGTGATGACAGAAAAAGAAATTTTTAAAAATTCCAGCCTAAAACTAAAAGACGTCGCCAGCGAAATCGGCATTCCTCCTCATCAACTTTCACAATTACTCAATGATAATCTTGGTAAAAATTTCTCCAACTTTACCAACGAATATCGAATAGCATCAGCCTGTCAGTTGCTCACCACTGATCACCATTTGACCCTCGAAGGTATAGGCACCGAAGTAGGTTTTAATTCCAAATCTACATTTTACGCTACCTTTAAAAAAGTAAAAGGAATGACACCTGCAAAATTCAAAGCAAAATTGAACAAAAATACTCCAACTTTATAATTTCACACTTCTTTCCTGTTTAAAATCTATCTAGTTCCTGTATTTTTCGTGACCTTGCGAGGAAATACTTTCCCTATGACAAAATTGATTCGTCTTATTTTTCAATTAAAAAATATTGGATTATTTGGGATCCTACTGCTACTTGCTTACAACTGTTCCCCCAGTGCTCCCACTCCCCTTGTTTCTCCCCAAAAAGAAACCATTATTGAAAATCTGAAACGGCCGTGGAGTATGGCTTTTCTATCAGAAAATGAGGTGATCGTGGCGGAAAAAGATGGGGATTTGGTTCGCATAAATTTAGCCACAAAAGAAAAGCAGATCATCAAAGGATTTCCCGGTGATTTGGCGGACAGCATCATGATGAATAAAGATAAATTTGATTTTGGAATTTTTCCGAAAGACGCCGACGGGTACAAAGCGAAATACAATGCGGGTATTTTTGAAATTTTAATAGATCCAAATTTTAAAGAAAACAACTGGATTTATGTTTCTTATGTTTCGCAAAATGAGGAAGAAAAGTCTACGACCAAAGTCATTCGGGCAAAATTAATAACGGATAAGCTGTCAGAAATTCAAACCCTTTTCCTGGCAACGCCATACGCGCATGGCCTTTTTCACTATGGTGGCGGAATGACTTTTGGGAATGATGGAAATCTATATTTTACCATTGGAGAACGACTATTTAATGAAGTTTTAGAGCCCCAAATCCCAATAGCTCAAGATCTAAAAGATAAACGTGGAAAAATTTATCGACTCCATCCGGATGGTTCCATTCCTGATGATAACCCTGACTTTGGGGAAGACTCCGTTGACGGAATATTTGCCGTCGGAATTCGCGCCGCACAAGGAATCACTAAACATCCAGAAACCGGACAAATTTGGTTTTCGGAACATGGAACAATTCAGGGTGACGAAATTAACATTTTAGAAAAAGGAGCAAATTACGGCTGGCCGGTGACTACTTCAGGCAAGTACAGAGATAAAAATTATCAACCTCCCAAAATGGAAGAAAAAACATTTACCGACCCAGTTTGGTATTGGTTACATACCGTAGCCCCAACGGGGCTAACTTTCTATACGGGTAGTGAATTTCCACTTTGGAAAAACAACCTGATTGTTCCAGGTCTTTCCAGAGGTAGTCTTTGGCGGCTGACTCTAGAAGGAGAAACGCTCAAAAGCGCAGAAGAGTTATTCCTGGATGATCGGGTACGAACTAGAAAAGCAGTCGTTAGTCCGGAAGGAAAACTGTATATTTTAACCGACGAAACGAATGGTCGAATTATTAGAATTAAAAATCAATCATCATTATGAAATCATTTACCTTGTTCTTACTACTTTTTTCTTTAGTGTATTTTTCTTGTGGACCAAAAGTTTCACCTCAACAAACTTCCGTTAATAATCCAGCGGAGGAAGCCCTAATCAGGTCTACTATCGAAAATTATTTTGAAGGCTGGATGACTGGCGATACCACTAAAATTGGTAGTGCGATGCATGCCACTTGCCAGCTAAAAAACATTAAAGATGGGGGCGTCATCATTTTTGACAGAGCTACTTATTTAGGATTTTTCAAACCTCGACCGAGAAGAGAAAATTCAGGAGGAAAAATTATCGACATTGATATTACCGAAAATATCGCTGCCGCAAAATGTGAAATTGAAACACCTGATAGATTATTTACTGACTATTTTAACATGATGAAAATTGGTGAGCGCTGGTATATTGTCGATAAGATCGCTACCAATGTAGCGAAAGAGTAATTTTCCAAAGCGTGTCCCACAAAGTATGTCTCATGGCTTCCCGCACCTCAAATCCTTAAGGAAGCCTAGCGCGCAGACACCCTTTAGAGGAGCGTCTTTTTTCCAAACCGGTAGACAACCATTGGAAATATTTGTTGTCATTTTATTACTGGATGAGTAATAGACTTTATTCTAATAGTATGGCCACTATTAATATTTTTTTTAATAAAAATAAATCCTCCATCATGAAAAAAAATCCTCGTAGAAATTTTCTAAAAAAATCAGTGATTGCTACTGGCAGTTTACTCCCACTTTCTCAAATGTCCTTCGCTACCCCTTCTGCTGACTTAACACAAGACCCGATAAATTTTATTGGACCCCGAAAGGGATTCACCCCCAAAGTCGGCACCTTAGTTTCCATGATGAACTTTATGCGCAGTATTATTTTACGTCCGATTCAGGGACTGAGCACCAAAGATTTGGATTTTTTACTGGATGAAAAGGCGAATTCGATCGGAGCGATGCTGCTCCACCTGGCTGCCGTTGAACGATATTACCAGGAGGATACCTTCGATGGAAAAACGTGGGATTTGCCCGCCAAGGAAAATCATCTTTGGGAGGCAGCGAGTGATTTGGGTGATAAAGGAAGAGCAGAAATCAAGGGCTATCCGCTGGATTTTTATTTAAAAGTACTGGAAGAAAGTCGCGCTTTCAGCATTGCAGAAATGAAAAAACGGGACGACGAATGGTTGACGAGCGAACTCCAGTTTTGGGGCAGCACTTCGAATAACTATTGCAAATGGTTTCACGTGGTGGAACACGAGTCCAATCACAATGGTCAGATCAAGATGGTGAAGAGTCGGATTGGGTAGTAAAAGTCGTTTACTATTCTTCCGTTTACTAAGCTTTATGAAACAATATTTTTATAAAAAATGGAAAAAACGTTTACCAAATCTTTGGGAAATATGTAGTATTCATTTCAAGCTTTTCTTAAAAAAACGGAGGGGAACGGGGTTGAAGGAAATTATTTTCCAAAAGCCTTATGCAAACCGCTCACGTTTCTCTCGATTAAAACCATTTACGAATTTTAGTGAAGGAAGATGTGTTAAATTTATCTCCCGTGTACTAGGAAGTAAAAAAAGAAGTTTTTAAAGTAAAATATTTTAATACTTTAAATTCCAAATATTGAATATCAAACCTACTTTAATCATCTTTTTGATAACCGGGCTCATTTGCTCCTCCACTCCAGACTTATCAGCACAATGGGGACCTAAAATATCAAATTCTATTGATTTGATTTTGGGAGTAGATATGGGATTTAGAATTATTGATTATAACCAGACTAGTCAAACAGGCGCAAGGGAATACCAGAATAGAAGTGAGTTTGAAACATACAAACCGAATTATAGATTTGGCCTCAACTATGTTCGCGGAGTTAGTCGATCACTATCGCTCAAAACAGGGGTGCGATTATCAAATCCTGGGTTTACGATTTCAGGAGTGGACGATATTGACCCTACTGAGAACATTAATACGATTGAAAAACAACTAAATACCAATCGGCAGGGATCGGACTTCAAATATGGTTATCAACTAATAGAGATTCCATTGGGATTACGGTATACTTTAACCAAGCAGACTTGTGAACCGTTTTTTGAAATAGGAATTTCTACCAACCTGTATTGGAGAACCAAGATAAAACGAAAAAGGTATAACCAAAGCGGGTTTAGTACAACGATCGTTCACGATAAAAAAATTAAGAAATTAAATTACGTAGGATTTCTATCCTTGGGTGGAAACATCAACCTGACTCCCGATTTTTCCGGGTTTACTCAATTAATTGCCAGATACCAGCTGAATCAACTACGGGAAAGTGCCTTGAGCGAAAGGATCGTCAGTATAGGATTTGAATGTGGAATAAGAAGATACATTTATTAAAAATAATATTAAAAACGTTTACCAAACCTTAAGAAAACTGGTTAGAAACCATCTTAAGTTTTTCCTAGAGGTTTGGTAAACGGGATTGATTATTTAATAAAGGAGCGTCTGCATCGCGTGTGGTAAAATCTCTTCCTGAATTGCTTGAGTCCCTACGTATAATTTATAGCTGATTTTTTCATCCGTGGGATTCATAACTACGGTTGCCATTATACCATTTTCATTTAAAAAGGACGTACTTAACAAAGTACTTCGACTACTGACGGTACTTACCCTTTTAGCATTTGGCCGGACATATTTTGAGAAGTGTCCAATATAATAATAACTGGGCGTGTAAATTAATTCGCCGGATTTCGTATCTCCGTGAATGGGAGCAAAGCATAAATTTTTAACGTGATTGGGTCCTCCCGTTTCGTCCAATAAAACGTTCCAGTCGGTCCAGGCTACAGTTCCCTGATTAAAATCATTGATCATCGAACGACCATACCGTTCTGCGTTGGGCCAGTATTGATATTTTTTAGCATCAAAACTCTCGTTACAACCTTCCGTAAAAACCAAATTTTTATCTGGATAAGATTCTTTGACATTATCCAAGTTGGTAAACATCGGTTCGCCACCGGTCCAGGTTTCGTACCAGTGGAATCCAATACCCCACGCGTATTTGGAAGCTTCGGGATCATCAAAAATAGTGTTGGCTCGATTGACTATTAGGTCTCGATTATGATCCCAAACAATAATTTTTTTATCTCCCAGTCCTTCTTTTTCCAGGGTGGGTCCCAGGTGATTTTTCAAGAAGTCTCGTTCCTGTTCTGCGGTATAAATGCAAGACTCCCAACGTTGTGTAGCCATCGGTTCATTTTGAATCGTCAATCCCCAAATGGGCATACCTTCGGCTTCGTAAGCTTTGATAAATTTAGCGTAATACAATGCCCAGGCGTCAAAATATTCTGGTAAAAGGCTTCCACCTTGCAGCATATTTTTATTGGTTTTCATAAATGCGGGAGGACTCCAGGGACTTACGTATAACGGTAGTTTTCCTCCAGCCATTGCGGTTGCTTTTTTGATCAAAGGAATCCGAAGTTCCCGATCGGGATCGATGTTAAAGGTTTTTAATTCTTTGTCTTCGTCCGAAACGTAGGTATAACTTCCTTTACTAAAATCACAGCTATGAATATGCGTACGAAGCAAGGTATACCCAATTCCTTCATCTTTCGAATAATATGCTTTTAAAAATTCTTCTTGTTTTTCCTTCGGCATCGCGTCAAAGACGATCGCAGAAGCATCCGTGATCGCCCCACCAATTCCCATAAAAGTTTGAAAGATTTTGTTGGGATTTACAAATACGGAGACCTCTGATTCTAAGGGTTGACTCGCTTTTGCAAAGGTTTTGTTGGCGGTGGACGTCAATCTTAAATCTGTATTCTCGGCGGTATTAATTACTTGAACTGTTTTTCCTGCCACCATAAATGGCGCGTTACTTTCTGCCTTCACGGTGGGGGATTCTGGTTTGTTTTCATCTGTACTATTACATCCCAAAAGACATAAGAAAAGAAAGGAGAGGTTAATTATTTTTTTCATTAGAAGTTTTTTTATAAAAAATGACTTGTTCAAGTATAAAATTAGCGCTACTCTGCGAAATTTCGACATTTTTTTTTGAAATACCGTTATTTCAAGGTCGGAAAATTCAGAGACGGGGAAGGACAGTTAAGGATTTTCAAAAAAAAGTAATAGAGAATAATTTATGCGCTATGCCACAGGAGTTATATTAATAAATACAGATCGAAAATACTGACAATCCAATTTTTTGGATGATTGACTTTATAAAGAACGCCTGGCCGTTTATCTGAAAAGATAAATTTCACAGTTGCGGCATAGGGTGGTACGCAAATCAGCCGTCACTTACATGCATGGTTCCTTACCGAATTTTAATTTGAAGTTGTTTAAAAACTTCACTCATTTTCAACCACAAAAAATACCAGCTATGAAAAATTTAATGCTAATCGTTTTGAGTCTTATGCTAAGTTTATCTCTATTAGCACAAGAAGAAAAAAAGGCTACCTTTTCCCGAAAAGGGCGAATCCTGGTTGAAACGGGATATAGTCTTTCAGGTCGTCTTGGCACCGGTGGAGGCACGGGTTCTTCCGTAGAATTCGGAGGTTCAGGTGGAGGTACCCTTTACAATATTAGTCTTGAAGGCGGTTATTTTATCTCTGATGATTTTGCCTTAAAAGGTAGATTTGGAATTTCAGGTTTGGGCGTCCGTAACGGTACCATAACTAATTTTTCGGCGGGTGGTAAATATTATATAATGGGTCGTATACCAGCGGAATTGACGCTGGGGGTGTATGGATATGCCTCCTCCTTTGGTAATGAAAAGAATATATTTTTTTTAGGGAATACAAGAATTGGCTATGGAATCCCGCTCGCTGAAAACATTAATTTGGAGCCCTTCGTGGGTATCCTTTTTGGAGAGGATTTTGACCCGGAAGATACGCAACCCGTGGGACAATTTGGGATCAGCTTTTCGATGTTTTTGTAGGGGGGGGGTGTTTAAATGAGTGTTGCGTAGTAGTAACTAGATGCAGGTGTCTGAACTAGTATTTTTATTTTTTATACACTCTTTTGTTTTTTATTTTGGCTGGTGTCCTGAGAGATACTCCTCAGAACGACTACCTGAAGCCGAGCGGTTCGTTTAGACGTCTTGGTGAAGATACAAAAAGCGTAGGCCTTACTAAGTTGTGATGTCACAGCGGTTATAGCTGGAACCGTCTTCTTAGCTTTTTTTTGCTTGTAGAACTGTATCTACACCAGAGGAGTAAACGAACATCTATTGTTTTTTTAAGCTTTTATTTATTCGGTATTGGTTTGGGGAACTGATAGAGCGGGGAGAGCTGGTGTCACAACGGGGTAAATAAAGATGATGGAATTAGTTTTTTACTCATATTAATTGAATCTTAGGTTTTAACTTATGGCTCTTTACTAAAGCCGAGCCTGACAACAGGTAGCGAGAATTTTGTAGTGTTACAGCGGGGACAGCCTCTAGGTCTAGATACAAAAAGCGTAGGCACTCGCTATCATTTTTAACGGTAGGAAGTTGTGGTGTCACAGCGGGGTTGTGGTGTCATAGCGGGGATGCTCTGCCTGAATGGAGTTTTGTTTTTTCCTTTTTCTTGCTTTTCCAGGTCTAAATACAAGAAGTCGAGCACTTAATTAAGAGAATGTTAGTTGAATAGCCTTTTGCTTTTTCTTGCTTGATAGCTGTCAACTCAAATCAAAATTCAATATTTGTAAAAACACCTTCAGTTACGGTTATTGTTTCCTGTGACATCACATCAAACGCTTCTGCGATGAAATTAAATTCACCAGAAATTTCATTCTCCCCACAAGTTAAAATTTCGAAATTACTATTTCTTCCAGTAAAGGAACCATCAAGACTAATAGGGTTAGGATAATAGTTTACCCAACATTGGGTTAATAAAATGTCAGAACCCACCATTATTGCTTTGCCTTGAGAATTAATTAGGATGGTTTGTTCCAAAAAAATTAATAGCATCGACACAGGAAATAGCAGTAGAATCCAAGGTATAATCAGTAATAATAATCTCTATTCTAGAGCCATCAATAGATCTTCCTCCAAGACGATAGGATCTCTCAAATGCACCAGTTTGATAATCTACTACGAAAAAGACCGAGTAAAGTATAGTATCTGACTCCCATAGCACTCCATCGATTTTACAAGAAAAAACAGAGGTATCCAGCGTCATTTCCTCCTCACTTTCATCGTTGTCACAAGCGGTAATAAAAGTCAATGAAAAAATGACTAAGGTTAAAAGTGTAAATAGATAATTTTTCATGTTTTTATTTTTTTTAAAATTCTAATTATTCTGAATAGTCGCCGTTCGTTTAGACCTAGCTATTTGGTAAACAAGGCACTTGGTCTAGATACAAGAAGCCGAGCACTTAATAAGGAAATGCCAGTTGAATAGCCTTTTCTTGCTGATAGCTGTTTCTAGGCGTGGACGCCTAAACTAGCGCTTTTATTTTTGTATATCTTTTATTATTGGTATTGGCTTGTGGTGTCACAACGGGAAATATTATGAGGACATCAACAACGGAATTAAGTCTCACTTCTGCTCTCTCAACTATTAATATTTAATTACCTTACCGCCATACAATCGGACTTTCTTCTGATCCACCACCTCATAAAAATAAATCCCACTTGCCAATCCATCTTTACTAAAACTAATATCAGTATTGGAAGTAACCGATTGACTAAAAACCAAAACGCCATTTGCATCAAAAATATTTAAATTTCCATGGTCTCCTGGAATTTCTTTAATTTTGAAAATGGTCGTTTTTTGAAATGGGTTTGGGATGACGGTTAGTTGCGGAATGAGATGATTCTCAGTAGTATTAGTAATGGAAGACTGATTGAGAAAAATTTTCAATCTTGCATTATCATCATCGTAACCTGTCAATAAAAAATCAACCTGATTATCTCCGTTTACATCAGAAAATCCCACGGCACTATTCTTCAAACCTAGAAAAGATTGGTTCTCTACGAAATTCCCACCCCCATCATTTAAGTATAAAACTGTTTCGGTAGGATTACCTGAAAACATCAAATCCATATCATTATCTCCATCTACATCTGAAAATGCAACTGCACCTTCTACGGTATATGGAAATTGAGGTCCTTCCACTTCGGTAAAATTTCCTAGGCCATCATTGGTATATAGCACCGTATAATCAGCACCAAAAATCGGGTTACCATTTATAATTAAATCTTCATCAAGATCACCATCTATATCTGCAAAAGCAACTGAGCTTTCATTAACATCATGAAATGGCGTATCCTCCACTTCTGTAAAGTTACTTTGTCCGTCGTTGAGGTATAATATGGCACTTCGATCAGACTCCTCACTTCTTCCTGTTATGAGCAAGTCATTATCTCCGTCTCCGTCCACATCTGAAAAAGCAATAGAACCATGAGTAACACCTATAAATGAAGAACTTAATTCTTCGGTAAAATTACCTAGGCCATCATTAAGGTACAATTTACTGACTCGTTCATTTGCACTAGTAAACCCTGTTAACATAAGATCCTGAAAGTTATCACCATCAACATCTGAAAAAGCGATAGCGCTATACCCCACTCCTTCAAAAGGCGTATCTGTTACCTCGGTAAAATTTCCTTGTCCGTCATTTTCGTAAAGCACTGCCACTTTTTCAAAATAATTGAAACCTGTAATAAATACGTCCTGATCTTCATCACCATCAATGTCGACAAAAGCCATTGAGCCGCGTGCTACATCAATGAAAGGAGAATCGAGCACCTTGTTAAAGTTGCCAAGACCATCATTGATATATAACTCTGTAAAAGGAATAAAAGAAATATATCCGGTCATTAGTAAATCATTGTCGCCATCACCATCTATATCTGAAAAAGCAAAACTACTGTGGGAGGAAGGATCTAAGCAAATACACGATTCTGTAAAATTTCCTTGACCATCATTGAAATATGTTGTAGCATATTCACCAAAATAACTTTCCTCGGTTACAAATAAATCTATATCTCCATCATTATCTAGGTCTGAAGGGTTTATAGTAATAGTTGCATTCACTTCAAAAGGAGCGTCTATTGGCTCTGAGAAATTTCCTTGGCCTGTATTAAAATATATTTTTGAATGATATACATCCATATCACTAGTATCAACAACTGTTGTCAAGTAGTCTTCATCACCATCGCCGTCTACGTCCAAAAAGGTGGCTACTTTAGTCGTTATCGCTTCGAAAGGTGTACCTGTGACTAGTGTAAAATTACCACTCCCATCATTATTATAGATTCTCGGTATCTTTCTATAATCTACATCAATACCTAAGATAATGACATCTTGGTCACCGTCTTCATCCACATCTGAAAATTCAATCGATGCTTTTGAAACTCCAAAAAAGGGTGAATCCAATACTTCATCGAAGTTCCCTTGACCATCATTAATGTATAGCTTAGAGACCTTATTTTCTTGAGGCATTGATCCAGTCAACAAAAGATCCAAATCATTATCACCATCTATATCTGCAAAAGCCATTGAACTTTCTGCCAACCCTTCAAAAGGAGTATCTAGTTTTTCAGTAAAGTTTCCGTCGCCATCGTTTATAAACAACTTTGAAATATAGGTAAAAATAGAAATTTCTGAGCCGACAATAAAAAGGTCTTTATCATCATCGCCGTCTACATCTTCAAAAGTCGCCGAGCCATAACCAATCAGAGGAAAAGAAGAATTTAACATTTCAGAAAAATTTCCTTGTCCATCGTTGAGATAGAATTTAGGAGTTATCGCCCCCATACCAGTCATGAACAAATCCTGATCTTGGTCTCCATCTATATCCGCAAAAGCTACTGCGCTATTTGTTAGGTCCGGAAAGGGAGTATCTAATTTTTCAGAAAAATTTCCTGCTCCATCATTTAAATAAAGTATAGTCTCTGGTAAATTCATTGGATTGGAGCCTATTGTGATTAGATCTTCGTCGCCGTCGCCATCTACATCTGCCATGGCACTATCTCCAAGTTTAAACCCTTGAATAGGAGGGGTTAATGGATGTTCTGTAAAAATTTGAGCGGATAAAAATTGGCTCAAAAACATAGTAGCGATCAATAACTTTAATTTCATTTTACTATTTTTAATGGTTACTATCAAATCTCTTTATACTGTCTAGTATTTCCAAACAAACAAAATAATATTTAATGTAAAAATAATAAAAATAATGATTTCGAGATGCATAAATAGAAAGTGGAGTAAGTTGTTGTGCTAGAGCGGGGACAGTCTCTAGGTCTAGATACAAAAAACGTAGGCACTCGCTATCATTTTTAACGGTAGGAAGTTGTGGTGTCATAGCGGGTGGTTCGCTGCTGCCTTCTTTTTTTTTATTCTTTTTTAAAGTCTTCTTCGTTGAATTCCATATCAAAAAACTCTGGTCTATAGTCTTCTGGAAATTTAATTAGACTACTAAGACATTTTGCACAAGGTAACAAGTCGGTATCAAAGTGCAACTTTAAATCATGAATACCTAATTCTAAATCTTCTCCGCAACTATCGCATTTTTCTCCTTTTCCAATATTTTTAATTAACTTTTCTAAACCATTAAACTTCTCGTGTTCAGTCATCCAATAAAGCATTTTCAACATTATTTTGAATGCTCTATAACTTTTAATATCTTCCTTCCCTTCTAAAACGGAGAATAGTATTTCATCGACGACACATAATGTATATACCAATAGATATGGCAGAAAAAAATAAATGTGTTCCCACTGCCTTTCAATATCTTCTTTTGAAGAGAAAATGAAATTTAAATTTTTATCCTCTGTTTTATAATTTCTATCTCCTGTAACTATATGAAGTGCCAAATTAGATAATGGATCAAAACCATTTGAATTAGTTTTGTCAAATCTAAGCGTGTGAATAATCCCTTTATCTAATAGCTTTTTATTCTCTAATTTTTCGAGAGTCTTTTCTATTAATTCTTCTTTATTGAGATTTCTGCTACTTGGATCATAATTGTTTGGATCTCCGTCAATAAAATATTTTCTTGTAAATTCAGTTGGATCTATTAAAATCATTTCGAGCAGAGTCAAATTATCTTTTAATGGCTTTCTGAAATTTGCATATGCAACATTCGTTTTTCCTCTCATTGAACAATTTAACCCTTCATATAAAAATGATAATAAATCTCCTGTTATTGAAGTCAATAGTCTTTTAACCAAGATTTTCTCCAATAAATCAAGTTTGTCATTTTCAACGAGCCAATCTAAAGCATGAATATCTTTATCTACAAATTCATCAACTTTTTTTAGGTCTTCTTCTTTGCTAAATTCGAACTCAGTCTTAAATAACCCTTTAAACGTTTCTTTAGTATGAAGTTCCAAAATCATATCATATATCAGCACACAGAAATTGTGGGAGATATGATGTTTTTTAGGAAGAACTGTTTCTGTGTCTTTTTCAATGTAAATCATAATAATTTCAAATTTGATTAAGAATAAATCAACAGGAGTATTGCATTAAAAGTTCCAATCATTCTTCTTTTTTTGGTTGCAGCGAACAACAGAATACTCACAACAAACCTACGGCTATCCAATATTTTTACTTTAAAGTTAAAAAATATCCAATGCTTCCCACACTATCCCGATATTTGCTATTAGCAAAATTTCGAGCAAGTACCGTTGTATTATCATAACGGACAGTAAGGACTACATTTAAGATAAATTTCCTCAATTGCTTTTAAAACCGCATCTAAATCCAAGATTTGACCTCGGATAACTAATGTATTATTAAAGGAGTTATATCCCCGATGACATTTCATTTCAAGATTAGACATTGATGGATTCATTGCAAAGTCAATATAGGAAACTGGAGTTTGTTCATTAAACAATTCATCGATTAGATCATCATAATGTTCAAATTTATTTCGAAATTTACGGCTCCGAAGAATATTATCGTCATCTACTTTGAGTAATGTTCGCAACTCTTCTCCCCTTTCCTTATATTTAGCCTTAGGCCATAATATTTTAGAGATATTTCCAGCTGCAATTAAAATTGATTGAATGGAAGACCAAGTCCCAATGTCATCAAATTTTTCTACACTAACCTGAAGACTTTCTACTCCTCTAAACGCAAGCTTCGAATTAAAAACTATTTCACTAATAAAAATTCCTTCTTTAAGTAAATTCATGATTTCTGTTTGATGGCAAATATATAATGATAGTGCGCAATCTTTTTGCGCAGTAAGGAGATTTAACAAAATACTCTATTATTTATGTATTACTCATATATTTTTAAGCCAATTAATGGATAATCTTAGCTATGACTATAACTTTCTAATAATTCATTTTTGATTTTAGCATTTAATTTGATAAGAAATTCTTTTAAATCAGGGTAGATTTTTGCTGAATATTCTGGATTTGATCTAATCCATTGATCATTAAACTTTTTATACACCCAAATTCCAAAAACGGGACCGATACTTGAGATATGTTTATCTGTTGAATAATTTTTCTTAGGGTGTTCAAAATAATGATTTCTAACATTTCTTATTCCTATCGGATTAAAACTTTTAAAACCAGATAACTCCTTATTTAGGATTTTTTTAATTCTATGAGCAAGATAATAAATCGCCTCTGTTTTTGCCTTTAACCTAAGCCATTCTTTATCTCTCTCAATTTCTTGTGTTTTAAAATTATTTTTAAGGTCATTATGTAACTTGAGAAAAGAATCCTCCATTTCCTCATACAAAATCCAAAGCTGCTTCAGTTTTTCATCAACATCATTCAATATAGGCCAAAGTAAATCGTTAGCTGAATTTGTTGGTAATTTTTTTGATCTTAAAATCATGAAGTTTTCATAAACTTCCATAAATAACCTTTCTAATTTCATTGTTATATTTTATTTTCTTCAAACGTATTCATTTTAAATAAACACTGCAAGAGGGAAAAAAGTAGAAATTTGTTAAATTTTCAAGAAATTAGATCAAAATATGACACCTTACACCATACCCACCTCCCATAAATCCTCCTCCGCTCATCATCACTCAAATAAGACCGCCGATTCTTTGTCACCTCATAAAGACTCTCCAAACTACCATGCTTTTCCAACCTCGAAGAAAGCACCTCATTCAATCGATCAATTTGACCCTGACTAATGTATCGATTCCAAATTAATCTATCTCCATATAAATTTATAGCATCTATATTGTTAGCTTGTTCAGCATTTAAGAATTTAGCCCAGTCTGTTATTATTCGCTTCCTCGCTTCTTTTCGATTTCTCCAAAAGACTATTTGAATGATTATCATTACGATAAAGCAAAGGATTATTGTAGCCAATATGATTTCCATATTTCCCATAATATTTAATCAATTTTTTTGAAAAAAATACGCTTAGTTGCTCCCTCAATCCAACCCATTCCACTTCAAAATAATCTCTCCCAAAACATCCCGAATCCCCGCTACCCCATCCGTAAACGTTCCCATCTTTACCAACATCTGCGACATCGAATCATCCGAATTTGCACCACGAAAAACATGGTTTTTCCCAAACGTTTCCTTGATCGTTTCCCAACGAACTGCCTCTTCTGTACTCATCATGTTCGTCATCTCTTTAAACTTTAACAAGTTCGCTTCCGCGGCGGTCGTCAACGTTTGCGACTCCGTTTCGTAGTGGCTCAGGATCAGTGTCTGCAATTCTTCGTCGTTCATGATCGGGACGACTTTTTCGGTTAGTTTATTCATATCTCGGTACGAGCCTTGTAGCTTAAAAGCAGGTTCGGTGCGGTAGTCTTCGGAGATGGCGGCGGAACGGATATACTCCTGATTGACCGTTAAGACAACATCTCGAATGGCCAGTAGTTTCTCTAAGACTAATGTGTATTCGTTGATCTCTTCCTGCGAATGGTTGGCTTCAAAAGTCAGACCTTCCTGACTACCGGTTTCAATGTACCTCAACAACGTATGTACATCCTTATGACTTTTTACGGCCAGTTTTTGCAGGACGGGATTAGAGGTCAAAGCATTCTCAATATAGCTCAACTTAAAGACTTTTTCAGAATCTCCGATGATGTTACCCAGGTTGTAAATATCCGCACGATTGGCGAGCATGTCAGGGATCTGAAATTTATCACCGCTCTCGGTATAAGGATTTCCAGCCATCACCACCGCGATCCGCTTGCCGCGTAAATCATAGGTTTTGGATTGTCCTTGATACACGCCTTCGATCTTTCGCTGGGCATCACAAAGCGAAATAAATTTTTGTAAAAACTCCGGATGGCAATGCTGGATATCATCGACATACAACATGACATTGTTGCCCATCTCTAAGGCGAGGTTGAGTTTTTCCAATTCCTGCCGCGCCGCCATATTGGGTGCTTCCTCCGGGTCGAGCGAAGTCACTTGATGGCCGAGTGCCGGACCATTTATTTTCATAAAAATCAATCCTAACCGATTGGCGATATACTCCATCAACGTCGTCTTACCGTATCCCGGCGGAGAAATCAGCAGCAACATGCCCATCCGATCCGTCCGCCCACTCACTCCTTCTGCGCCGATTTGCTTGGCTAGGTTGTCCCCAAAAATAGGTAGGTAAACCTGATCGATCAACTGGTTCCGAACAAACGTACTCAGGACGCGTGGCTTAAATTCTTCCAGCCGAAGATCTGCCCGGTAGCGATCGGCCAGCGACTTTTTCAAATTTAGGAAATGCTGAAATTGAGGTACGACTTCTCCGGTGAAATGGGCCATCTTCGTCATAAAATTATTATAGTCCGTCGCATAGCGGCCTTCCTCAATGACGGGATGTGTGCTCTGCAACTCCATTACTTCAATCATCGTCTCCGAATTAATTAACGTACTCGATTTAAAATCATCCAGAAAAAGTAACGCGGCTGTTTCGTCCAGATAAGTCGCTCCGTGCGCCGTTGGATGTTGCTCCATAAAAGCTTCTACCCACTTGCGAATCAACTCATATTGCTCTACTGGATTATCACGCAAATCCAACAGCGAATCTTCATAGAATTTTGTTGAACTTTTCACCTTCAAGTATTTCATAAAATCCTTCCGCAACTGATCGGCTGGCTGACTGAGAATAAAATGCTCCGATCGCGTCAACTCTCTGAACAAGTATTCCGCCACTTGCGATGTATCTACTTCCGTAAATAGCTGGTGCGTTTCCACAAAATTTGTAATGGCGGTTTCTAAATTATTAATTAAAAAATCAAACCCGTGCGTATCCGGAAAAATTTTCAGGATCTTCCCCGCTGAATTAAACTGATTTTGAAACAAGGTCTTTTGCTCTTCTGCCAAAAACGTTTTCCAAAATAATTTTGCGCAAGCACGTGCTTCCGGTAAAAAACACAAGAGGTCAATCTGGCTGGACAACGCTAACAAAACCGATAACAATTTGCTCGCATCCTGATCGTGAATACCTTTGGTATAAGCTTCCTGGTAGCGCGTAGCGGCGTGCTGCTGCACGAACTGCAACAGGTTTCCATTGGCTTCCAGCAACGCTTTTCGATCCGCAGATTGAAAGACCTGATAAGCCAGGTACTCCGCCCGGGAGACCACTTCGTTTTCAGAAATAACGGATTGTGTCCAAACCGCTTTGGTTTTTAAAAATTCCGTATCCCTGATCTCGGAAAAGAAATCAGTTCCGGTCAGGTGAAAATTCATTTTTCCATTTTCCTGCACGATGGTCAGCTCCAATGGTTGGATATTTACGGAAAATTTATGCTTCCCCAACTGAATGATATTTTCTCCATCCACAAAAAGATCCTGCTTGTCGCGTAATTGGCGAATCGCTTCTTCTTTCAGTATTTTTAATTCCGTTTGTACGGTACTCGCTTTGTTACTATCATCGAGATCATTCAGTTGCTGAATAATATCCCGTACTTTATCGATCATCAAGTCGGCAGCAAAGAAACCGTTGATTTCGTTGACCTCCCTGATGGATTTGATCCGCGTGCGAATACCTTTCAGGATTCGTCCAGCGGCATTTTGCAAAGCAAGGGTCCGGTTATTTCTAGTTTCTAAAAGGCTGTTCTTTTTCGCTTCGAAAGCGTTGTAAACTTCTTCTCGCTTCTCCGTAATTTTTAAAATAAAATCATCAAACTCCACAAAACGTCCTTCCAGTTCTTCCAGCTGAACCATCAGCTTGGTAAGATATTCGTCACACTTTTGTGGGCTATCCGAAATATCCAGATAGTTGATAATTCCCTGATCCAGGAGTTTTAATTGGGCATTAAATTCCGCCACTGATTCTGTTCCGAGCAAGCTTTTTTGCTTTTTCTTAGCGGCTGCTTTCACCTGGTTCAGACGCGCAAAGATGATCGAGATATTATCGATGATACGAGTTGTATGCGTCGCATCTTCGATTTTCAAATTACTGACAATTTCAATCAGCATTTCCAGTTCACTGGCAATTTTTTCAATACTTGCTTCCCGTTCTTTCGCCTCCATTCCCGTTTCTACTCCTTCTATCTTCGTCGCTTCCTCGACTACTCTTGTTTCGTACGGTGCCAAAGCTTCGTCTTCGAGCAAAAACTGTACACAGTCATTGGATAACTGTTCGGTCATTTTTGCCGTTTTAGTTTCCAGACTTTCTACCAGTTCCAAATCGGTGTAGCGCAATTCCTGTAAAGAAATAATCTCCCCACGCAAAGTCCGTAAGTCGCTTAACATTTCGACAAATAAATCAATCCGATCAAAAGTTTGGTGGGCTACGCTGCTGAATAAAGTTTCCGCTTTGGTGTTGACCCGCTGAATCTCCGTTGCGGTACTTTTCTCCATGCTGCGCTTTTTCTCATACTCGTCGATGGCGGAAGTCGCCGTCTCCTGAATTTTCGATAAACCAGCCGACAGGTTAAACGCCTCCTCCTTTCCGATCCAGTAGTAGGAATCGTTAATGTTCATACATTTTCTGGAAAGATCGGTATACAAATCATTATAACTATCCTGCTTGCCGCAAAGGTTGAGCACCTCCTGGGTTTCCGCCATTGCTTTTACGATGTCTTTGTTGCCAATTTTAAAAAGATAAGAATCTTGGTGCTCGGAAGGCATGATGGCACCGGCGATAAAAGGCGTTTGCCAAATCTGGACCACGTGATGTTTGGTCGCAGCCTCTTCCGCTTTGAAATATGTCAATTCCCCATTTGGAAATAATGCGTACCCACTACATATAATCGGCGTTGCCAGACTTTGGGTGATTAAATTATAATGGTGTAAGACATAAGTACCTTTTAAACAATTATAAAAAACATAAAGAAAATCTTCTCCGTTGGGTGAAACGATGCGCTTCTTAAACCGCTTGTTACGCATGTTTGGATCAAATATTTTTCGCTCTCCCGTTTGCAAATAATAACCATTCGCAAAGATCACCCCGTGGTTATCCGGCAATAAAACGCCCGAATCGGCCAGTGTATCAATGCGCTCAACTTCCTGCATTTTTTCATTATAAATAAAGTACCGGAAATCTTCCTGATACGGTCGAATTTTCAAAACCATCAAATGTCCCAAATCCGCATAGAAATATTCTGCATCATCAAGTGACTGATCCTGGTATTCTACTTCTTCCCGGTAGATTCCTAATCCATCATCCGTATTGTCTTCCACTTTGATGGTCAAGTCACCACCTACTGCTTCTACAAATACCCGATCCATTACCGAGACGTGCGGATGTCTTCCCTTGCGGTGAAAATCACGGTGTACCCGTGTCCAATTAAATTCGTGCTGGGCCGGATATTTTACTTCCTGATCCGAACGATTGTCTATATAAACCAGTTCCCCATCTTTGATCAACCACTTAAAGGATTTAAAATCCTGACTTGTTTTACCAACGTGAAAAATCATGTATAGGTAAGACCCAATGACCATAAACCGCGCAAAGTATGCCTCCTTATAATAACGGTATAGATTTTGAAAATCTACTTCGAATTTTTCATCCTGTAAAAGACTCAGGGTCTCTTCCTGAAAACTATTGCCTTCCAGCTTATAAATACTAAACACATCTTTTACGTTTATTCCTGATCTTAAACCGATGTGAACATTATAACCAAAAATGGAAAAATTACCGATGGCTACGATATCCCGTGCGATGCAGTGGTTATCGGTGTTGATTCGATCATTGGCAATGAGTTGCGTTTCGATGGCGCCGAAAACTTCTTTTCGTGCTTCGTTTAGTTGGCCCAGACGATTTCGTAGATCGCTCGCCTGCTGGTCTAATCGCTGACGTATGATCTCGTAGGTTCCACCTTCGAGGGCGGTGTTTTTAATTGAATTATTTTTCATGTAGTAATTTTAAGAGAATATCGAATAATGAATCATCAATTTTTGAATATTGATTGGCCGAATACCGAAGACTTACGCCGAGCGTCAATCAATCTTCGGTATTGGACATTCAATATTCATTATTCATCCCTTAAAGAAGACTTCCGACCTTCTGCTTTCCAATATCCAGGTCACGAACCGTTTCCATTAGTAAGCTGATCGCCTCCTTATCTTCTTCGCCGCTTAACTTTTCGCGCATCTTCTTCAAGAGCGCAGAAATGGATAAGCTTTTCACATCGTCCGTGGTGGCTCCTGCTTTAGACATCAAGTCTTTGATGTTGCCAAGAAGGCCTCCGCTACTTCCGTTACCGATTAAGCCATTTTTAAGATCCGTCAAGTGCTTGCTGTTATCCAGCGTCCGGTCGATTGACTTTCCGCGATTGATAGCATTCATGATGTTGTCAACGAAAGTTAATTCTCCGCCTACGATATCGATGTTTGCCGTCTTAAACGCTTCGCCCAAAACCTTTGCCTGTGCATCCGCAATAGCACCTTGGATATTGATGTTGGCCAAATCAATTTCCTTCTCTTTCTCCAAGCGTAGTTTAAACTCCTCGTGCTCTCTTCCTACGCCATCCAGTTTTTGCATCGCAATTGCTTTCTCTTCTACCCCTTTGGCTTCCACGGATAACCGCTCTCCCAAAATCTTCGCTTCCGTCAATCCTTTCTCTTCCATCACTTCCGCTTCCGCCAGTCCCTGCTTGCGCATCGCATCTGCTTTCGCCTCTACCCCTTTCGCTTCAGCAATCGCTTTCTTTTCGATCACGATCGCTTCGAGGCTGCCCTCGTACTCTTTCGCTTTAGCCTTAGCTTCGGTTACCTGTGCCTCGGACAATCCGATGGTAGCTTCTTCCGCTGCTTTTGCTTCCGCGTTGATCTTACGAGCCTCTGCCTGTTTCTCCGCTGCGTTCATGTTCGCTTCTGCTTCGATCAACAGCGTTCTTGCACTAATTTCCGCTGAAAGTTTTTCGGCTTCTGCCATTTTAGAATGCTCGATGATTGCCGCCTCTCCTTTCTCCTCCGCCTGGATAACGGCAACTCTCTTTGCACGTTCCGCGGTGGCGATTTCGCGGGTATCTTTAATCTTTTCTTCTTCTTCAACCACTTTTTTCTCTACCATAATCCGATCTTTAATCACGTCCTGGATGTTCTTACGTTCAAGTTCGATGGCCCGTTGTTTTTCAATTTCAGCAAGAGTAACAATCTTTTCTTTTTCGGTAAGTTCTAACAAACGCTCCTTGTCCACTCGCTCCGTCTCTACTACTTCGGTCCGTTCTTTATTCTTCGCTGCGACAATTACCTGTCGTAGTTTATTCTCTTCCGCGATGGCCAGTTCTTCGTCCGTCTGGATGCGTACCATTTGAGAACGCAAACGCTCTTCTTCGTTGATCTTGGTAATTTCGGCTTCTTCCCGGGCGGTGATGTTGGCAATCTCTCTCAGTTGTCGCTGCTGCTTTTCTGCCAGTTGCCGCTCGTATTCAAGGATAGCTTCCTGTGCTTCTACATTCTGCTCTTTGATCGTTTTCTCTTCTTCCCTGCGAATGGAGTTGGCGGCCATCTTTTGCGTAGCGGTGAGTTCAGTGATCTTTTTAATCCCTTCAGAATCGAGGATATTATTTTCACTTAAAAACTCTAATGCGTTTGCTCCAGGTAATCAATTGCGGCGTCGTCCAGGACATAACCGTTCAGGTCGGTACCGATGATCCCAAGAATTTCCTGCTTGAATTTTTCGCGGGAATCGTATAAATCGACAAAGTCGAAACGCTTGCCAGCAGTTTTTAATGCTTCCGAGAATTTTGCCTCAAAGAGCACGTTGAGGGTAGTCGGATCAGAAGCCCGGGCCGAGCCAATGGTCTGCGCAACGGTGGTGATATCTGCCGTTTCTTTGTTTACCCGGATAAAGAAAACTACTTTAATATCTGCCCGCATATTGTCTTTACAAATCAGACCGTCTTTTTTAAGACGAGCGATTTCGATGGTTTTCACAGAAAGGTCCATTTGTTCTACCATGTGTAAAACGGGGATGACAAACATTCCCTTGTCGAAAACAACGTTGGTACCTCCTTGTCCGGTACGAATTAAGGCTTGACCTTGTGGAATTTTTTTATACCATGAGATGGCTGCGACGATACATCCTACAATGATGAGGACTAAAATTCCGAAAACGGTAGCGATTACTGGATTTATCATAATTAAGTATTTTTTTATTTTCAAAATAGACGGATGATCAATAACTATTAAAAATGGATGATCAACGCTTTGCAATTCGTAGCTGAAGACCTTTCGGTCAAAACGCTTACGGGACTATAGGATTTGAAAATTTCATTTTTATTATTTAAAATAGGTTCTAATGTTTAATTATTACCTGACGTATTTCCCGCTTACTGCTTTTTAACTAGTTGGCTGATTTGCCAGTTAGCCAGTTGGCTTCCTTCTATCGTAATTTACGTATGAGAGAAGCCAACTAGCTAACCGGCAAGATCTCTAAGCTCCGACTCGTCATATCTTTGAATAAGGTAATAAGGCTTATCTTTTTGTTTGCGCAGGATTAAGGCCTCCGCTCCTTTGTCTAAACTATCGGTACTTTCCTTTTCCATTTTTACATTTATGAGTAGCCGGTTGTTATCTATAATTACTTCTGCCTGTCCCATTTTGGAATTAGTGACAGGTAAGATCAATTTGCAAAGCATGCCAACATAATCAACCGGTTCAATGCCTGATTCCATTTTTTCGAAAATTGGAATCAATGGTTTTGTAATCATTTTTGCCAAACATAATCCGACCAATAAATTAGGGATTATCAAAGCCAATATGAATAAGAACGATCCACTTCCAAAATAGTAATTGGCTAAAATAGATCCTGTCCAGGAAGACAAGATGACAAAAGACATAATCACCATAAATGGTATTTTTCCAAAGTTGAAAAAATGTAGAACTCCTACTATACCACCAGCTCCACCTGCACCTAAATCAGCATCTACATCTACATCTACATCAAAGTCTATATCAAATGATCCAAAATCCATGGCACCAATAATAATCATCAACCAGTATAACACTACCAGAACTAGCAGAAAAGTATACACCACATTCATGGGACTAAAAGCGATTTGGATTAATTCATTCATTGTATAAGTATTTAAAAAAAACTGATTTCCATTAAATGGAATCTAAAAATTTCGGTTTCGATATACTACAATAAGTCACTTTTCAAGGGGAATAACTAAAAATATAGATGAGTGACGATGGAAAATCGACGAATGTTAAGGAATTCTTAACCAGCCGTTTTTAAGGTGTGTAAATCAATAACTAATAATTGGTAAAGGAAGTGATTTTAATGTTAAGCTTGTGTCGTTATGGATTATCAACGGATTAGGAAAGAGGAGATTTTTGGGGATCAGGAGCCTTTTGGGGGGTAAAGCTCAAATATAAAAAATTTGATGAGGCTATCGAAGCGAGTGCTTTGTATCGCTGCATATCATACACTGTTTATTGAGCACCGTACTATAGATCCTTCTAGGTAAAATTTAAATAGCCAATATAGTCTTTCAGAATATCCTCTTTTGAAAATATTATTATTGATGCTACTGATTTGAAAGGCCTAAGGATTAAAAGGCACTCTACTGATTCAAAATAAAAATATTACAAAGCAACCAAAAGCAATACGGCCATTTATGCAGCATTTTCACAAATGTTTAGCCATTGCTTTACCAACTTAAAATAAAAATGCGTAATCAATTGAATATCAAACGATTACGCATTAAGTAAGTGGTCCCACAAGGACTTGAACCTTGGACCTACTGATTCACCTTCCAACACTTTCATGATGGGGTAGGACTATCTCACCACCATACTTTATCTCAAACATTGAAATAAAGGTTAGGCGAGGGGCGCTAATGAGAGCTTATTGGTAAATCTCCTCACTCTCTAGTCTCTGCACCTTCCTGATTACTTTAATGATTATTCACCAGGCTTGGCTCACGATTGCCTTACTTTAATAAATTAAAGGTTAGGTTCCCCTGAATTCACCCCTTGCACATCTCAGCATTTCTCCTGAGAGGCACCAGCGATAATTGTAACAAACAGATATTACAAAGTACAAATCGCTGATGAGTCAGTTGCTCTAACCAACTGAGCTATAGGACCAAAATTTCAGACATTCCTGAAATTATTAAAAAGAAGGCAAATTTACACATTTGCCTTCGAATGTCAAATATATTTTTAGAAGCTGTAGTCATTTTGCATTAACTTTAACAGCTTCTTAGTCTAATGTACTCCGTGCATCAAACGTTTCAGTAAACGATTGAGTAAAATAACTAAAATACCTGCTACAATTGGAATCGCTGTAAAAATCATAAAGAAAGTACTTAAAGAATAAGCTTCAGTTATCTTATCAATCATACCTCCTGTGAAGTGAGCTAATTTATTTCCAATCGCGATAGCCAAGTACCAAACCCCAAACATGAAGGCAATCATTCTCCCCGGTACTAACTTACTTAGATAAGATAAACCAACCGGAGATAAGCAAAGTTCCCCAAGCGTATGAAATAGGTACGCCATTACTAACCAGAACATACTAACTTGAGCCGTTTTTGCTCCCGAAGGAATATTAAGTGCTCCGAATACTAAAAAGCCAAAACCAAGTCCCAAAAGAATCAATCCCAAACCATATTTTTGAGCAGCAGTTGGATTATACTTACTTTCCCACCATCTTGAAAATAGTGGAGCAAACATAATTATAAATAGTGAGTTAAGTATACCAAACCAAGTTGCTGGAATCTCTGTTCCTTGAGAAGAAAATTCAACACTAACTTTATACAATACAATCGCCCAAACTAGGATAAAACTAATAGCTAAAATAATATTTGATAAACTAATTCGAGAAAATGTCTGCCTAAATAGCTTAAATAATACCCAGGTAATAATTAATAGCGGAATAACTGTTACAATCAAGTCAACAATTTTGAAAGTCATCGCAGCACCTCCTTCTAGCGAACGTGCGGTATAGTCTGCCGCAAAAATAGACATAGATCCAGCCGCTTGCTCAAACGCAGCCCAGAAGAATACCGTAAAAAATGCGAAGATTGCAACAGCCATCATTCTGTCTCTCACTAGCGGTGTGTATCTGGACAATCGACTAATCAATACAAAAATAAAAATCCCTAATGCGCTCAAAATTACTACATTCGCAACCAAACCATCTGCACCACCAGGTAATATTGGACTTTCTCCAATCTTCGATAAAGGGTCATTTAATATCCATACTACAGATAAAAGTGCAAAGATGCCAATCAGAATCTTATCTAGCATAGTGAATGGATTAAGTCGATCACCTTCAGGAATCTCAATTTCTTCATCTTCTACTTGCTCTGGTTTTTCACCAATATGTCCAAATAATGGACTGGCGAACCAAAACTGTAACATTCCTAAAAACATAAAAATACCAGCCAACCCAAATCCATAACTCCATGATACTTTTTCACCTAGATATCCACAAAGCATAATTCCCAAAAAGGCTCCAGCATTTACTCCCATATAAAAAATCGTGTATGCTCCATCTTTCTTTTCTGGATAGTCTTCATACATATTAGATATGATCGAAGTCATATTGGGTTTAAAAAATCCATTACCAACAATGAGAAATCCAATACCAATATAAAGAAATATCGGGGTCTCAACGGCCATCGAAGCATGACCAATAGTCATTAATAATGCCCCGATTACTACTGCCACCCGATAACCTAATATTTTATCTGCCAAATAACCTCCAAGAATAGGCGTGAGATAAACCATTAATGCATAAGTACCTAACAAAGATAAAGCATCTTCTCGGTCCCATCCCCATCCTGGGTTATCTCCTGTCATACTACCAATCAGAAAGATTACTAATAAGGCACGCATTCCATAGTAAGAAAATCGCTCCCACATTTCGGTAAAGAACAATACAAATAATCCGGAAGGATGTCCTAAGACGGAACCTTGCTCTTTAATTGGGTCAAATTTTTCTTTCATAATTGTAGATTAGTTTATTTAATTATTTTGAAGACGCATTCTATTACGTCATCATTATTTACTTAATTAATAGCGATACTTGCAAGTCTTACTCCGCACCGTGCGTCAACCGCTTTAACGGCTTCAGCATCGCAATTACAATCAGTCCAAATACGGTACAGAAAACTGCAATACCCGTAAACACCTCAAACTCTCCGGCCGATTGCGACCACTCTCCCAACAATCCTGCTAGCTTGTTTCCAAAGCCCGTCGCCGCGAAATAAGTTCCCATCATCAAAGAAGCATACTTTACCGGAGCTAGTTTTGTAATGAATGAAAGTGCCACCGGAGAGGCACAAAGTTCTCCAACCGTATGAAACAAATAGGCTAAAACCAACCAGATCATAGAGGCTTTCTGCAGCACTTCTCCGTTTACTTCTTTAACTTCCATGGTGGCCATGGTCATAAAGAAAAAGCCCCAACCCATAATAATCAATCCAACCGCCATCTTAAACAGTGAAGATCCTTCCTTACCGCTCTTTTTCCACCAGTACCAAAAACTTCCTACCGAGGTTCCTAGGGTGATAATAAAAAAGGCATTGACCGACTGAAACCACGCCGCAGGGATCTCAAATCCTATTAGATTCAAGTCTGTTTTCTGATCGGTATACAAATTCATCAGTCCGCCAGCCTGCTCAAAGGCGCCCCAAAAGACAATGATTAGGATAAAGGATAAAAACATCACCAACATCCGGTCTTTTTCAATTTTGGTCAGTGGACGACGCATGGTTTCCTGATCTTCTACGGTACCTTTTCCAATGAAATCTCCGGTTCCTTCCAGATATTTCAAACCAAACATATACACGATCTGACCAATAAACATCCCGATTCCTGCCAATCCAAATCCCCAGTGCCAACCGTAATATTTTGCGACCGCTCCTACCGCAATCGCTCCGAAAAAGGCTCCCAGATTAATTCCAATATAAAAAATATAAAATCCCTTATCTCGTCGATCGTCTCCCTGCTTATACAAACCTCCCACCATCGTCGATATATTGGGTTTTAGACAGCCCACTCCCGCAATAATCAATCCCAAACCAATGTAAAAGGCAGTTAGACTCGGAAAAGCAAGCGTCAGGTGTCCCGCACAAAGTAGTAATCCGCCAACCATCACAGCCTTTTTGGCGCCCAGCAATTTATCCGCCAGCAGTCCACCGGGAATAGAAGCAACGTATACCAACATTGTATACCATCCGTAAAAAGCCAGCGTTTCTGTATTGGACCAGCCCATTCCTGGATTCTCTCCAATGGCAGCTGTAGCCAAAAACAAGGTAAGAATGGCCCGCATTCCGTAATAACTAAATCTCTCCCATAATTCTACAAAAAACAGCACGTATAGTCCCGCCGGATGTCCTCCAATTTCGCGCTCGTGCGCCTTTATCATACTCATATCTGCTTGATTTTAGTGCGAACCTAAATTTTCGCTGAATAAAAGTAAAATTTTATCCCCAATTACTGGAATATTCGACCCTTTAATTTAGGGGAAAGGAATCTTGCGGCACTTTAGAACCAGGAATCATAGTCGGAGCATTAGTAGTCATCGACTCTATTTCCACCCTCCAGCCCATCTGCTCGGCCATAAAACCGATCATCTCCAGCAGCTGTACGCCCTGATCTTCCGCCGTCTTCATCAAAATACTCTCCTCCGCTTTCTGCCGGATCAACTCCTTCGCATTCTCATTGATCTTATTATAATCCTTGGTCGTAAAAGTGTTAAAGCTGCCTTGCGTAATATCGTAGTAAGAAATTTCGTGGTCTATTGCCAGAATTGTCGGCGCGGGCAGGTTACTGATCACGATCCGTTTTTGCTTGGGAAAAGATTCAATTTTTATATTATTCAGATCATGCCCCACCGATACTTTTCCACGGATGCGCACCAACGCTTTCTTCCGAAAAGGACTCAGATCATATTTCCAATAATCTTTGTAATCGTAAATTTCAGAAAATTCACCCTCAACTGTAATCAGCTTCGTAACCGTATTGATTCGCTCCAGCAAGACGTCCGATTCTTCTTCCACCGTCATACTATCCTGAGAATACCAATATCGGGTTCCTAAAAATACCAATAACAGAATGGTAAGAAAACCAACAATAGATACTATTTTTTTCATATTAAAAAAGGGTTAGACTGGAAATTCCGTTGCTATCATAAACGCTCCCGTTGACAGGAATATTTTACTAATCAAGATGCGGTGTGGACACCTTATTTATTTGAATAGGGTTGAGACGAACATTATAGGATTTTGGCTACGCCCCCTTCGATGTATACTGCGGAGTTATCCACATTTTTCTGTTAAGTTAACAAAAGAAAAAAGAAGCAAAAAAGAAAAGTTATACACACTAAAGAACCTGACTGCCGTCAGGCAGGTCTCTGCGACTCTGCGCCCTCTGCGAGACAAAAAACCTTTTTACACCGCCCAAATCATTTACACACACACCTATTCACACCAAAAGAACGCCAATTCTTAGCCCATCGAAAACCCACCGAAAGCCAAACAAACCAACAGAGAAAAAAAGTCCACCGAAAACCCATCACCAATTAAAGAGCCCGCGTAAGAAGAGAGCCAATTGAAAGCCCACCGAAAGCCAAACCCGATAGAAGGGAAAAAAGCCAAACACACCAACAGAGAAAAACCCCATCACTCATCTCCCCCATTCACACCCAAAGACTGCAAAACATTCGTAGAAATAATAATAAACAAACCTAGTATCGCCGGAACAATTAAATTTAATAAAAACAACCCAAACGTCGCCGCCAGAATATCCGACTGCTGATCCGTATAATGTTCCCACACAAAAAGCGCAATCTGTCCCCGCGTCAGCAAACCAATAATCGGTGGCAAGGGAATACTCGTCTGTAATAAAAAGATCGTCGCAATACTCGCAAATCCCATCAACAAAGGCGCTTCTATTCCAAAAAATCGCAAAATTAAATAGTATTGTAAACTGTAAATCAAATACCGAATCCCTCCATAAAACAACGCCGTCGTCAATTCCCGGGAAGTATAATTTCTCAACATCACAATATGCTTCACAAATCTTTTTAGCCGATGCACAAACGGTAATCGCTTCACAATCGGAATAATCAAATCAATATTGTAAAAACAAAACAATAAAACCCCAATCAATAAAATTCCTAAAAACATAATCCCCTGCAACATCAATGGATCAACATTTAAAAATTTTCCCGCAAAAAACAAGAGTCCCACGAATCCCGTCGACAACAAAACCAACATCTGACAAAAGCTACCAACCAGCGTGGCAATGACTGCTTTCCAGTTATTCTCCGGTTTGACAATTAAAATTCTTCCACCGTACTCTCCCACCCGGTTGGGCGTGAATAAAGAAAAGGTGATCCCGGAAAGTATACCTCGGTAGGCCCTGAAAAAACTAAGTTCCTCAAAATTACGAACCAGTGTATTCCATTTCAAAGTTTCAAAGGCCCAGTTGAACGGCATCAAAAATATAGCGATAATCAACCAGTGTAGATTTCCACCCCGAAAGTGCGATAAAAATGATGCTTTCAACTCCCCGATATCCTCCCGCGCAAATACTTGATTGTACAGCACAAATCCCAGCAGCACGACTACCAGCACTTTAATTCCTATCTCCAATATTTTACGCCCTTTACGAGGCTGATTTTTAGTCGCCAAAAAGCTGTATTTTTACTTAGTACTTCTTTCCCTTTTAAGAGAAGATGTCAATAATCATGACCAAAATTACAATCATCTGGCCAACTAAACTAATCATCTATTGAGCAAACTCAAATCTTATCGTCTGCTCGGAGTAGATCCCGGAACCAATGTCCTGGGCTACGCAATCATCGATATCCATAATAATCGGGTCACCCTGATTGCAATGGGCGTTATTCAGATGGCAAAATTAGGCGAACAACAACTCAAACTTAAAAAAATCTTTGAAAGGCTACAGGAAATCATCAAAGAATATCATCCCGCTGAAATGGCCATTGAAGCTCCTTTTTTCGGTAAAAACGTTCAGTCCATGCTCAAATTAGGTCGTGCCCAGGGTGTCGCTATCGCCGCCGCAATCACCAACGGTGTACAAGTAACCGAATACGCCCCAAAAAAAATTAAACAGTCCGTCACCGGTAATGGAAATGCGTCTAAAGAACAGGTAGCCGCCATGCTCGCAACCATAGTAGGCCAAAAACTCGACAAACAAACCCTCGACGCTACCGATGCCCTTGGTGCCGCCGTCTGTCACTTTTTTCAGTCGGGATCCCCCCTGGCAGGCAAGAAAAAATACAACGACTGGTCCGCCTTCGCAAAAGATAATACCAATAGAATTAAAGGAAAAAAGTAAAGAATATAGAATGTTCAATATCGATTGGTGAATATTGACTGCCAAATTAATCGACCAATATTAATCAGGGATGGTCAGACAATCAATATTCGATATTGGAAATTCATTATTGATTATTCATTTCCCTCCGGATCCGCTCGGCTATCTCCGCCAGTTCCGGATGGGTAAAGGTCATTTTAGGTTGGGAAAAATCAATATCACTAATCGCATTCATTGGGATCAAATGCACATGTGCATGAGGCACCTCTAAGCCTGCTACCACCACAGAAATACGTTTACAAGGAACGGTCTTTTCCAACGCATGCGCCACTCTTTTAGAAAACAACATTACCGCATTCATGGTCTCATCATCAAGATCATAAAAATAGTCTATCTCCTTTTTAGGAATCACTAGGGTGTGACCTGTCCGCAAAGGCGCAATATCCAAAAAAGCAAAACAATCCGCCGTTTCCCCAATCTTATGACAAGGAATATCTCCGTTGATAATTTTTGTAAAAATACTGGGCATAGAAATTTAAATAAATCTGAGAAATTAAATACAAGTAACCTGCTCTAACAAATTGCCGACAGCAAACTTGCTATAAATTAATTTCCATAATCTCAAATTCCAGATTACCCCGTGGCGTTTCGACCACTGCAATTTCTCCCACTTTCTTTCCTAATAATCCCTCACCCATCGGAGAAGTCACCGAAATCTTTTTAGCTGCCAGGTCTGCTTCCGTTTCAGAAACTAGATGATAGGTAATTTCCTTATTCATCTTTACATTTTTGATCCGTACCTTAGAAAGTACTGTTACTTTGGAGTTATCCAGTTGACTCGCATCTATCACACGAGCAGTAGCCATCACTTTTTCCAGTTCATTGATCTTTAATTCTAGCATTCCTTGTGCGTCTTTAGCCGCATCATATTCAGCGTTTTCCGAGAGGTCTCCCTTAGAGCGTGCCTCGGCAATGGCGGCGGCAACTTTTTGTCGTCCGGGGCCTTTTAGTTCATCCAGGTCCGCTATGAGTTTATCATAACCCTCCTGTGTCATATAACTATATTTTGACATAATATATAATTTAATATTTTTTATTAATAGAATATTTACCCACTATTTTCAGTCAATTCAGTTATCAATAGTTGCTGCTGACAACACTGATCCAAATACCGCTACCTTATGTTTTGTGGGTGGAAGCACACCGTTACGCTTCTAGTTTGAGATATTTAAAAAGCGGTTGTGTGAAACCAAATAAAACAGGAACGCTTCTATCCAGATGGTTAGAAGCGCTCCTTCGGTAATTTAAATATACAACTATTTTAATAAATAACTGCTATTTTACTTTATTTTTTATTTAAACACCCCCTTTTTAGAGGTCAAATCTAATGGTAATATTGTGCGTACCACTCCATACATTCGTATGTCGATAAGCATAATCAATCCCAAAATTACTGCCTTTTTCTCTGTTAAATGGGACCTGAATCGAGGCACCAGCACTAAGTCCGGTATAAACAGATGCCTGAACTTCTTCATCCGTATCAAACTCATATTTATACCCACCTCGCAACATAAATACATCATTAAATACGTATTCTACTCCCCCTCCAAGCTGATCTTCGTAAAAAGTATTCGAAGTAAAGTTACCGACTATAGTCACCCGATGTTTGGGGTTGATAACAAAATCATACGAAGCGCCAATATTTAATAACGAAGGCATGTCAAATTGATTAGCACGAGTAAAAAAGGACAAAGTTTCGTCTACATCTGGATTAGGACTTTGAAGCGTTTGCGTCAATCCTTCTCCCCGATATTTTAAGGGTGTTCCAACATTTCGCAAAGAAATACCAAATTTAAATTCATCTTTCTCTCCCGTCACATATTGGACACCCGCATCAAAAGAAACACCATTAGCTGAAAGGTTTGCTAACCCTTCAGAAACAAGTCGTGCGGTAAGACCCACACTCACTTTATTTTCAAATTCGTGCGCGTAAGAAATTCCCATATTAAAAAAGGTCGGAGAAAAAGTAGCTCCAGTTCCTTCAGAAAAATTTTCCGTCGTAACGGGAATATCCCCAAAATCCATCGTCATAATACTCACGCCGAAAGCACCACTTGATCCCACTTTTTGCGCCAGACCGATAGCATTCATATTAATATTAGTACCTTCAAAATAGCGAGCGTGTCCCCCCATGATCTGAGTCCGTGATGGTGAGCGTACCAGTCCGGCCACGTTCAAACGCATGGCTTCTACTCCAGCGATATTCGCGGTGGTCATCGTACTTAATCCGGCACTTCTAGCCCAAGGATTCAGCAATAATTGCGTGGCTCCCGCTTCTCCTTGACGGTCAGGATTTCCCGCAAAGGATATTTGTACAACCGCTAATAATAAAATAACTAAGTAAAATTTCTGTTGCATCTTTTATGTTTTATTGGAGGATGAAATAATAAGCTATTTCATCCTCCATATTTTTTAGTTTAAAATTATAATCCAGTTGGGTCAAACTGTCGAGCAACGCCGAACCATTTTAATACGGTTTGTCCAACACCTGGCGCATCCACGTGAATCAGATAAATTCCACTACTTACCGGGATATTATCAAAATTCTTTAAATCCCATTCTAAGGTAGGTAGTATTTGTGCTTGTTCTACCAGACGCTCACTACCGATCGGTGTCACTCCAACTTCATCACGTTCGTAGCGACGAACAAACCTTCCGTCCAACGTGTAGATCGTTATCGTTGCTTTCGCAGGGAGATTAGTAATCTTTATAATGTTGGAAAACTTATCTACTTCATAATCAGAGAATCCATAATAAGGATTAGGTACTACTCTCACTTCGCTGAGAATAGAATCTAACTCTCCCGCTTCAGAGAATTCGGAAGAGGTTACTCCTTCGAAGTTTAGCAAATAAGTAGGGTCACCATCGTTGGTTCCCATTCCTTCTTTCACTGCGTAAGGATTATCCACTCGTGCTTTTACAATTACATCATTTGGAATCAGCCCATCTGCGTAAGATAACATTTCATTACCTCTGGTCAGCGCAGGTATCCCCGTCCAGGTAATCGTCCTTAATCCTTCAAATTGTGTAAAATCATCTCCACTAAGCAAATTGTCGTAGATTCGCTCACAACGGTCGTATGGTTCGTTGGTTACATAGATATAATGCTGACCGCCTGCGTAAGCATTTCGCGCATCAAACTCATCCGTACCGGCAACAAATTGTTCTGAGGTTGGATTAAACATCATATCTCTACCCGTTGGCGGCGTAGCAAATGCACCACGATTACACATCTCATCGATACCTGCTACGGAACAATCAAAAGTAGAGTTTTCGGCGAAGAAGATATTCAATCGCTCTCCGGTTTCTACATCAACGGCATATCCTGGGAACCAACCCATTCCAATTCTTGGGTTATTAGCACTGTCGGTATCTCCATCTGGAGCTGGATTACCATCACTTCCTGCTTCTTTACCTACGGACGGAGCTTGTCTTAAATCTAAACTTTGTGCGCCACCTTCGGTTTCTAAACCAAGACCAAGGGTAGGATTCAGATAATACTCTTCACTAGCAGCTTCCAGAATCACACATCGACTCCACTTATCTTTATCAGAAGTAAATACAAGATCAATATTATTCAAACCAGACAATGGAGGAAGTAATCCTAATAATACACTTTCGATATTGTTGTTAGCATCCCAGAAAGGACTCACGGCAAAACCTACACTACCAAATTGTTGACTAGGAAGACCAGGATTAGAATCGGTCAATCGGAATGGAACCAATCCCCCATCACTAAAGTTACTGAAAGCTCGATTTGGATCATCTGTACTTCGAGGTCTGCCACTTTCTGTCTTTACATAATCAAATGGTCCAGCTGGCTCATCTATAAATGCAGTTAACCATTCTGGCCCGCCAGCATTTTGGTATTCCAGTTCAAAGCCAATCGTTCCATTACTATCGTCAATATTATCTCCTGCATCATCACTTTGCAGGATGGTTACGGAGAAGCCATATAGTGCAAGTAATTGCTCGTTAAGGTCATTTATAGATCTTTCCGAACTAGTCACATCTCCTTGTTGATCAGTGACGGTCCAGCTGTCAAGTTGGTTATCACCATCTGTATCGGTAATTCGCAATTCGTACTCACCATCTACAATCTTAAATGGATTGATCACCTTGACATCAACGGGGCTACTGCCGGGTTCATATACGACCTTCCCATCGTTGGTATTGTTTAGGATCTCCTCTCTAGACGCATCAGTTATTTCCAGGAACGTTCCTCCGGCTCCTTCTCCGTCTAGTCGGGTTACAATGGGACCGTCTCCATAATTACTATTTAATTTCTCCGTTACCACTCTACGCGGAATAACGGTATAAGTAGTATTGTTTCTACGCCCCAAAATATACTGGAAACGTTGTCCAACTCCAGTCGTTGCATTAAAATCTAAATAATTATTGTAGCCGTAAGCAATTGCCCGGTAATAATATTTTTTATTATTTATCAACGCTTCGTTATTAAATGCATCTACCGTCAGTTTAAAGGATTTCCTTAGCCCTTCGTCACTACCTATCGCTTTTACGGTTCTTTCGAAAAGGAACGGAGGCTCAAAACCGGGCGCATTGGCGATTCCCTGCCATTCGTACACCTCTGTCACACCGTTCTTCACGTCTGCCGAAAACACCAATCTCGCATCATCTACATTATCAATTCCGGTAACATCAGGACTTCTTAATTGATATACTTCATACCCTTCAAAAACATAAGTAATTGAATCATCCGGTCCACGTAAATCTTTTTCTTCGTACTGCTCTCGGTAATTGTTAGAAGTAATTGGATCATTAGAAAGGAAACCAACCAATTCTTGATCTAACTCCAACCAGTCTACATCAGGAGAATCTGGTCCGTCAGGAATTTCAAAACAATTATCAAAAGCCGCCTGCGCAATATCATCCGCAAATAATAAAGTGGTCAGATCAACTCGAGGATGGGCATCCACGTCCGGTACAAAAACAGCTCCGATAATCAACTCATTGGTTGCACCCGGCGTCAGTCTGAATGGTCCGGAAGCCTGTAGTGTACGACGGTCTCCGTTCGGTAATCCTTCTCCCTGTGCCATCGTCCACTCTGAATCTACATTAGGTCTTCCAGGAAAAACATATTTTACTGGAGTTGTACCTCCACGACCGCTACCACCCTCAGTATATGCAGCACCGTCCAACCAAGAACCCGATAAGTAATTATAGAATTCCTGCGCTTGCGTAGGGTCGGTAGTTCCAGCAGGAGGGGTAGGAGTAGCGCCACCGTTGTTGTAATAAACAAATGAAGACATTCCAATCTCCTGACCAAATTCATCAAGAGGCCCACGGAAATAATCTATTCCCAGCAATGGGACTTCTGTACAATAAGTAGGCGTACCACTACAATCACAACTTCCGGCAACTTCTCCATCTACGAGATCAGAGTTATAAATATAAGCCAAATCACGTTCTACATTACAACCAACGTAATCGTCAAAAGCACAACCCAAATCCGCATCTATCCACATCGCAAAGAAAGTACTATCTAAAGGTTCCGTTCCCCGATTAATCAGCTTATACCGCTGGAAGGTCATATTATTTAATTCGTCATTACTCCTGTAAGCAAAAGATTGTACCTGCACCTCCATCCTCATCGGTTGAGAGTTTTGAGATTGAGAGTGCACATTGGCATCATCATTATAAATCCAGAAAAACATCTGATCTGCATATTGTACATCCGGACATCCTCTTACTTCGATAACGGGATAATCCCCTTCTTCCGGTTCGTACGATTCGTCTCCGTCCCGGTCAAAAAATCCAGCAAGTCCCGCATCCGTATCCGGCAATTCAAATCCATTGATACTTTCAAAAAAGGCATTACCTCTGGCTGGCCATCCCAAAATTGCAGTTGGAATATCTGAAATTTCATAATCGACATCATTATTAATGGCCGTTTGGTAATTCCGTAAATGCGCATCTATATCGCTTCCCAGGATCTCAAAATGCTTGTCCCAACGGGAACAAAGAACATCGTCTTCCAGCAAAGTATCCAGGTTGATCGGTCCAGGCCAAAAATCCGTATCGCCATTATTCGCACCATAAGTCTTGGCAGCTAACTTTAGATTTCCACCATCATCAAACCCTCCAATCCAGACAGCACCCGCAAAAATGGCAGAAACCCCGATTTCACCCAAAACTGGTTTCGGTACAATATACTGAGCATTGTCACCATCCCACCAAACGTCTCCATTAATTAACAGCAATGCCCTGACGTTATTGATATCCTGCGTAGCTCTGGAAATTCCCGGTTGACAGGGTTCTCGTAAGGACGCACGCTCTTCATTACGTGCCTGATTTTGGCCGTTAGGGTTTTCAGGGGGATTTTTACCCTCCACCGAAGGTAAAAAGGCCAGCAAAAACAACAGACTAGCGATTAAATATTTAAACATTATTATATAATTTTAAGATTGAATTATTGTATTGTTTCATTGTTTTTTAGAAATCGAAAATAGCACCCAGAAATATTCTACGGGGTAAACTAAAGAAATCAGGATTCGTTTCTGCCCACTGGTAAGAATCCAGATAAGCTTGTACGTTTTGATTGTTGTCATTCAAAGACCTGATGGCATCCTGACCGTTTTTAGAAACCAAAAATCCGTCAGTATCTGCTGAACCACTCGCCGTATAAACATCAATTATATTACGGGTATTCAGTAGGTTACTTACCCGGAAATAAACGTTTACGCCCAGTCCTTTAGTTATCTGAAAATCCTTGTCAAATCTTACATTCGTGGTAAATGTCCAGGGCTTTCTGGCTCCATTGAGCGCACCCGCAAATTGGGTAGATCCAAATTCCTCCGGAGTGGTTCGGGCACTATAAGGACGACCAGAAACCGCAATAATCTGAAGATTGGCACCAAAGTTTTGTAAAATCTTTTTACCAAATAATTCTGGACCATCATTATCAGAGTATCGATAATCAATCGAAGCGGTAATTCGGTGTCTTTCGTCAAAATTGAGTGGGAGCAAATTTCGAACGTTAGAGCGACGGTTTAGAACCCGATTCGACTCTGCATCTGATCCGGTTCCATCTGCAAACTGCAGCGTATAGTTAATATTTGCTGATATATTACCCGTTCTTCTCAAGTCATACTGGAAAGTAAATCCTTTTACCGTTCCAAAATCAATATTATCAAATGACTCATATTCACTTAATGCACTACCGCTGATAAATCGATATCGACGCGACTGTATCATATCTCGCAATTCCTTGTAGTAAATCGCAATTTTAATCGCCGAAGTTTTAGATACTACCTGACGGAAACCTACTTCGTAATCCACCGTCTTTTCAGGTCGTAGATTTGGATTGTTTCTTGGAATGTCCGTTGCAAAGTTAAAATAGTCCAAGGCAGTTGCCAGCGTATTGGAAGGTGGACGTTGTACCAGCACATCATAATGCGCAAAAAAGTTGGCCTCATCTGAGATGGGGAATGAGAAGGCTAAACGGGGCATCCAGTTAACCTGGGGCTTATAGTCTTCAAATGAAATACTTGGATTGTAGTTTTCCCGACGAATGTCCGCATTGGGATCTACCAACGCTGGGGTAGCAAATCCACCGTCACCAAAGATCACCACGGGATTATTAACCGCCGTTCCTCCTGCGTCAAACCAATCGTCTCCCGAACGGTAAGCTTTGACACCTACATTGTTATCATTCAGATAAACTTTGAAGTCATCTCCAATAGTACCGGGACGTTCTTCGCCTGAATTTTCATTAAAGTAGTCACCCGCACCTTTTATTTCATATAAAGAGTAAGGATCCTTTAATACTTTGGTATTTGCATCATAGCGATCTACCCGTAGTCCAACTCTGAAAGTAATATCGTTAAAGGTAAATTTATCCTGAATATAACCGGCAAAGTAGTTAGGCTGAAAGGCAGCAACGGGGAAGGTTCTTCGTCCGTCTGCATCCGTAGTCGTAAAGAAATCATCAAACGTTACGGTGTTAGACAACTTATTTCCCAGATAGTCATATCCATAATAATTGGTTAATCCCGCATCGATTAAATCCAAAGCAGTAAACATATCCAGTGAAAAGATACCTGGATCCAATTCATCGATATTAATGTATTCGTTGACGGGTACCCCGGTAGCTTCTCTTATTTTCTGAAAGAAAAAGCTCTGTGAATTATTATCTAGAAGTAAATCATGCTGAACAATGGAGCCTAATAAATTTTGAGTTTCGAAATCAGTATTAAAAGCAGCGGAAGTAAGATCTACCGTGCCAATTTCCGTATCAAAATCAACCCCTAAAATGTGATCATTCGCAAGGTTACGAGCAAGATTCCAGAGTCCTCGCGGAGCAACGGTGTATTGACTGCTATAACGTTGCTCGTACCAGAAACCAATTTCAATGGAGTGACGGGAATCATCCGACTTACCAGGTACTAGATCAAACGAACTGGTGGCCGTAAATGTAATCACATCATTTATTGCTTTACGATTTAGGTTATACACCTGGCCAACATTGGAAAATCTATCCCCCCAAATATTGGTGGATGATTCTAAAAATAATCCATTTTGAGCAGGAAACTGTACTTCATCAGTAGCATCTACCGTCAAATTATTATAGTTGGCTAGTACTGGATTGATTTCGGTATTGGCTTCGTAGCCCGTAAACACTTCCCGGTAATCCACGTGACCATAAAGATTATTATCACCAGGCGTAGCGACCCCAACTCCACCAGCAAATTCAGTAACCCCAATCACAGGTATATAATCCTGAAAGAATCTACCAATATATCCATAGTTGAAATAATTATCACCGTGACGTTCGTCTTCTAAATTCTGTGTACCCCGTTCGAATCCTCCTTGTAATGTATAAAAGGCATTCTGAATGATGGATGACTTAACTGCTTCTGCCCCTTCTTCTACTCCTCCCTGACGTCCTAGTTTATGCCGAAATCGGAAGTTACCCCGGTAACGCCTGGTTGCATTGGTAGGATTATTATGAGAATTGATAATTTGCCAGCTTGGTTCTGGATCAGCTGATGAGCCAAATGTACCCGGCGTGAATTTATCACGGGTATCGTTAAATGTTCCCGTAAAACTAAGATCAATATTTTTAGAGAGTCGAGCATCTATTTTGGCCGTCAAATCAATTATTTGATTTTCTTCGTTGGGACGGTAACCCAAAACATCTATATCTTCGTTGGTCAGATTCGTACCCGCTGCAATCAGTGGTTGAATAATTTCGCCAAAGGGACCAATCGTAACATTACCTGTATTGTCAAATATAATTGGATTTGCTTCTAATTCCGCTAATTTTTCGTCTTTCACCGTGTATATCGGTGTCGCCGGTGGATCGTCGTCTTTTTGGTGTCGGTAACGACCCGAAAATCTGAATCCAATAATAGACTCTTCTGATCCATCATCGTTTTTCTTCTTCAGAATAGGGCCACTTACATTGGCATTAACCAGATTATAACCAAAATCATCCAAATATTCGGAGGTTTCCACTTCTACGTTTCCACCAAACTGAGAGGAAGGTCCTTTGGTGGTAATCGAGATAATCCCTCCGGTAACGTCTCCATATTTGGCGGCGATCCCTCCCGTGATTACCTGTAATTGTTCAATCTCTGATTCCGGAATCAAAGCACCCCGTACCCGAATACCGTCGATATAATAATCTACTGCATCTGCTCGTGAACCTCTTACTGTTACATCATCTCCTTCATCTACCTGGGAAAGACCAGCGGCAGTGGAAGCCAGCGCTGAGATATTTTTGGTAGGCAAATTTCTAATTTCTTTACTCGTGATCGTCTGACCAGAAGTGGTGTTATCCTTATCAATCAATGGAACTCTGAATTCTTTTACAACAATTTCACCCAGTATAATTCCGCCGTTTCCTCCCATCTCTACGGGTAGATCAGTAGTTTGTCCCGCTTTGGCAACAACTCCATTGATTTGAAGATCATCTAATCCCAGATAGGTAATGGTAACATCGTAGGTACCTGGATCAAGGTTGACTTTAAAATTACCATCAAAGTCAGTGGAGACTCCAGTAATAAAATTACCGTTCTTCTTAAACACTAGATTTGCTCCAATCAGCTCTGCGCCGTTATCATTTGCATCTGTTACCTTTCCGGCAATGGCAGTTTGGCCGATGGCAACCGACGTGATTAAGAGCAATGAAAAAATAAGTAGTAAATTACGCATCATATAACGTGTTTTTTTTGGATGGGAAAAGCGATGTAATAGCGCTGTTCTGCACCTAAAGTTGATGATATTAGAAATTCTATTGATTTTTCAGAAAGTATTAGCACGCAATGTTAAGGAATTTAACAGGCATTTTCAAAAGAATTTTAGCGTCCTGTCCGAAAATTGTCACTTGATTTCTATTTTCTGTGGTTTTGGGTCGTCTGAGAATTTCTATCCTGAAACAATATTAAAGGTAATATTTAAGTTTATCAGAACTAATTCGCATGATAAGTCAGGTTTCTGATTTTAATTTTTTTTAAATTAAACTTAGGGTTAATTTATTAATATTACTATATAACGTTATTAATCCTTTAACGCTGCTTTGATCTTTCTTAAGAGCGTCGCAGCAAGCTTTTCCTTTGATTCCACGGTCCAGCCGGCGACATGTGGAGATAAAACTACTTGGGGATAAGTGTATAATTTTTGGTATATTTTATCTTCTTTTTCAGTAAATGTATCTGTTTTTTCATTTTCAAATACATCGAGGCAGGCGCCTGTTATTTTTCCGGCAGCTAATCCGGTTAACAAAGCTTCGGTAGCTACACAGTTTCCTCGCGAGGTATTGATCAGGACAAAAGGACGGGCTACCTGGTTGATAAATTCCGTATCCACAAAGTGCTTAGTCTCCGGAGTGAGGGGCAAATGCAAACTGATTATGTCAGCATTCTGAATTATATTTTCTAATCCTGTTTCTTTCACGTACGTCAAATGGGCGGCATAATTTTGTTTATATTTATCATATGCTAAAATTTTAACACCCATTCCACTCAGCTTTTTGGCAAAACTACTACCAGTATGGCCAAAACCAATAATTCCGACGGTTTTATTCATTATCTCAAATCCACGATTAGCTTCTCGCCGCCAATTTTTTTGTTTTACTTCGTTATCACTTCGAACCAAGTTATTAGCGTGAGCCAGTAACATTCCTAATGCATGTTCACCAACTGCATTACAGTTACCTTCGGGAGCACTGTGGACTGCTATACCTTTTTCAGCAGCATAGACCTGATCTACGATTTCCATTCCCGACCCCAGGCGGGCTACAAATTCTAGTAAAGGCGCCCTATCAAACATCTCCCGATCCATTGTTATTTTACTATTAATGATAATTCCGCTATAAGGTGCAATGTTCTCCCGAACTTCAGCCAGCGATATTTTAGGGTGGTAATCACAGTCAAACCCTATCGCTTCCAAGCCTTCCTGCAATAATGGATGCACTCCATCGGTGATCAAAACCTTCTTCATAATCTGTGTTTTTTTATAATCCAAATTCTCTTTGCAAAAATACGATCTAGTTTTAGGATTTAATGACTTATCTCTAGTATCTTTGTGGGAATTATCCTCAAGTCATTTAAATTTCTCCATAATGCCTAAAAATGTTTCCATCAAATCCGTCCTGATCATCGGGAGCGGCCCTATTATTATTGGACAAGCCTGTGAATTTGATTATTCCGGCTCCCAAGCTGCCCGATCACTACGCGAAGAAGGAATCGAGGTTAGTTTGATTAACTCCAACCCTGCCACCATCATGACCGACCCTGTAATGGCCGATCATATCTACCTCTTGCCGCTAACGGTTGAAAGTATTATCAAAATACTGGAGGAACAGCAGATTGATGCCGTGCTTCCAACTATGGGTGGACAAACAGCACTTAACCTGGCCATCGAAGCGGGTAATCAAGGGGTTTGGAAGAAGTATAATGTTCGTATGATTGGGGTAGATCTCGATGCAATTGAGTTAGCTGAAAACAGAGAAGCCTTCAAAAATCATTGTACTAGTCTAAACCTTGGATCTGCTCCTTCCCAGATCGCCAACTCCTTTTTGGAAGGCAAGGAAGCTGCTCAGGAAATAGGTTTTCCGCTGGTGATAAGACCTTCTTACACACTAGGTGGTACCGGAGGAGGTTTTGTCATGAAGCCAGAAGAATTTGACGAAGCACTTAGAAGAGGGTTGAACGCCTCACCGACTCATGAAGTATTGATTGACAAAGCCGTCCTGGGATGGAAAGAATTCGAACTGGAATTGCTTAGAGATAATAATGATAACGTGGTAATTATTTGTACAGTAGAAAATCTGGATCCTATGGGAATCCACACCGGTGACAGTATTACCGTGGCACCTGCTATGACCCTTTCGGACACCGCCTACCAGGAAATGAGATCTCAGGCGATTACTTTGATGCGCTCCATGGGAAATTTTGCTGGAGGATGTAATGTTCAGTTTGCACAAGATCCAGAAACAGAAAAATTAATTGTTATTGAAATCAACCCCCGGGTATCACGCTCTTCTGCTTTAGCAAGTAAGGCAACGGGATATCCGATTGCCAAAGTTGCTGCCAAATTAGCTATTGGTTATAATCTTGATGAATTAAAAAATCAGATTACCGGAACGACTTCTGCCATGTTTGAGCCTACCCTTGACTATGTAATTGTAAAAATGCCCCGCTGGAATTTTGCGAAATTCCACGGTGCCGATCATACGCTCGGTTTACAGATGAAATCCGTGGGCGAAGTAATGGCGATTGGTCGTAACTTTTTGGAAGCTTTACAGAAGGCTTGTCAATCACAGGAGAATAATCGCAACGGACTCGGCGCGGATAAAAAAGAATGGATCAGAACTTCTGATATCTTAAAACGACTGGAACAAGCCAGCGATGATCGAATTTATCGTTTAAAAGATGCACTCCGATTGGGTGTTCCTAGTAAAACAGTACAGAAATTAACACGAATTGATCCTTGGTTTATTAAACAAATCAAGCGACTCGTTGTATTGGAAGAAAAACTGATTCGCTATAATGTAGCGGAAGATATTCCAAAAGAATTTTTCCGGGAACTGAAAGAAGTAGGGTACTCTGATGCCCAAATTGCCTGGGTTTTACGAATTAAAAAAATTGAGGTAACCCGACAGCGAAAGAAACTGGGTATCATGAGAAGTTATAAGATTGTCGATACTTGTGCTGCCGAGTTTGAAGCACAAACGCCATATTTTTATTCTACCTTTGATGGAGAGAACGAAAGTATTCCAACGGATAAGAAAAAAATTATCGTATTGGGTTCCGGCCCTAACCGAATCGGTCAGGGAATCGAATTTGACTATTGTTGTGTTCATGGCTTGATGGCCATCCGGGAAGCAGGCTACGAATCCATCATGATCAACTGTAATCCGGAAACGGTTTCTACCGATTTTGATATCGCCGATAAACTGTATTTTGAACCCGTATTCTGGGAGCATATTCAGGAAATCATTGAATTGGAAAAACCCGAAGGCGTTATTGTACAACTTGGAGGACAAACGGCTCTAAAGCTCGCCGAATTATTTTATAAAAATAATATTAAAATTTTTGGAACGGATTACAAATCCATGGACATGGCCGAAGACCGTGGTGCATTTTCCAGCTTATTAAAAGATCTTGATATTCCATACCCTGACTTTGGTGTAGCCGAAGATACGGATAAAGCGTTAGAAATCGCCAACCGCGTGACCTATCCCGTACTCGTCCGCCCCAGTTACGTATTGGGTGGCCAACGAATGAGAATTGTGATTAACGACGAAGAACTGGAACACCACGTACTTAGTATTTTTAAGCACCTTCCCGATAATAAGGTATTGATTGATCAATTTTTGGAAAGAGCGAAAGAAGCCGAAATTGATGCGATTTGCGATGGAGACGAAGTACACATTATGGGAATCATGGAACATATCGAACCCGCCGGTATTCATTCTGGAGATAGTTCTGCCATGTTGCCAACCTATAGCCTTTCAGAAGAGGTGCTGGAAAAAATGAAAAAATACACAGAGCAGCTGGCTATTGCCCTGAAAATAAAAGGATTGATTAATATTCAGTTTGCCATAAAAGGCGAAAAAGTGTACGTAATTGAAGCAAATCCGCGAGCATCTCGTACTACTCCTTTTATTGCGAAAGCATATCAAGTCCCTTATTTGAATATTGCCACGCAGATAATGATTGGAGCAGCTAAGCTGAAGGATTTTGAAATTATTAAAAAACTAAAAGGGTACGCAATTAAAGTTCCTGTTTTTTCTTTTAATAAATTTCCAAATGTAGATAAAAACCTCGGGCCAGAAATGAAATCTACCGGAGAAGCGATTCGATTTATTGATAATTTAGAAGATCCATTTTTTAGAAAACTCGATCAGGAACGATCTATGTTTTTAACCCGTTAAAAATAAAATTATGAAAACGAAAGATCAAATCGTCAGAGACTGGCTTCCCCGTTATACCGGAACGGAGCTTAAAAATTTTGGCAAATATATTATTCTGGTCAACTTTAGCCATTATGTCAAGTTATTTGCGAAATGGCATAAAGTTTCTATCAGAGGAGAGGACCGATCGATGATCAGCGCTACAGCGGGTAATATCACGATTATCAATTTTGGAATGGGTAGTCCCAACGCCGGCACCATCATTGATTTGCTGACGGCGATCAAGCCAAAAGGTTGTATCTTTTTGGGTAAATGCGGTGGCATAAAAACCAAGAGTAACAAGATCGGCGATTTGATTTTACCCATTGCGGCGATCAGAGGGGAGGGAACTTCCAACGATTACTTGCCACCAGAAGTGCCTGCCTTGCCTGCTTTTGCTTTACAAAAAGTAATTTCTGCCAGTATTCGAGACCACGATAGAGATTACTGGACAGGTACCGTTTATACGACTAACAAGAGGGTATGGGAACACCGTAAAGATTTTAAAAAATATTTAAAATCCTTGCGTCCTATTGCCGTAGATATGGAAACCGCTACTTTATTTATTGCTGCTTTTAAAAATCATATTCCTCTTGGTGCGCTCCTATTGGTTTCAGATATGCCGATGATTCCAGAAGGTGTAAAAACAGAGAAAAGTGATAAAGAAGTGACCAAACATTTTGCGGAAACGCATCTTAAAATCGGGATTAGTGCGCTGGAAAAATTAAGCAATCACGATCAGACGGTGAAGCATTTGAAGTTTTAAAAAGGGGTGGTTTTGCTTATTAGCTAATAAACAGCAAGCCTAGCCCAAGGCTCTCAGACGTTTACGAATAGCAGGAACGGTACTGGACTTAAAATTCAGTTCTTCCTCCTGTTTGTCTTTAGTCATCTGCGTGGTTCTGCCGGCAAAGTAAAAGGTACTATCCTTAATGCCAATACCTACGATATTTATCTCTTCGTTCAAGGGTATTCCCGTAATGATAAATTGATTTTTTTCTCGACGAGCTGGTAAACAAGTACCATGATTCTCCAGAACTACCACCATAAAAATATCTGCTACCGTATTTTCCGTAATTCTTAAGGTTCCTTTCACTGCGTCTGCTTTAGCCGCAGGCAGTATTCTGGCACATTTAATCCAGCCCATACGGGAGGTAATAATTTCGACCGGCGGATGCGTAGCAGAAACAACGACCTTTTTTTCTTTTGAAAAAAAACCAAACCCTGAATTTGGTTTTTCTGCAACTTCTGATCCGTAAACAAACTTACTATACTTATCTTTTACCCAAGGACGACCTTTTTGATCCGGATGTGTACCGCGATAAATTTGTCGCTCTTCCCAATGATCTTTTATGCTGCTGGGTAATTCAATTTTTATTGGATAATTCGTTTGAATATCTACGTGTTCGTCGTCACAGGTAGCGTTAAGGTAGACCGCATAAATACTGTCCAATAGTTCTGAATCAGATGCTGTGGTCAGGTTATCTAAAATGATATCCCGCTTATTCGTGATCTCTTTTAGCTCTACTTCTACCTTTCCCGTAATTGGAATACCATCCATAAAAGTCAATGCATCGGCTTCCAAGGTGATAACGGTTCCCCGCTTGCCCCGCAATACATTGCGTTCAAAAGGATAAATTGTAAAACGTTGAGTCGGTACGGCAAATTCTTCTGGTAAGGTCGCGGTCATTATTATATAGTGTTCAAGACAACTTCAATTAAACCTGATTATGGTTCTTAAACGAATCAGGCAATCTTTGAAGTATTATTTTTATTCGTTTCTTTTCTTTGAATTAATTGTAATTCCACCTGAGCTGCCTCGAAACCTAATTCCTGAAATAGTTCAGAATCCGGATTTTGTAAAGGCAGATGCAAGGAAACATTTCCTTTTAATTTACTGATGGTATTGGCTAGTAACTTCCGGGCAACACCTACGTTTTGATGCGCTTTATGCGTAGCAAAATAGCTGATAATATGACCAGGTCCAAAACGCTCCATCCCGGTATGATTAACGACCACTACGGCAATTAATTCATCTTCGTCGCTCATGGTCATAATAAAACCACCAAAGGAAGGAATATCTTTAACTGCGGCTTCTAAAGCTGCAGTTATTTTCGTCTGTTGTAAATTGCCTACTTCCTGATTTTTTACTAAAAAACGGGAAATTGTATTTTTCTCAAAAGGAGTGATCTTTGTAAAAGGATCATAGATAGTTTGCTTTACCATACTACTGTTTTTAGTCTGTTTGTTAAAATTAGCGTGTGCAGTCACTAATTCCAGCGTCGTAAACGTTGGTTACCGAACAAGAAAAAGTCGGTTAAGTAGATTGTAGGTAGGTTAGGAGTTCAAAAACGACACCATCAAAAGTACATTTATGACGAATGTCCGACTCCAAAGTATACAAAAATAATATATTTTTATGATTATAAAAATTTATTGCTCATTTTCATTCACCTTAACTTCATTATAATCAGCCTGTTATGCGTAAAATTTTATTTTTTTATTTTTTAACATTTTCTTTTACTGTTGGTCTTTACGCACAAAATTCCAGTGGTTGGATGGAAAAGATTTCACCAAATTTAACAGCACGAGCTGCAACTGGAACTTCCAACCTTGATTTTATTATCATTTTAGAGAATCAGGCAGATTTGAGTGCCGCCTCTACCAAAACTACTAAAATCAGCAAAGGGACTTATGTATTATCTCAGCTACAAGCTATTGCTACGCAAACGCAAACGGGATTGGTGGAATATTTGAATCAGCAAAATATGGCCCATCGGACTTTTTACATCGTCAATGCCATCCAATCGACCGGAAATGCGGACCAACTCATGGCAATCGCTCAGTTTCCGGTTGTTAAAAAAATTATTGCCAATAGTCCTTACCAAATCGAAGCTCCTACTGAAGCAACCGCTTCTCAACTCACACCAACAGACATAGAATGGGGCATTCAAATGATTGGAGCAGATCAAGTCTGGGAAATGGGATATAGAGGGCAGGGCGCCGTAGTCGGTGGCCAGGATACGGGTTACGACTGGGTACATCCAGCGCTACAAACCAAGTACCGTGGTTATAATATCATTACCAACACGGTAGATCATAATTACAACTGGCACGATGCGATTCATTCTATCAATCCGCTCAACGGCGATACGACCAGTAGTGCGGCGAATAATCCGTGCGGACTTGATGTCAACCAACCTTGCGACGACAGCAGACACGGAACGCATACCATGGGAACGATGGTAGGATCGAATGGAGAGAATGAAGTGGGCGTTGCACCCGATGCCAAGTGGATCGGCTGCCGAAATATGGAACGGGGCTGGGGTTCACCTGCTTCGTACATCGAATGCTTTGAATGGCTGATGGCGCCTACTGACCTAAATAATGAAAATCCAAATCCCGCACTTGCACCACACGCATTTGCCAACTCGTGGGGTTGTCCACCGATCGAAGGTTGTGATACCAGTAATTTTAGTGTGATGGAAATGGTCGTTGATAATGTAAAAGCTTCTGGGGTCGTTGTGGTCGTTTCTGCGGGTAATAGTGGTTCAGAATGTAGCACGGTTAGCAATCCAGCGGCAATTTTTGAAAATAGTTTCACCGTCGGTTCTACACGCTCGAACGATACGATCTCCGGATTTAGCAGTCGTGGGCCGGTACTCGTGGATGGAAGTATGCGCATGAAGCCAGACATTTCCGCACCTGGATCGCAAGTGCGTTCTACCGTTCCAGGGAATGATTATGCCACTTTTAGTGGTACTTCGATGGCAGGACCACACGTAGTGGGCGTTGTGGCGCTAATTATTTCTGCCAATCCGTCTCTGGCAGGACAAGTAGAGCAGATTGAAGCCATTATCAAACAATCCGCAGTTGCAAAAACAACGGATCAGGATTGTGGGGTTACACCGGGTACAGCCGTTCCTAACAATACTTATGGACACGGTAGAATTGATGCGCTCGCAGCGGTGCAAATGGCTTTATTGGCTACACCGGCAGAAGAATTATTTAGTACACCCATCAGCGTCTATCCCAATCCTTTTACCAACGACTTGCATTTTGATCTGGGGGAAATAACCGGTCGTACTTCGGTTGAGATCTTTAATGCGACGGGACAATTGATTTTAACGTCGACCTTTGAAGGAACGGGCACGCACCAGCTGCATATGACTGATCTGAGTGGTGGCATTTATTTTTATCACTTAAAAAATGGTGCTCGGGTAATGCGTGGGAAGGTGGTGAAGGAGTAAGATCTGAAATAACTACTGGCTTGCTTCGAACCTAGTACCAACAGGCAAACACGACCTCTTTTTTAAGATATTTTATTTTTTATACCACCTGATACTTCGGTTTCTTTCCAGCCAGCACCGCTAATAAATTGTCGACGGCCACCATCGCCATTTTTTCGCGGGTCGCCACGGAGGCACTGGCAATGTGTGGAAGAATGACCGTATTTTTTAAGTTGAAAAATCGGGGATTGATATTCGGTTCATTTTCAAAAACATCCAGGCCCGCTCCGGCGATTTTGTTATTTTCCAAGGCTTCGAGCAGCGCTTCTTCGTCGATGGTTCCACCCCGGCTGGTGTTAATAAAAAAAGCGGATTGTTTCATTTTTTGCAAGGCAGCTTCGTCAATCAGGTGGTGCGTATCTTTGTTATAGGCTACATTTAGAGAGAGAAAGTCTGATTGAAGTAGTACTTCGTTAAATTTTACGTAACGGAGTCCCAGTTGTTTTTCTTCCCGAACACTTAATCGGGTACGATTCCAATAAATGACTTCCATATCGAAGCCTCTTGCCCGCTTGGTCAATGCTTTACCGATGCGGCCCATTCCGATAATTCCCAGGGTACTGCCGTGAATATCCGTTCCCATAAATTGCATGGGACTCCAGCCTTTCCAGTTTCCGCTCCGTAATAAATTACCTGCTTCGAGTACTCTTCTGGCGGTCATCAGCATCAGTCCAAAAGTCATGTCCGCGGTAGTTTCGGTTAGTACATCTGGCGTATTGGTAACGACAATATTCCGCTCCGTAGCGGCGGCAATATCAATATTGTTATATCCCACCGCGTAATTGCTCACGACTTTTAAGCTAGGAGCGACATCCATTAATTTGGAATCGATCGTATCCGTTAGCAAGCAGAGCAGGCCTTCTTTATCCTGGATATTTTCTTTTAATTCTTCCGGAGTGATTTTGTGATCATACGGAAAGATCTCCAGGTCAACGTTTGCTTCTAATTTTTCAATTGCCACCTCTGGCAGCTGACGGGTTAGTAATACTTTGGGGCGTGTATTAGCCATTGATTAACTTGAATTATGTATTTTATGGAACTACCACCGAACTATTTTCTCGATCTATTCCATTAGATTGCTGTTACTTTCAGAACATATTTCCCCTTATTTAAGTTGTAAAAATTTATTTTTATTTCGTCATTTTTAATAAAAAACAGAAAACTTAGTAAGTAAAATTTTACGAATTAAAAAAGCCTCCTCCCGGCGGGGAGGAGGCAAATTCCAAGGAACTGATTTCAATAAATTAGTCCCAGAACAGCATCTTTGACAGGTGTTAAATTGAGTATAACACTTTGCCTTATTTTGAAAAGTGGAAGTGACCAGAATCCTGATCACTTCCCTGATACACTTATCAAATTAAAATAATATCGTATGGGGTTATGACCTGTACGGCATATATAATACGGATTGTTCCGATTTGTTTTTATTACAGGCAATAGTTTGTGGTACTCTTTAAAAAGCACCCAACAATTGACAAATATCAATGCTCTAAATCATAGTTATTACCATATCGCAGAGAACAATCCGCAATTGGCAAGGTCGGTTAGTGGGATGATAAGTCCTATCTTTAGATATTTCTTACATCGGTTGGGATGGAAAACAGCCTGATTAAACAGGATGCCTTCCTCGTTTATACCTAGTAAAATTGAGAAGGTTTCAGTTTGATATTTAAAATATACAAATATTAACAATATTAACATTTGTTTGATAATCTGACCTTTTGCTTTTCTTCTTCCATGCCCTTTCTAAGACATTAAAAAATAAATGAAACAAAAAGTTTCAAATTTATTTGAATTATAACATTTTTTGTTTTATGTTTGTATCGCGCGCAACATCATCGGATACATAAGTATCTCCAGAAACACTAAATTATTATGAGTAAAACAACAATTTTCGTCGGACCTTTAAAACATCAGATCATCATGAAATCTATCCTTACCAAACAATGGATCAGTCAGCACTGGTTTAAAATCATCTTATTGGGAATGTTCATTTTATTATTACAACAAAAAAATCTAAACCTGGAATTTAACCTAAGTAATCAACAGTCGATGGCGCTTACTGAAGCGACTACCGAAACCACTGATGGTGAATCATCCTGGTTTAGTAAATTAAATCCAAGTCATTTAGCATCTCACCTGGCCGGTGGCCTGACCGAAAAAATTTCGTCAACATCCGTCAATGACCTGGAAGAGAAGACGCCCCATCAGATGGGCTATCCCGATAATCTTTCCAATATCTACAGTAATATGACCTATCAGGAGTCTGCTCCAAAAGCAGTCCCCACTCGTACCAAAGCACAACTGAAAAAATTAAAAAAGCAACGTGCTTACGTCGATCGATTTGTTAACGTAGCACAAGTAGAAATGAAAAAATATGGTATTCCAGCCAGTATCAAATTAGCCCAAGGACTGATTGAAACCAACGCAGGTGAAAGTCGGCTATCCACTAAAAACAACAATCATTTCGGAATGAAATGTTTCTCTAAAAAATGTAAAAAAGGACATTGCAGTAATTTCACAGATGACAGCCACAAGGACTTTTTCAGAACCTATAAGAGTGCCTGGGCCAGCTACCGCTCACACAGCAAAATGCTTACCGGCAACAAACGCTATCAGCATTTATTTAAATTGGCTCCCGTTGATTACAAAGGATGGGCAAAGGGTTTATCAAAAGCTGGATATGCAACGGATAAGCGCTATGCGGAAAAGTTAATCAGTATTATCGAAGAATTAAACTTACAACAATACGATGAATTACATTGAGTGACAACTCCCCGTTGTCACTATCAGAAGGGGCGGAAGTACCGTACTTTAGTCTAAGAAAATTTTCTTAAGTACTCGGAGGTGGATTTCCGTAAATTGGGGTTGTAGTACGTCGACTACAGCCCCTCTTCTTTTGGGAGATGTTGAATCGTTGAACCTGGCTGGCTGCGTCACGCAGGTTGGCCGTTAATAGAAAAATATAATCAGATTTGATTACAAAGTATTAAATTTCCTGGTTTTATCTTCGAAATGTACATCTTGATTTTTCTTTAAATGTAATTGCAGGTTAATTACCAATTCTTCTCCTCCAGCTTGCATGGCGGCCTCTTTAGCTTGCATAGCGATGGCCATTACTTCTTCCAACGGTCCCTCCAGTAAAGTAGCAAAAGGTTGAACTTCGTATTTTAAGCCCGATGCTTGAACGACATGAATTGCCGCATCAATGATAGGATAAGCATCTGCCACGTTGACGGGAATAATTTGCAGGGAAAGGTTTACAGTCATCCGTTTATTCAATTACCGAGCGAATGGCGCGTACTAAATCTTCGGAACGGGGTGCCATAATAAATTCTACCCGCCGATTTTCATTTTTCCCCGAATCAGTTTCGTTAGAAGCACGAGGTTTAAACTCTCCTCTGGCGCCGAGTGTAACCTGCGATGGACTAAAATCATATTCTTCGGTGAGAATTCGTACAACGGTAGCTGCTTGCTGAGCGCCAACGTTCCAGTTATCTACGCTTGATTTACGAGCGGGTGGCGCATTATCGGTATGTCCAACAACCGTGAGATTCATGGTGGGATAACGACTTATCACACTACTTAGTTTTTCCAGCACCGTCAAAGCTAGGTCATTGACTTTGGTCACACTTTTAGGTTTAAAAATCAAGTCATCCAACAGGATTAATCGCACTTCTTCTAATCCGGTCTCTATAAAGTATTGCGTTTGTAAGACAGCACCAATTTCTTGTCGTAATTCACCAGCCAAAGTCCCCATCAACTGGGTATGCCGATCCAAGGTGGTGTTGACTTCGGCAATCAGTCCCTTGAGTTGCTGGATTTCTAAATCCTTTTGCTGAAGGTTTTGATTTAAATTTTGTTGTGTAGAACTAGATTGCGAACTGACATTTTCGATAGTTCCTTCCAATTGAGTAATTCGATCTTGCAGTTCTCCCCGCAGCATCAACAAAACATTATTCTCTCCCTTAGCTTCGGCTAATTGCAAATTAAGATCAGTGATAGATTCCTCTGCCCGTCTGATCTTGCTGTCTCGCAAAGAAGTTTCTTGTTCCAGCAAGGCAGCCTCTTTTTTAGCTTGCATTTCCAGAGCCAGTAAGTGTTTTTTATTACTGATACAACCTCCCAGTAAGGATACTACTCCAAAACAAAAAATTATTTTTTTAAACAACATATTACTTATTTATTCGCCATCCTTTTTATCCGTCACTTGTTCACCACCCTCTTTTTTCTTGATCTCTTTAGCCGCTTTTTCTACGTCTTTGGTTGCTTTTTTCAATGCTTCCAAATCCTTTTCACGGTTTTTCTTTTCCGCAGCTTTCGGTTTTTTAGGAGCAGTAACACCTGATTTTGGGGCGACTTTACCCGTAGATTTTTTTTCTGTTTTATCGAAAGATAATTGATCCTTATTAGCGTTTACATAGATGGTATCACCCGCCGTAAATTCACCACTAAGCAGGTGCTTGGAAAGTTGATTGGTAATTTCCCGTTGTAGGACACGCTTTAGTGGACGTGCGCCAAACTGAGGATCGTAGCCCATCTCGGCTAATAAATCCTGAGCCGGTTCCGTTAATACCAGCTTCATACCTTGTTGGACGATCATCTTCTCAGTTTTCCGTAATAGTATTTTTAAAATCTTTTTGATTTCTTCCCGAGATAATGGCAAGAACATGATCTGCTCATCAATTCTATTTAGAAATTCCGGTCGCAAATTTTCTTTTAACGCTTCAAAAACTTCATTCTTCGTCGTCTCAATAATATCCGTTCGGTGTTCGTCGCCCAAAGCGTCAAGGTCTTCAAAATTTTCCAAAATCACTTCTGCTCCCATATTAGAAGTCATGATGATAATGGTATTTTTAAAATTCGCTACCCGACCTTTATTATCCGTCAGGCGACCATCGTCCAATACTTGTAATAAAATATTAAACGTATCCGGATGCGCCTTTTCAATTTCATCCAATAGAATAATAGAATATGGTTTTTGCCGAACCGCCTGTGTGAGTTGTCCACCCTCATCGTATCCTACGTAACCCGGAGGCGCGCCTACGAGTCGGGAAACGGAGTGACGCTCCTGAAATTCACTCATGTCAATTCGGGTGATGGCCCGTTCGTCATCAAATAAAACTTCTGCCAGCGCTTTAGCCAATTCTGTTTTTCCGACCCCGGTTGGCCCCACAAAAATAAAGGAACCGATCGGACGATTGGCGTCCTGTAACCCCGCGCGACTACGACGAACGGCATCGGATACGGCCCGTACGGCTTCGTGTTGACCGATCAATCGTTTACCAATTTCCTCTTCCAGTTTTAGCAGCTTATCTTTTTCACTTTGAATCATTCTCGATACGGGGATCCCGGTAGAACGAGCGACTACTTCTGCAATATCATTTGCGGTTACCTCTTCGTTGGTAAAACGGTTTTCTTCCGGTAGCTTACTCAATTTTTCTTCTGCTACTTTCAGCATCGCTTCCTGTTCTTTAATTTTTCCGTAACGAATTTTTGCTACTTCTTCAAAGTCAGATTCCCGTTCCGATTTTTCTGCGTCGTGTTCTAGTGTTTCGATGGTTTTCTTAATCCCTTGAATCGTATCGACCACTTCCTTTTCGTTTTTCCAGCGAGCCGTAATGGACTCCAGCGATTCCCGCGCATTGGCAATCTGTTCGTTGATTTTCGCCAGTTTTTTCTTATTGCCTTCCCGTTTGATGGCTTCGCGCTCTATTTCCAGTTGGCGGAATTTACGATCCTGCTCGTCTATTTCGTCGGGTACCGAGTCCAGTTCCATCCGTAATTTTGCGGCAGCCTCATCGATCAAATCAATCGCCTTGTCGGGTAAAGAACGGTCCGCAATATAACGGTGAGATAATTCTGCGGCGGCGATTAGGGCTTCATCCAGAATATCAATTTTATGATAGACTTCGTAACGCTCTTGTAGGCCACGCAAAATGGAAATGGTATCTTCCACAGAAGGCTCTTCGATTAGCACCGTCTGGAAGCGCCGAACGAGCGCTTTGTCCTTTTCAAAATATTTTTGGTATTCGTCTAAGGTAGTTGCACCAACTGTACGCAATGTTCCACGCGCCAATACAGGTTTGAGAATATTAGCTGCATCAATACCACCCTGTCCACCACCGGCACCAATCAGAGTATGAATTTCATCAATAAATAATACAATCTCTCCGTTGGAGTTTTCTACCTCTTTGATAATTCCTTTTAATCGCTCTTCAAACTCTCCTTTGAATTTTGCCCCCGCAATCATCGCAGAAATATCCAGGGTATAGATTTTTTTAGATTGTAAATTTTCGGGAACATCGTGTTTAACAATTCTCCAGGCGATACCTTCTACAATCGCTGTTTTACCAACACCAGGTTCACCAATTAATAAAGGATTATTTTTTCTACGACGACTTAGGATGTGGAGTACCCGGCGAATTTCTTCGTCCCGACCGATGATCGGATCCAGTTCGCCAGATTCAGCACGCTGGTTAAGATTAATCGCAAATTTTTCCAGTGAATTGTATTGGGTTTCTGAATGCTGACTTTCGACTTTGCTTCCTTTACGCAATTCTTCGATAGCTGCGCGCATCCCCTTGTCAGACGCTCCGAGGTTGCGAAGGATTTCACCACCTTTTTCTTTTCCTTGAATGATCGCCAGCAGCATTAATTCCACGGAAATAAACTCATCACCAAATTCTTTGAGCATCTTCTTAGCACGGCTCATCGCCTTGTTGGCGTTATCGGTGAGATACTGCTTATCGGTACCTTGAACTTTTGGATATTTTCTGATCTCTTTGTCGAGTTGCTCATCAAGAACGGCGAGGTTGACCTCCATTCTTTTTAACAGAAAATTGGGAACGTTTTCGTCCGTCAGAATAATTCCTTTGATCAGGTGTACTGTATCTACAGATTGTTGGTCGTAGCTACCGGCTAATTGCTGTGCTTTAAGGATAGAATCCTGAGATTTTATGGTGAAATTATCGTACGTCATGGCGTGTATTTTATTTTGGGTCGAAAATAAACAATTTTAAGGTTTTTCGGTATTAAAATATTTCTTTATTGGTAAAGATGGTTTTAATTGAAAAACGAAAGTGGTGATGCGGTAATAAATTAGTCTTCCTAGTGGCCTGACAATTTAAAGAGAAGTAAAAAATAGAAGATTTTTCCACGGATCATGAATTATTGGTGGAAATAATATTTATTATGGATTACGGTGTAAAAGCGATGGCTTGCTTAAAAATGCTTCCAACCCTGTGCCTTAATTTCGTGGATATTCCCCCCTTTGGTATGCAATTTTATGCCCTCTGATTTTTCCACCATCTCACCCATTATATAAATATCCGGAAGGTATTTCACCTTTTCCAGGTCTTTGGGATTTATGGTAAATAACAATTCATAATCTTCTCCTCCGCTCAACGCGCAGGTAATCGGATCCATTCCAAAATCAATAGCCTGCACTTCCGCATCGGGATGTATGGGTACGCCACTTTCTTCCACCAAGGCCCCTAATCCGGATTGTTTGCATAAATGAAACACTTCGGAGGCCAATCCGTCTGATACATCAATCATCGCCGTAGGAATTAATTCGGCCTTAGCAAAGGCTTCGATCATATCATGGCGAGCTTCGGGTTTTAGCTGACGTCCGACTAAATAACTTTGGTCTCCCAGATCTGGTTTAACGCCTGGGTTTGCGAGGTAGATTTGTTTTTCTCTTTCAAGTAATTGTAATCCAAGGTATGCAGCCCCTAAATTTCCGGTAACGCATAATAAATCTCCTAGCTTGGCGCCGTCGCGGTAAACAATTTTATTTCTTTCCTGCTGACCAATCGCTGTGACGCTGATGATGAGTCCCTTGGGAGAAGAAGTCGTATCCCCTCCAATTAAGTCCACTTTATAGTATTTACAAGCTTGCTCGATTCCCGCGTAAATTTCTTCCAGTGCTTCCACAGAGTAGCGATTGGACAATGCCAGGGAAACCGTAATTTGCTTGGGATTGGCGTTCATGGCGTAGATATCCGAGAGGTTAACCACCACCGCTTTGTAACCGAGATGCTTGAGCGGCGAATACATCATGTCGAAATGAATGCCTTCGACCAGCATATCGGTGGAAACTACGGTCATGAGGTTTCCGTTTTCGATCACGGCGGCATCGTCACCGATGGATTTGACGGTGGATAAATTTTTGTTTTTAAAATTTTTGGTCAAATGGTCAATGAGTCCAAATTCTCCTAATTCGTTAACGTCTGTTCTTTTCATTGTATTTATTTCGAGGTTTTTTAATTTTTTTAATTTCGAATTTTCTTAGTTGTTCGCTCCTTCGTCACTCTCTGCCTGCGCAAATGTCGAAAGAAAAATCAAAAATTCCTCTCAACGACTTTGCTTCGGGAGGGGTATTTTTTAATTTTGTGCAAGATACGTTATAATACCCATTTTTGTAATTCCTGATAGATCGGTTGACATTCTTCTAATAACGGTTTTAATTTTTCCGGAAACGGATCGGTTTTTTTTCGGTATGGAGCGAAACCGGTACTCTGATGTACGCTTTTATACCAATATTTTGCCCAGATACCATCTTCTGGTCGGGGGCCAGCGGGCCAGTTAACCATGACAGGATCAAAAGGGATATCTATTTTTTCGCATAATTGAGTGAAGACGTTTTGCGGATTTTCCAGGACTCTTTTTGCATCCAGCACAATGATTTCCTGTCCTTTTTTTTTCAGATATTCAATCAGTTTTAGGTGGGCGGCGTACCCAACATCGGTCATGGCAGGAGTGGCTACCTGCTGTGCGTAGGAGGGTAGCATGTCTACCGGATCGCGGGTGAGCATGAGGTTGATCATGTGGTCCATAAATGACCAGTCAAGGTCTACCAGGTGATGGGTCATTTGTTTAAAAAAAGCAATGGGGCGAGGGTGATTTCCTTGCATCATCTCGATCACTTTAGTGCCATCGTTTTCCATATCTGCCAGAATCTCAGCGGCACCCGGATGGTAGGTATCGGCAGGAGTATTACACAGATAATGTGCGTAAAGGGGTTCATCGTACACGCAGGTATCAGCGCGTTGAGCAAATGCGTACATGGTAGCGGTGGAAATATTCCGGGGTCCCGACCAAAGGTTTATTTTTTTAGTCATTAGAATTCTATTCGGTCTCTGATTTGTGTTGGATTCAATCGGTTAAAATTTATATTAAAGCTGATTCTATTGCTGTAACCACCTTTTTGATCCAGTAATTCATTTACATTATCAGAATTAAAAAGTGGAAAATATATCCCTACGGTACCGTCCAGAAAATCGAGCATAATTCCACCGCTATAAATCAGCTGATCAGAAAAACGATCATCGCTTCCCAACGGGCCAGAATTGTCGTAGTATCCCAAATCAAAATACGGCTTGATTGGAAGACCAAGAGGTAAACGTTTTGGTAAATCTCCTTTGATATTTAACGCAAAAATAAAGTTATTACTTTTGCCAAGATTTCCAGCCTGACTGGCCCCAACGGGTAATTTCATCCCCCCATCATTCAAACTGATTTGCTGCGAAAAAAAACCGTCACTTTCGGATCTTCCAAAAAATAATTCATCGTATTTATAATCATTAAAACCTTCGCTGTACAAAGCAAGTGCTCCTTCGGTACTTCTCCCTGCCCCGCGGTCACGAAGGGTATTCTGTAAAAATCCTCCCAGGAAAAAACGAAAAGAAATGTTCCTTCCAGATTTATACGTATAGTTGGTGGTATAATCCAGAGTAGCTTTTAGATAACTTTGGTTACCGACAAAATTATCGTAAGACTGTTGTTCTAACGCAACTCTTAATTTGTAAGGATTGACACCACGGTTATTTTGTGCGACGTAGCTGAGTTCAAAAATGGGTCGCGTGTCGGTCGTATTTCCAGCGTAATTGGTTTCCATCGCAATGGTATCGAAGGCAAAGTTTGCCGACTCTTCGGATACGATTAAGGTTCGGAATTTTAGATAATGAAAAAAGCGCTTATTCGGCTTTGCATTTAAATCCAGGGTGATAGAAGGAGTGATCTTCCGATATTTCAGAAAATAATCACTGGTCTCGTTATAAAAAGAATTGAATTGTTTCGCTCCTAATTTCAATGCTACGCCTTTCACAAAATTCGAGGCTGGATAAAGGCGATAAGCTAATTCTCCCATACCGATTAGCTGCTTTGATTTAAAACCATAAGAGGGCAACAAGGCAAACTCAAAAGGTTTGACCGGGACCGATATATTATACAATGCCAAACCCACCATTGCTCCGTCGTATTTATTGTACCCTGCCGTTGGAGAAAAATAGAGTGTACTACGACTTGGATTTTCTACCCCAGACAGAAATTTTAATTGCAGCGGTTCTATTTTTTTGAAACTGCCCGTAGTTTTAATAGTATTATTTCGGCGGTTAATATCAGTTGTAATTCCTTCGGCATCGATGACAACTTTATCGTAGTCTGTACCCGCAAAATCAATCTTTTTATTCCCGTTAAAACCTTCGACAAACATCGTGGTTTTTATTTCACCATTCTTAATACCACTAATTGGAAACGGGGCCGACATTTCTCCTTTATTTTCAATCGTTAATTGGTAACCACTTCCTTTCTTCTCAATATTCTGAATAGCATAGTCCTGATGATCTATTCCATTAATCAAGTTATCAAAAAGCCAATTCAGTTTTTCACCCGTTGTATTTTCGAGATAGTTACGTAAATCTTCCGGCTGCGGATGCTGAAATTTCCAGGCATCATAAAACCCACGCATGGCCGTATCAAATTTTTCCGTACCCAAATATTTTTCTAACCATCGGAAGGCGACTGCCGGTTTTTCGTAAGCGCCCAGCCAGTAATTAATATATTTAAAATCATCAGAATGGGTCTCCGGTGCCTGATCATCTTTGCGACGTGCCTGATGTAAATAGCCCAATTCTAATAAATCAATCGGCGATTCACCAAAAAAGAAGTCTCCATCATCTTCCGTAAAGCGATTTTTACCGTAATACTGATCGCGGTACCGATGATCATAATAAGAATTCAGTCCCTCGTCCATCCATGGATGATCCCGTTCGTTACTCGCCAGAATTCCATAAAACCAATTGTGGCCTACTTCGTGCGTGATCACTTCGTCGAGTGCTTGTGCCGTACCCGACAAACCGATGACCGTAATCATTGGATACTCCATACCGCCCCCTGCGCTCAACGCACTCTGCACCGCAGTAGCATGCGGGTAAGGATATTCGCCCACCAAATCTGAATAAAACTTGACGGAGCGGTCGAGATATTTGATCGCTTCGTCTTTCCATAAATTTACTTCCGTTTGCGTAAAATAAGCCCAGGTATCTACTGACTTTCCGGATACCAGCTGTACGGAGCTGTGCTGCACCATAAACCTTTTGTCCGCAAACCAGGCAAAATCATGGACACGTTCAGCTTTGTAATGTAAGGTTTTCAGAGTAGGACTACTGGCAGGAAAAGTATCCGTTCCCAAGTCAGTTTCTGGAAGCAGGTTTTCTAACTTTGCATTTGACTCGGCAACTTTTTGGGTAAGAAAGTCTTTTTCGGACGCCGTTTGTAAAACACCCGTAGCCCCCATCACATAATTTTCGGGTAGCGTAATTTTTACATCAAAGCTTCCAAACTCACTATAAAATTCTCCCATATCCAAATAAGGCATCGGATGCCAGCCGTCGCGATCGTACACCGCGGGTTTGGGATACCATTGAGTCATCTGATAGGATTCTCCGACGTGACCAAGGCGAGAAAAAGAAGCAGGTATTTTTAAGGTAAAAGGTGTTCTAATCAGGATGGAGTTACCAGAGTCAAGTGGCTTATCTAATTTTAATACCGCGATATCTGGATTCTTGGAATCGTATTCAATCGCTTGATTTTTTCCATCTACCGTAAAATTTAAATTATTAAAACCTCCTCGATCCTTTTTTTTTGAGAAATAAAATTCCGTATCTCCTTGTCTGACTTTTTGTTTGGCAAAGGCCGTATTTCGGTTTTGGTAGGCGTTGGGCCAGAGGTGTAAATAAATTTCATTGAGTGATTCTGGAGCATTATTGAAGTAAGTCATCTCGATGTTTCCCGTCAGCTCGTGCTTTTGATCGTCAAGGGTGACTTCAATTTTATAGTTTACTTCCTGTTGAAAATAGTCAGATTGGGCCATTCCAGAGGAAACGATTAAAAAAAGTATATTTAAAGTCCAGTATATTTTTTTCATTTTCTATCTTTAGTTGATGAAGTTGTTTGAAAAGGTATTGATGAATGATCATTGAACACCTTCGGTAAAAATACAGCTATTCAATAAAACGATCTTATGAAACACCTACTTATTTTCTTCTACTTTGTGGTAATCAATCTTACGGTTGCCCAATTACCATCAATAGAAAATCCTCCGCCGATAACCGACGAAGCTACCTTTCCCGAAAGCTGGAGGGGCCAATATAAAGGTAAATTGGAAATTTATACCGCAACAGGTTTACAACAATCGGTGGACATGAAATTGGAGATTGCTCCTTTAATGGATTTGGACCGCTGGATTTGGGCGATTACGTACGGACCGGATTCAGTGGCGGGTCGACGTTCTTACGAATTAGTTACCGTAGACTCAGCGATGGGTCATTATCAGATTGATGAAAAAAATTCTATTGTACTAGATGCTTTTTTGCGAGGAAATATTTTCACCAGTCGCTTTTCGGTGATGGGTAGTTTGCTGGATTGTACGTACGAAAAATCGGGAGACGAGATTATTTTCACCATTATTGTGGGTAAGGAAACAACAGTGGAGACAGGTGGTGGCGTGATTGCGGGAGATACGATTCCGATAGTTCAGGCTTATCCGGTTGGAGTAATGCAGCGGGGGCGGTTGAAGCGAGTGGATTAGTGGATTGGTGTGTCAATTCCTAAAATCACTTAACAGATTTTTAGTAAAAAAACTGAAATAGCTGGGCTTGTCCAAAATTTTGTGTTTAAGATTTAAATTCAAAAGTCATTGTTAGCAAACAGTTGCAAAAATACGATTTTCAAAATATAATCCTCTCCTATCTGCTTTAAGCCCAAAGAGTCTAAGACTTTGCCATTGAATTTACTTCCTGATAGTACCCAATCGTTTCTTCTAAATTAAAATTCATTTTTCAAACAGTAGTTCTTTTAAATCCAGGTAAGATAAAACAGACTGTCCTACACCACGCTTTTCCCCGTCCGTTTCTTTTCCCATTCCCAGGCGGTACGCATGATATCCTCGATATTTCTTTTGGGTTCCCAGCCGAGTAATTTGGCGGCTTTTTTATAGTTAGAATAAATAGCCACTACGTCACCTGCCCGTCGGGGGCCCAGTTCGTAATTAAGTTTTTTACCAGTTACTTTTTCGAAAGCATGAATAACTTCCAGTACCGAGGCACCTTCACCAATTCCAAGGTTAAATACTTCGAAGTTATTTTCGTTCTTTCCACTCATCAAAAACTGTAAAGATTTGGTATGTGCATTGGCCAGATCCATCAC
>CALLPK010000011.1 GCA_938015415.1 uncultured Saprospiraceae bacterium
ATTTCACATGAAAAAGAAAAGACGTGTGTTCACAAATGAGTTTAAATTAAAGGTAATTTTGGAGACGCTCAAGGAGCGGAGTACGGCTAAAGAGCTGTGTCAAAAGTACGAATTACATCCAAATCAAATTTCAAAATGGAAAGAAGATTTCCTGGAAAAAGCGGTCCAAATCATGGATTCAAAATCAGAAAAAGCTAAGAATGAGAATTACGAAGCTGAGCAAGACCGACTATTTGCGAAGATAGGCCAGTTGCAAATGGAAATTGATTTTCTTAAAAAAAAGCTGTTTTGATTGATCGTCAGGAGCGGGTAAAGATGATTGATAAAAGTCATAGATTGAGCCAGCGAAAGCAGGCCGAATTACTAAGTGTTGGTAGAACTGGTTTATATTATAAGCCGCGAATGGAGACGATGCTGAACCAACGATTAATGAATATAATTGATCGACAGTATACGGCAACACCGTTTTATGGAGTACCTAGAATGACTGACTTTATCAATAGTCACTATCATGATTTACAGGTAAACAAGAAGCGAGTCAGAAGGCGCTATAAATTGCTGGATATCAGGGCAGTAGGGCCTAATCCATATACGAGTAAGTCTGATCCGACGGCCTATAAATATCCTTATTTACTGCGAGGATTATCAATTGAAAAGCCTAACCAGGTTTGGGTAGCAGATATTACTTACATCGCTATGAAGCACGGATTTATGTATCTATTTGCGATCATGGATCTGTATAGTAGATATATAATTAACTGGAACTAAAAAGCTATTTTGATATACCGTATACCAGCAATTGTGAAAAACGATCCCAGCTACCGGCAGGAGTTTGTTCTCATTCTCTGTAAAAAACTTATTTCTATAGCTAGAAATGCTTATCCCTCCATCCGCAAAACCATCACTGCCAAGGGTGCTAAATCCAGTACTAAATGTTGTTCTTGTCCGTGCCATACTTCTTTAACGGGAACCAGATTTCCTTCATTTAATTTACCACTACCACCGTATTGCGTAGCGTCCGTGTTTAAGATTTCTTGCCATTTTTTTCCACCTGGAACACCGACTTTGTAAGACTCGTGGACCACGGGCGTGAGATTACAAACTACCAGAATATTTTTGGATTTTTTCAGTCCTTTACGAAGGTAGACGACCACACAATTTTTATGATCCCCGTGATCAATCCACTGAAATCCTTCGGGACTAAACTGCTGCTCGTAAAGCGCGGGCGTATCCCGGTACAGTTTGTTTAAATCCGCAGAAAGTCTTTTGATTCCTTTATGATACTCATAATCCAACAACCACCACTGTAACCCTTGTTCAAAATTCCATTCGGTAGTTTGAGCAAATTCTCCTCCCATAAACATCAACTTCGTTCCCGGATGCGTCATCATATATCCGTAGAGTGTTCGCAGATTCGCAAAGCGCTGCCACTCATCGCCAGGCATCCGACTGATCAACGAACCTTTACCGTGTACTACTTCATCGTGGGACAATGGCAACATAAAATTCTCACTAAAAGCATATACGGTACTAAAAGTAAAATCATTTTGGTGAAAAGAACGATAAATGGGATTGCGCGCAAAATAATTTAGAGAATCGTGCATCCAGCCCATCATCCATTTTTGACCAAAACCCAGTCCTCCCGCATAAACGGGTGCCGACACACCACTAAATGAAGTTGATTCTTCGGCAATCGTCACCGCATCGGGAAATTCCTGATAGACGGCCGTATTAAAATCTTTCAGAAAAGAAATAGCTTCCAGGTTTTCGTTTCCACCAAATTCATTGGGAATCCACTGCCCTTCTTCGCGCGAATAATCCAGATATAACATTGAAGCTACGGCATCTACCCGCAATCCGTCGGCGTGATAAACATCCAACCAAAAAAGCGCATTTGAAATTAAAAAATTACGCACTTCGTGGCGGCCATAATTAAAGATACAACTCTTCCAGTCTGGATGAAAACCCTTCCGTGGATCGGCGTGATCATAGAGGTGCGTTCCGTCAAAATCAGCCAGACCATGAGCGTCTTCCGGAAAATGTGATGGCACCCAATCCAGAATAACCCCGATTCCTGCCTCGTGAAAAGCATCGACCATTTGCATATATTCTTCCGGAGTACCAAACCGAGCACTGGGCGCAAAGTATCCAGTGAGTTGGTAGCCCCAGGACGGACCGTATGGATGTTCCATCACTGGCATAAATTCTACGTGGGTATAATTCATTTCCTTGACGTAGGCCACTAACTGATCGGCCATTTCCAGGTAACTGAGCGAACGATCAATCGCATATTTTTTCCAGGACCCGGGATGTACTTCGTAGAGGGAATAAGGCTGTGGTTTTCCCGCTTTCTTTTTTCGGGCAGTCATCCATTTTTTATCTTTCCATTTGTAGTCCAGCTTCCACACGACAGAAGCTGTCTGCGGGGGATTTTCCCAGCGTCGAGCAAATGGATCTCCTTTTTCAAGCTGACGACCGCTGGGAGCAGTGATCGCATATTTATATACTTCACCGTGACCAATGGCCGGAATAAATCCTTCCCAGATTCCTGATCCGTCCGGACGGCAAGTTAACGGATGAGCGTGTCGGTTCCACCCGTTGAAATTACCAATAACGCTTACATTTTGTCCATTGGGTGCCCAAACCGCAAAATAAGTTCCTGCTTCTCCATTATGCTCCACCACGTGACTTCCTAACTTATCATAAAGTCGAAAATGTTTTCCTTCCCGAAAAAGATGGATATCTAATTCCGTTAATAAAGAAAATGACTGGGTATGGGTAGATTGAGGCATAGATATTTTTTCTGTGTAAAACTACGATCTGTTTCCTTAAACTGACCTGATAGCATATTTTAACAATATGGTCAAAAATAGGTAGAAAAGCCGAAGTAATGTAATGATTTTGACAGTTTTTCTTTTTTTAAGAAAATGCCTATTTTTATAAAGCGTATACTATCTTACTTTTCAGAAATAGATGACAAACTAAAGCTGGATCAATTTCGTTATTTTTACGTATGCTGTATTCAGCATTTAGATTTAAGGGTGTTCAATTAACAAAGAAAGCAACTGTATTTATTAAGGTAATTTATTCCAAGAATTTTGACTCCCTAACTTAACGCATCTTACACTGCGGCAAGCGGCAAATCAAGTCAACCACTAAAACATGAAATTAAAACTACCCTTACTTTTCTTAATAACACTAATTTCTCAGGTTGGGCTATTGGCAACCCATAACCGGGCCGGAGAGATCACCTATATTCAAATCGGACCTCAAACGGTTGAAATAACCATTACCACCTACACTAAGACCAGTAGTACCAACGCAGACCGTAACGAACTGGAAGTAATGTGGGGAGATGGCACCAGTGATATTCTGCAGCGTATTAACGGCCCGCTGATGGGCGGGATTCCCAGCGGAGAACCGCTGGCCAATGATACCAAAATAAATATTTATAAAGGTACGCACACCTACCCCAGTCTCGGTCACTTTGTCATTAGTATGAATGATAAAAACCGAAATGGCCAGATTTGTAATGTGAACGGAGCCAGCCCGGACAACGTTTCTTTTCATTTACAAACTACCGTTACACTCTTTAACCAAACTTTTGAAGCACCTAATAATTCTCCTATTTTATTACAGGCTCCGATTGATATTGGCTGCGTAGGACAACCATTTCAGCACAATCCCAACGCCTACGATATTGATGGAGATAGTCTCGCCTACCGGTTGATCGTTCCTTTACAGGCACCAAATTCTCCGGTTCCCCTTTATAAATTTCCGGATGAAATTCAACCGGGACCGGATAACAATATTACTTTTAATGAAAAAACGGGCGACTTTTTCTGGTTTAGTCCGCAGCAAGAATGTGAATATAATATTGCTTTATACATCATCGAATACCGGGATGGAAATCCAATTGACACACTGATTCGTGATTTACAAATTTTGATCGAGACTTGCGATAATCTTCCCCCCGTCATTGAAACGGAGGAAGAAATTTGTGTAGTTGCCGGCGAACTGATTGAATTTGAAGTAACGGCCACCGCACCCATTATGGAATCAGACCAACTTGTCAACTTAACCGCCACGGGTGGTCCTTTTGAGCTGGACCTCAGTCCGGCTACTTTTGACGAAGCTCGTTTTTACGAAGGACAACCACTTACCAGAACCTTTCGTTGGCAAACACAATGTGAACATATCGAAGACCAATTCTATACCGTTATTTTTCGATCGGCCGATAATTTTCCTGTGACAATTGATCAATCCAGTGGCGATACTTCCTTTTTATCCACCCTTAAAACGGTACGGATAAAAGTAGTCGGACCCGCGCCAGAAGAGGTGGCCGCAATTCCGGATAACGGACAAGTGGAGGTCAGTTGGAAAAATCCTTACATCTGCGAAGATGCGGCCAACGAATTCTTCCGGGGCTTTACCGTTTGGCGTAGGGTTAACAGCAATAATTTCCCCATTGATACTTGCGTAACGGGACTCGCCGGACAAGGTTATACCAAAATTACGCCGCAAACGATACAAGATGCCGATGGCGACCGGTACGTCTATATTGATTTTGAAGTAGAAAGAGGACTGACGTATTGCTACCGAATTTTAGCCGAATTTTCTCGTTTGACGCCCAGTGGTTTTGAGTTTAACCGAATTGAAAGCTTGCCTTCCGAGGAAGTCTGTGTACAATTGAACCGGGATATTCCACTACTCACAAATGTAAGTGTACAGTCTACCGATACCAATAACGGAACCATCGAAGTAATCTGGTCTACTCCAAATGCGGATGATCTGGATACCCTGATTAATCCGGGGCCATACGTGTACGAACTATGGCGGGCGACGGGTAATACAAGTACCGGTTTTGAACTGGTACCAGAGGCTACTTTTACCGCCCAAAATTTTTACCAGGCCGTTGATACTACATTTTTAGATACGGGATTGAACACCACAGACAATGCTTATACGTATAGACTGGGTTTTTATGTTAATAACGAACCCGAGCCGATTGATTTTAGCCCAACGGCTTCTTCGGTGTATATCAACGTAGCGGCAACAGACAACACGAATATTCTTTCGTGGAACGAGGCGACGCCGTGGAATAATTTTATATACCGAATTTTCCGTTTTGAAAATAATGTGTTTACGCTGATTGATAGTACAGATCAGCGCAGCTATATGGATACCGGATTGTTAAACGGGGAGGAATATTGTTACCGGATAGAAAGCGAAGGAACTTATAATATTGAAAATATCAAATCGCCTCTTTTTAATCTATCGCAGGAAAACTGTGGAACACCGCTGGATACGGTACCGCCTTGTCCGCCAATTTTAGTGGTTGGAAACTTATGTGATGAAGTAGAAGCAGATTTTCCGGAATCAGATTTTATCAACGAACTGATTTGGCAAAACCCTAATTTTATTTGTCCTGAAACGGATGATGTGGTCGGTTACCGGGTTTATTTTTCCGAACGGGAAGGCGGCAATTTAGAACTAATTTATTCGACGGAGTTATCGACGGATACGACCTTTTCGCACAAGCCGGATTTTGGGATTGCAGGCTGCTACGGTGTCACGGCGGTCGATACTTTTAACAATGAAAGTGCTTTTAGTGAAATTATTTGTGTAGATAATTGTCCACAATATAATTTACCGAATGTTTTTACGCCCAACGGAGATGGTGCGAACGAGCGGTTTATTCCGTATCCTTATCGTTTTGTAGAGAGCGTAGATTTTCAGGTTTTTAATAAATGGGGAAATTTGGTTTTTGAGACGAATGATCCGGATTTGAACTGGGATGGAAAAAATCTAAATGGAAAGGATTTGAACGAGGGCGTATATTATTATTCTTGCCGGGTGTTTGAGAGTCGGGTGAGCGGGGTGCGGCAGAATCCGGAGATTTTAAAGGGATGGATTGAGTTGATTAGGTAGGCTCTTTTAACGGGTTTGGCGGACGATGGGCTTTTTTTCCCTGCTGGCGTGTTTGGCTTTCGGTGGGCTTTTTCCCTTCTATCGTGTTTGGCTTTCGGTGGGCGCTCTTCAATTGGTGAGGGCGGACGATTGCCTTTTTTCCTCTTCTGTATGTTTTAACAACTGTCTGCCGGCAAAGGCCAGGTTGATGAGAAAACTGAGATTGTTACCCGCATTTCCGGCTGGCAGGTTGAGGTTGCTATTGATTCTTTTCTTATTGTTTAATTATTTTTTTAGAAAAATGGGTTCCTGATTTTTCTTTTAGAATTATATAATACATTCCCGGAGTTAGTTCGCTGGTATTAATTTCTTTGGCGTTAAAAGGATTTTTTTGCTGGTAGACGGAGGAACCCGTGGCATTAAAAATCCGGATTTCTGTGAAGGAATAATCGGCGGCTGAAAATTCCAGAGTGAGTTGGTCGTGGACAGGATTGGGGTAGATTTTTATAGGATTGGTGGCGCCAAATTCCTGAATGGAAGTAATGGTAACAAAACAAGAATCGTATTGCGAATTTTGGTATGCTAAAGTTTCCTCCTGGTTGGCGCAGAGTAAGTCGGTACCGGCATCAAAGACATAAAATCTCTGATAATAAAATGGGCCATATTGAATATCTCCAATGCCTTCTATCCAGTTAAGCGTTACATTAAATTGTGGATCCAATAATTCCAAAGTAAACTGTCGACGTAAATCCCCATTCAACAAAACGACTGTATCTATTACCGTCACTACGAATTTATTTTCCAAGTTAGACTGTAGGCTCGGCGCCAGCGTAAAGGTATCCATTATTTCGAGTCCAAAATCGTAGATGAGTATTTCATCCGTATCGCCGTATAAATGGTTGTCTGCGTATACTTTCCCATCCTCCGTCTCCCGAATAATCGAAGGAGCAAGCAATTCCTGATTAGATGCGGGTACGCCATTTCTCAATACTCTTTTGTACGTCAACCCATTAACGATCGTATCTGATCCAATACTATAATTGGCGGTTCTGCTACTCTGCCAAATAGACTCTAACAGGTTCCAGTTATTGCCAACTTCCAGTAGTTGCTGAGCGGAAGACTGGCTGATGCCGATAAAAAAGAAAAATGGAATTAGTAGTATATATTTTTTCATGGTGGTCTTTACGATTAGAACGAGCAGAAATAAAACATGTATCATTTCTGCTCGCTACTAAGTTATAAAAAACGGGCGTATCATTCCTTCACAAATATCCGCCCGTAAGTCTTCCCCAATCGATCCGTTATCTTGAGTGCGTAAGTTCCCGAAGGTAATCGGTCTACCGATATTTCTGTCTGGTCCGATGTCTCGATATGAGACCTGACCACTCTTCCTTGCAGATCAAAAATAGTCAGCGTAGCAATAGAAATTTCCTGACCTTCTACGTAAAGCTTATCCGTAACCGGATTGGGATAAACTTTAATATCGGTAGAAATATCCGCTACTTCTCTGGTGCTTGTAATCACTTCTTCTTCACACTCCGCACCACCAAAGCAGCCAGACTCGTTGACTTTAAATAGCCATAATTCTTTCTGCGAGGTAATCGGAAAAACACCTCCCATACAAGTAAGATCTCCGTTCTCATCCTCGATAAGATCCTGGACGGTATAAAATATATTTCCTCCTAAATAGTCTGGGTGTCGATAGTGATGTCGCCAAATTACCGATCCCGTGTTGGAGATTTTAGAAATATATCCATATTGCAAGCCTTCCCATTCATCGGTGTAATATCCAACTAAAAAGAAATAACCTCCCTGCCCTTTTATTATTTTTAACGGAGAAATACGCTGCTGAAAGGTGCTCTGAATCCATCGGGTATTCAACAAATCCAAATCTGAGTTATAAAAATCTAGACGAACTGGTTCTCCAATGACCGTCCCGGTTTTGTAGGCTTGTACGAGTATGTCATTGCTCAATACCTCCGAACGAATCTTGCTATCAAACTGTAACGTTTCGACTTCTCCGTAAACACTGTCTAATACCGCACCATCAGCAGGATCAAGCAAAAGGAACTCAGGAATCCGCTTTTGTTCACTAGCTCTCCAGGTTCCGATGGAAACTACAATTCGGCCGTCCGATAAAGAGCTTATATCTCCAACTGGATTTCTTGTGATATGTGGATTATAGTTTCTTTGCCATATCTTATTACCTAGCAAATCTAATTTGATGATCCCCGTTTCTCGTTTATCTGTTTCATCGGACTCATCATCGTATCCCTGATACAATTCTCCATTATACATTACTCCACCATAAGGAAAACTACGATCTAAAAAAGTCGTGTAAGTCTGATTGTCTATTAATTCAAAATCAGTTAGATTAAACTTCAAGTAATTTAGTCCATTTTGGCTATCCATCTGTTTACCAAATAATATCAATTCATCATCTGTAAGGTAGGCTCCATCCAGTCCAATTCTTTGATTTGGAAATTCATAGTCAACTAATATCTCATCTTCTGGATCATAAATGACAATTCCAGATTGTGGCATATCCAAAGTATCAAAATTCAAATAAGTAAAAAGTAGGTTTTCACCGTAGTTAAGAATATTAACTGGCGTGACGTTGGAAATACCTATTTCAAAATGTCGATTGAAATAAATCTGTGAAGTAACGGAAGAACCAACACATAAAAACAATACGATAAATAATATTCTATTTCTCATTTTATTGCTTTATAAATTTTACATTAAAAAACTTACCCAACTCATTGGTCGCTTTTAAAAGGTACAGACCTTTTGGTAATGCAGAAATATCTATTCCTTTTAAATTGCCGGCATTACTTGAAATCCAATTTTTTCCATTTAAATCATACACTGATAATGAAATAAGTTCAGTCTCCGTTTTAATCGCTAGATATTCACTTGCCGGGTTAGGAAATACAGTAAATTCAGTACTAAGTTTCATAGGGCTAGATATTAGACCTTCTTCTTTTTTTTCTGCCTTTTCTTCTTCTAACATTTTCTCTAAGACCACATCTTTTCCTGTAATAAAATAATGAAGACTCGCAGCATACCCCTTTACTGGATATTTAGATAACGCGATTGTTTCTAAAGAATCCAACATTGATTAAAAAAGATAACAGTCTCTAAATCAGCCGTCTGATTTAAAAGCAAAAAAAAATACGATGTTACAGTGTACAATAAAAAACTAAAGAGGGTCGAAGTATGACCCATTGATATAAATGTAAGTAATAATATATTTACATCCAAACATTTTAACATTAAAAAGACAAAAAGGATATTTTAGACAAATCCCTCACAGCAACAAACTCACATCCCCCGAAAACTGCACCATCACTCCATCCAAAAACAAGACTTCTGCCACGTATACAAACACGCCAGGATTCAGTTTCTCATTTTTAAAATAGCCATTCCAGCCGTGGGCCGGATCATTGGGTGCGAAGGATTCATCGGCAAAAACGAGGGCACCCCAGCGGTTGTAAATCCGGAAACTGAGCACCTCTTCAACTTCTTTATCACTATAAATCATAAAGACGTCGTTTTCTCCGTCGTCGTTGGGACTGAAGGCATTGGGAATATAAATAGGTCGGGGTTTGTTGACGGTAACGGTCGTGACATCCGTGGCGGTACAGCCATTTTCGTCGGTGATGAGTAATTGATAATCGGTGGTAAAGTAAGGAAGGGTAAGCGTTGCCGGACAAGTATCGCAGATCATCTCCTCCTCCGATTCCCATTGGTATAAGACCGGCCCCTCAGCGTTGGTGTAGCTGGTCAGTTCTACCGGACACCCCAACACAATACTGGTATCCGGAGAGACGGCCAGAAATAAAGGATCGGGTGTATCTACAATCACAAAGGTTTCAGAGATACAACCGAATTCGTCTTGTCCAAAAACAATATAATCTCCGGCGGATAGATTGAAAAAATTAGTAGTGGCAGAAAAACTCTGATCATCTAAACTAAATTGTACTCCCGTCAAACTACTATCCATTTCTATAACGCCGTCGGTATCGCCATAACAACTTACATCTATTACCTCGTAGCTATACGATAATGGAAAAATTTCTTCTAACATAAAAGCAGTAGTTTCCGTACAACCTTGTGCGTCAGTGATCGCCAATTCGTACAGTCCGGTAGGGAGCTGATCCAATTGTTCCATAAGATTTCCATTACTCGTTACGGTGGTCGTATACGGGGCAAATCCTCCTCCAACCGTGGTAGAAATACTCCCCGTAGAATCATTCGCACAACTCGGCGTGGTCTCTAATCCAATCCGAATGGGTTCTGCCACCGTCAGATCATATTCCCAAATCGAATCACAGCCAAAAACACTGGTGTAAGCTTCAGTAAAAATTCCAGAACTACCACGGAGTGCTCCGTCCAGAAAAACCGTTTCTCCGGCACAAAGGTTGACCTCTTCGTTCGTAAAATAAAGCGGTGCTTCCATGATCCGAATATGAATGATCGAGTCACAGCCATTAATGCTATTATAATGAAAAATCGTATCTACTCCAGGTAGTAGTATTTTATTTTCTAAAAATAAAGTACTTCCACTACAGGCCACAGTATCCAAAGTATTCGCGTATCCAGTATTTCCATTATCTTCCACGGATAATTGCACCAACGAATCACAACCAAATTGGTTGATCAACGTAAATGATTGACTTGTTCCGGGTGATAAATCAATTCCTTCGAAGGTAAAAATTTGATCAGAACAAATAGCCACGGTCATCTCCGTTATGATTGGAGACGAACGATCTATTAAAACTGAATCCACACTATAGCAACCGTCTGCGGTGCGCGCAATCACAGAGTAGATTTGTGCATCTTCGGGCGAGATCACTACGGTTTCACAAGTAGGGCAATCGATTCCTATTTCCGGAGACCATTTGTAAGTATCAAATCCTGTCAGCGAAATTTCTAACGTATTACCCGGGCAAAGTATCGTGTCCGGGCCCAAATTAACTACGGTATTTTCATCCAAAAATATTTCTACCGTATCTCTGAATTCTAAACAACCATTTGTGGCCGTCACCCAATATTGACCGGGACCAACTGCCGTGTAGTTCCTCCCCATCTGTCCATCCTGCCAACGATAATCCATAAATCCAGGACTAGCAGTTAATGTAACAATACCATTATCACATACGGTCCGATCCGGCCCAGCATCCAGAGTACCTGTATTATCATAAAGAGGAATTACGACCAGGTTATTCTGATAATTACATTCATAAATACCCGTAAATGGAAAATCGTTTGCCAGATTGTAGGGCGTAGCTAAACTACCATCATCATTTACTACAACATATACCGTATCTATACCAGACGGAACTAGCACTATCTCAGAAAATGAATCTCCCGGATTAAGATCAATATCGTTACCTACTATTTCAAATAGTCCATCGCTCGCAACGAGTGGATTTTTCGACCGGATCGTAGAGAAAGTATATTGCGTTACAGGAA
>CALLPK010000012.1 GCA_938015415.1 uncultured Saprospiraceae bacterium
CCTGTCCGCAGTCGGCGTAGCGCCAAATACCGAAAACCTCGGACTGGAAACACTCGGCATCAAAACCGACCGTGGAATGGTAGAGGTAGATGAATTTTACCGGACCAACGTGGACGGAATTTACGCCATCGGTGACATCACCAAAGGTCAGGCACTCGCCCACGTGGCCAGCGCAGAAGGGATTACTTGTGTAGAAAAAATAGCAGGACATCACCCGGAACCCATCGACTACAACAATGTCCCCGGTTGTACTTACTGTATCCCGGAAATTGCTTCCGTAGGATATACCGAAACAGGTGCCAAAGAGGCTGGATACGAAATTAAAGTGGGGAAATTTCCTTTTTCTGCCTCGGGTAAAGCCAGTGCTGCCGGCGCAAAAACGGGATTCGTCAAAGTTATTTTTGATGCGAAATACGGAGAGTTTCTCGGTGCGCACATGATCGGTATGAACGTTACCGAAATGATCGCTGAGGTCGTTGCCGCCCGTAAACTGGAAACTACAGGACACGAAATCATTAAGTCAATTCACCCGCATCCGACCATGAGTGAGGCGGTGATGGAGGCGGCTGCGGCGGCGTACGATGAGGTGATTCACTTGTAGGTCTTTGACCGTTGAATCACTTCGTTTGTTGAATCGCTTTGCTTGTTGAAATGTTGAATCGCTTCGATAGAAAGAATGGCTCAATAACATTTCAATAGATTAGAAAATAAAAACTTCCTTAAGCGTTTGGTGCGTTTGAGGGAGTTTTTTTTGGGTAGAATAGAGTTAATCTAAAGGTTTTAAATCTCGGTGGAATGCTGGTCAAAGGTTGGTTGTAACGTTTTGTTATTGATATAATGGTTGGTTCAAACGACGGTAATGCCATTTACGCTATGTCCTATTATTTTATTTAAAGTATTTTTCTAATTCTAATTTTGTCAACTCAAAAAGTCTTAAGCCTAAGCGAAATATTTGTGTTTTTCCAGCATCTGGCATATATCCATTTTCACTGTAGTTATTTTCCGAATTTTTTATAGCTCTTTTTAAGTAAGTTTGATGTTGAGTATGATCAAAGCCTCCATATCTTTCGTGAACATGTATTTTCCAGTTTTTACATTGCTCAATATTATTTTCAGGTGGAGTGCTATTTTCAAAATGATCATTTAACCAGACTTCAAAGCATGGATTTGAGATTACAACATTCCATTCTTTTTGTGCCACTTCTTTTTGAAGTTCATGAATTTGACCTCCCCACCTATCTACATCAATTACAAACCATAGTTCAAAATCGCCATCGTCCGAATTGTGATTTGAAATTGCCTTATTAGCGTTAGGTATTAAATGTTTTGGTGAACTTTTTCCATCTTCACTTGGAACTGTTACGATTTTTATTTTCTTAGTCAAAAGATGAAAAAAATTAAAATATTCGGGTTCTTTGTGACTACCTTCGCATACTACTATAAAAATAGTAGCATCTTTCCAAGGTTCTTTTTTTAGGTATTCTCTTTTATTGAGCAAAGGCATAGTTATTCCAATTTAAATCTTTTAAATTTCCTAAAAAAGGAATTCCTCCATACCTTCCATTTAAATACCCTTTTCTAATATTCTTAGTATGATGCTCTTTAAATTCACTAAGAGCATATAAATCTGTACAGCCATTTCTATCTTTCTCTGCAAACCAGATTTCATCCTGTCGAAAAATTTCTTGATCAAGTAAATTAGATTCATGAGTGCTAAAAATTAATTGACCTTTAGTTTTAGTATCTCCTGAGAACTTATGTATCAATTCTTTTATTAATAGTGGATGAATGCTTCTTTCAATTTCATCAACAATATAAACTTTATCTTTGCTTACAATATCTTGGAAAGCGGGTATGTAGTCTAGTAACCTTATAGTCCCATCTGATTCTTCGTTTAGATAAAAATTAGCTTTTGTATTATTTAATCCTTCATGCTCAAGAATTAATCTTTTCACATAAACTTCATTATCCTCCTTTACTAGTAGAATTTCATCTCCCATTCTAGTTCTTAAACCAATCATCTTTTTTGGTGATTCTTCTATTTCCTTCATAAGTTCATCTAAATCTGAAAGATTATCCTCTCCAAAAAATTCTTTTATCGGTTTTTTTTCAGTTTTAATATTCTTAATTCCTGTATGAAATGAACACATAGTGTCATTGGCATATTTATGAAAGCTTCTGTTCGTGTCAATTCTATGAGCTAAAGCAGCGGGTCTTGATGATGGAGTAATTACTTGTACAGTTCTCTCAAACCATTTAAACGCAGTTTCTAAGTTAGTTAAAAACGGATTATCCAATGTTGATAAAAGTTTAAGTAGAGGTTTGTCCGGTTTACTTAAGTTTTTTTCAATAACTTTTTTTAGTGTTTTACTTTCAATGTCTTCTTCAAATTCGCTAGAAAACTTAGTATTAATTTTCCCGTTTTTAGTTGTTTGTCTTTCAAAAATTAAAATATCATTACATTTACCAACACCAGATATAAACAATTCCTCATTAATTATTATCCCTTCATTTAATTTTAAAGCATAAGTAAAGGGGATACCTTCACTTATAAATTCAATTCCTAGCAATATCTCTACATCACTTCTATTTTTATGGAATTTAAACTTATGTTGCTCGATTCTCGAAGGAATCTCTTCTTCTAAGATAATATCTATTAGGTAAGAAATTGATTTAATCAAGTTCGATTTTCCTGAACCATTTGCTCCATAGATAACAGATAGTTTTAAAAAATCGAAATGGTCGAGATTATATTTATGGTGTGATAATCTAGTGTATTTGGGACTTGGAAGTAGATTAAATTCTCTTCGTTCTCCAAAAGAAAACAGGTTCTCAACTATGAATCTTATTATCATTGCGTGATTTTTTCACGTAATGTATTAAATTATTGGTTGATTATCTAATATTTATCGTTTTTTTTAATGATTCACGTGATTTTTTAGTTATTGCTGACAACAATGGTATACCCACAACAAAAACCAAGTCGTTATCGCTACAAAATATTTATTGGTTCTCATTTATGTTTACACTGAAAAAAAATACACACAACCACTCCATTTAGAAAGTGATTGTGTGTATAAAATTCTTAGATAAAACAGTCCTACAACCAGTCCACCGCTCCGGTTCCCAGATTATAAAAAGCAGGAATAATTTTCACCTTTCCACTTTCTACGGCATCGCGAATAATGGACGATCTGTTTTTTAGTTCGTGAGCCGTTAGTTCTGCGTTCTTTTTTACGACGTCGTTGACAGGTGCGTCCTTTTCACTAGCAGCTAATGCCGGCGTGATGTGCGATAACAAATGATTGAGGTTGTGACCATTGTCTCCTCCTCCCATTGCGGCCGTTACGGCACCACAACTTTCGTGTCCTAATACCACAATGACCGTAGTTCCTAAGTGAGCCACTGCGTATTCAATACTGGCGATCGAAGAATTATTGGCTACGTTTCCAGCAACTCGAATCACAAATAGTTCGCCGAGACCAGCATCAAAAGCCAGTTCGGGCACTACTCTACTGTCCGCACAACTTAAAATAATTGCGTAAGGTTCCTGTCCCGACGTCAACTCACTACGACGATTGCTATTTTGTAATTTACCGTCTAGTTTGTCTTCGACGAAATTTTTGTTGCCCGCTTCTAGCCGGCTGATTACTTCCTGAATGTTCATAAATAAATGATTGAGTAAAGAAATTGGTTTTGTCTCTTATTCTAAGAATAAAGAAACACACACACAAAAGTAACAATATAAAAAAAACCTTGTTCTCTCAGAACAAGGTTTTCCTTAATTTTTTTTCGTTTGGTTCAATTTGGCCCAATTATTTTTCGTTCAGGTTCAATTTAATCTTCTTTTGTAGGTCTGTAACGGTGTCTTTAAAAATCATATCCGTATCCAACAGGTCCTGTACCGCCTTACAAGAATAGATAACGGTAGAATGATCTCTTCCTCCAAAGTTCTCACCGATGGCCTTTAGCGATTTATTGGTTAGATTTTTTGCTAAATACATAGACAACTGTCGGGCAATTACAATACCACGCTTTCGGGTTTGTCCTTTGAGTTTTTCAACGGGTACATCGAAATGATCCGCCACCAGATTTTGAATAAATTCGACGGTAATTTCCTTCGACATCTGGTTCACAAAATTCTTGATCACCTCTTTGGCCAGTTCCAGATCTATTTCCCGGCGGTTGAGCGAAGATTGTGCAACGAGACTGATTAATACACCTTCCAGTTCCCGGATATTATTTTTAATATTATAACAAATAAACTCCGTTACATCGTGTGGAATATCCAATCCTTCCTGATCCATTTTAGAAGCTAAAATCGCCATTCTGGTCTCCAGATCGGGTGTGCCCAGATCAGCGGACAGTCCCCATTTAAAACGGGAAATCAGCCGTTCTTCCATCCCGTCCAGATCTTTGGGAGGACGATCCGAGGTCATGATGATTTGCTTGCCGTTCTGGTGCAGCTGATTGAAGATATGGAAGAAGATCTCCTGTGTTTTTTGCTTATTGGCCAAAAACTGAATATCATCCACGATCAAAACGTCGATCAGTTGGTAAAAGTTGACAAAATCGTTGACCGCATTATTACGAATAGAGTCGATGATCTGATTGGTAAATTTTTCGGAAGAAACGTAAAGGACGGTTTTTCCTTGTTGCTCTTTGAGCACTTGGTTACCGATGGCCTGGGCCAGATGCGTTTTTCCAAGACCTACATCGCCAAAAAGTACGAGGGGGTTGAAAGCAGTTCCACCTGGTTTGGCCGCAACGGCCATCCCCGCAGAACGGGCCAATCGGTTACAATCACCTTCGATAAAATTTTCGAATATGTAGGAAGCGTTCAATTGTGGATCAATCTTCAGCTTGCGTATCCCGGGAATTACAAAGGGGTTTTTTATGTTACCGGTATCCACCGAACCGGGCGTGTTGGCATCGCTTTTATCCGTCGCTGCAATCGCCGCAGGAACGGGAGCAGGTTTAGACATCAGGATTTGATATTCCAAACGTCCCATGTCTCCTAGTTCCTGTCGAATAGTTCTTTTCAGCAAAGCAACGTAGTGTTCTTCCAGCCATTCGTAGAAGAATTTGTTAGGTACTTGAATCGTCAACGCACCCTCGTCCAGCCTTACCGGCCGGATCGGTTCAAACCACGTTTTAAAGCTTTGCGAATTCACATTTTTACGAATCGTTCGCAGACAGCTATCCCACACTGTAGCACAATCTTTAATCATTCTTCAGATTCTTTAACCCTGGAAAGAGGGTATAAAACAATAAATTAGATCCGTGTAGTTTCGTTTCTCAAGTATTCATAGTAGGAGAAGTAGTTGGCGACTATTTAGTAGTGTGTAGATTAGTCAGCCATTCTCAAATATGCGGGAAAATAAATTATCCTTTCTTTTTTGAGGACTACAAAAGTGATAAAATTAGTTCGTAATAAAAAATGAATTGATACACTTCTTCACATAATTATTTTTATAATTAATAAATAATTAATTGGTGTAATTTTCCTAATGACAAACAGCCCAAAGTAAGCAAAAAAAGGAAGCGTTTGAGTATCAGCCCTTTACACGTGATAACAAAGTATGCACCCATTGAATGATCAAATATCTGAATAAAATATGCTTAAGATAAAGCGCAGGTGATATATTTTTTTAAAGTTAACTGTTTAAAAAAATAAATATATTTTAACATTTTAACAATATAAAATTAAATAAAAAATTCTATTACTAAAAATCAAATATTTTTTCATCCTCATATATCAACCCTTTATCCCCTAAGTATCCGTTGAATAACTGGCAATCCGGCAGCGTTCATCTTTTAAATTGGGTGGGTATAGGTTCCCAGGTGCACTTGCCGTCGTCCATTTTTTCTATCCGAAAAATATTTTTCCAAGCTAAAAGTAGACGAACTAAAGGCAATTTCTTTCCAGGGGATATCCGTTTCTGTAAACATTTCTACTTCCAGACTTTCTACTCCCGCCGCATAATTCAAGTCGGGCATTGCTGCTAAAAAATGCAGATATACTTGATTGATTTTTGGAATACTAAATACGGTATGCAAACTCCTCACTTCCACGCAAATGCCTGCTTCTTCCCTTACCTCCCGGGCGGCGCCCTCCTCCACTGTTTCCCCATTTTCCAAATATCCTCCCGGAAGATTCCAGAACCCTTTCCGAGGTTCAATCGCCCGACGACACAACATAATTTTATCTTCCCAAATTGGCAAACAGCCCACGACCATATTAGGATTCTGATAATGGATGGTTTTACATTCCTCACAAAAAAAACGCGGATGGGTGTCGGATTCAATATCCTTGAAAGAAACGGTATGGCCGCAGTTGCTACAAAATTTCATAATTGGTCCATAAACTTTTCCAGACGAACTAAATCCTCCGGGTGATCAATTGCAATAGATTCGAGCGTTGTTTCGGTAACGCCGATTTTCAGGCCATTACCCAGCCAGCGGAGCTGTTCCAGCTTTTCGATTTGCTCCAGTGGATGAGGATTCATTCTCGTAATTCGTTCCAGAATTGCAGCGCGATAAATGTACAATCCAATGTGTTTTCGGTAAATAACTGCTGCAGACCGATCTCTCCGGTATGGGATGGGAGAACGACTAAAATAGAGGGCTTGTGATTGGGCATTGGTCACTACTTTTACTACATTCGGATTTTCAACCAGGCTTCGTTCGGTAATTCGCTTAGCCATGGTGGCAATTTCCAGCGTCGGTCTTTCCTGGATGAAACATACCAGCTGATTAATCTGCTCAGAAGAGATAAAAGGCTCATCTCCCTGGATATTCATGATTAACCTTGCATCGGGATATTGCAAAGCGGCCTCCGCTACCCGATCGGTTCCACTGGGATGATCCCGACTGGTCATCACTACCTGACCTCCGAAAGACTGAACAGCATCCCGGATCCGTAGATCGTCCGTGGCCACCACTACCAAATCCAGCTCCGTCGCCTCGCTTGCCCGCTCGTATACCCGCTGAATCATAGTTTTGCCCCGAATATCCACCAAAGGCTTCCCCGGAAAGCGGACCGAATCGTACCGCGCCGGAATAATTCCAATCGTCTGCGTATCATTTTTACTCAAAAAACCTTAATTTTATCTATTCTTACAAAGAGGTTTATGTCAAAGGGATCGAAAAGTTGACATTTTAATCTGAACATACTGAAACATTATGCAATACTTACCAAAACTGCTGATCTTACTCGGCCTGCTCTTCACCGTATTCTCCGGTAAGGCTACGACCGATACTATTCCCAGTCTTATTCCACAAGATACGGTTTTTATCAATGTCTCCAACGATAATACTTTTACCTTTTATCATACCATTCAAAAAAGTGAAACCCTCTTTAGTATTTCACAACATTATGGCCTCTCATTGAATGATCTGTATTTTTTTAATCCAAAAATCGTGGGTAATCTCATTTCTCCCGGTCAGCGATTAAGTATTCCACTACCTAAAAAATCAATTCTCCGTTATCAAGCCAAAGGCGTCAACCGGGATGCGTACTATGCGCTTTGTTATAAGGTCCGCAAAGGGGATACAGCTTATAATATTGCCCGAACCCGTTTTAAAATGCCGGTCGATACATTGCTGGAACGAAATTCCATCATTACCCATAATCTTGATATCGGCCAGATTTTACACGTCGGCTATCTAAAAAAATCAGGTATCCCTGCGGATCACCATAATTTTAAAAACAATCCGGAATGGACCGAAGAACGTCTCAAAGAAATGGCCTACCAAAAAGGAACGGGTGACCGGAAAGGATTCAACGAAGCGGGTGCCGCCTATTGTAAAAAAGAATTAAAAGACCGGGCTGGTCACTCGGTATTACACCGTACCGCCAAATTACGCTCCTACATTACCATCAAAAATCCCATGAACGGCAAAACTGTACGTGCCAAAGTGCTGGGGCGGATTCCAAAATCGGTACATACCAGTGATGTGGTGGTCGTGGTTTCTCGACAGACCGCCCGTGCTCTAGGAGCAAAAGACGATCGTTTTTATGTTTGGGTGAAAAAATAACCCTTTCATTTCAACAGTTCTTTGTTAACTATCTGGCGAAAATATTCATCCGGCATTTTATTCGTAAATGTCTCTATCTATTCTTTTGATAGAATGGAGACGGAAATAATAGGTGTTTAATGAACAGGACGGCTACGCTCCATTTTATTCACCATCCTAAATACGTATCTTTGTCCCTGCATCTTTTGCTTACCAGCTGCGTAAGTAATAGACAATTATCAAGAAGAAAATATTCTTTAAGCAACCGCTTTCCCAAAATTAAATCATTAAACCATGCATTATAGTAATAACATCCTGGAAACCATCGGAAACACCCCAATGGTAAAAATTAATAAGATTACCAGTGATATACCAGCTTTGGTTCTCTGCAAAGTAGAAACCTTCAATCCAGGACATTCGACCAAAGACCGGATGGCCCTCAATATGCTGGAAACGGCGGAAAAAGAGGGAAAGATTAAACCTGGCGGTACCATTATAGAATGTACCAGTGGAAATACCGGAATGGGATTAGCATTAGCTGCTTGTGTAAAAGGATACAAAACTATTTTTACTACCAGCGATAAACAATCCAAAGAGAAACTGGATTTATTGCGAGCGATGGGTTCTGAAGTAATTGTCTGTCCGACTAACGTAACCCCTGACGATCCTCGCTCCTATTATTCGGTAGCAGAGCGATTGAGTAATGAGATTCCCAACTCGTTCTGGTTTAATCAATACGACAATTTAGCCAACCGGGAAGCACATTACCAATCTACCGGGCCAGAAATATGGGAACAAACCGATGGTAAAATTACCCACTTTGTAGTAGGAGTAGGAACGGGTGGTACCATATCTGGTTGCGCCAAATTTCTAAAAGAAAAAAATCCTGATATCAAGATTTGGGGTATTGATACTTATGGTTCTGTTTTTAAGAAATATCACGAAACGGGTGAATTCGACGAAAAAGAAATTTATTCTTACATCACCGAAGGAATCGGAGAAGATATTCTACCTAAAAATGTGGATTTCGAACTGATTGACCGATTTGAAAAAGTAACGGATAAAGATGGTGCGGTCATGGCGCGTCGCTTGGCAAAAGAAGAAGGAATGTTATTCGGATATTCTGCGGGATCTGCTTTTTGCGGAGTCCGTCAACTAAAAGATCATCTTAAACCCGACGATGTGGTCGTGGTCCTGGTGCACGATCACGGTAGTCGCTACATCGGAAAAATCTACAACGATGATTGGATGCGCGACCGAGGATTTTTGGATACGGAACTAAAAGTGCGTGACCTGATTGCCCGAAAGTCTGATAAACATTTTATGACCCTTAATGTAAATGATCCCATCCAAAAGGCATTGGATCAGATGAAGCACAATGATATTTCACAGATGCCGATCGTAGACAAGGAGCATAATATTGTTGGTTCGATTACCGAATCTTCCGTGCTGAATTTTCTACTATCTGACGCAGAAAACAAAACGGATCAGCCCATCAGCGAAATTATGGGCGAGGCTTTCCCCGTGGTCAACGAAGATCTACCCTACCGACAGTTGACTGGTTTTATCAACAAAACAATACCGGCAGTTATTGCCAAAGATAAGGCAGGTGCGCTGCATATTTTGACGCAATATGATATTTTACAAGCGGTGTAAAATATAGAATGGATATAAAAAAAGGCTCAAACCGGAATGATGGTTTGAGCTTTTTTTATATCGAGACGAAAACGTTTAATACACGGAGTATTTAACTAATCTGCCTTTTAATTTTCTTTACCTCCGCCAAAGTACATTCTGCGATTTTAGCCGTTTCGGCTAATGTTTTACCTTCTTGTAGGCATCTGATTACCAGCAAGGTTTGCTCTACACCTTCTTCTCTTCCTTCTTCTCTTCCTTCTTCTCTTCCTTCTTCTCTTCCTTCTTCTCTTCCTTTTTGGACTCCCTCTATATAAAATCCATCTTTTTCTATATCATATGTAATTGGCATATCATTTATTATTTTTCCAGTTATTTTTTCTAAATTACGTATTCTTGCTAAAATTAACAACTGTTCTATGTATTTTTTAATATCTCTCTCGTGAGTTACGTGCTGTTTAATGTTCTTTAGTATTAAACGCAAAATGGCTTCTTTTCGTTCCTCTTCAAAATTTGTAAGCAAGGCCAACATAATTACGGAAGGAATTTGAGAAGAAAGAAATTCACTTGTATCAAAATCGTATATATTAATAGTTTCAAAACCCCGAAATATTTCTGCCTCTACCAAAGTGTTCTTCATAGTTGCTTTTCGCTTTCCCAGATAGATAACTACGTGTCGAATAGGTAAATTGTACTTTCTGTAAAATAATCCATGATACTCTGCCATCCTACTTAGCATATTCGGATCATTTTTATTTTGAAACTCTATGTGTAATAGAAAAGTTTCTTTCTCGTTTGTTTTAACTCTATACAAAAAGTCAGCTTCCCGTTCCGTAGTTTTCTGTAATTTTTCTGGAAGTGCTTCGTAGGCAATTATCTTAATTCCTAATCTTTTTTCTACTAAGGGCAAAAATAATTCGCGCGCATTTTCCTTAAAAATACGGTCATAGATATTACCTTGCTTCTTAGATTTTGATGGTTTTTCTTTCATAAAGTGTTAAAACAACGCCACCTGATTGGGATTATCGAGGACCTCCGTATCTTCCGTATTCGTATCTGGCGACTCGTCGGAGAGTAATCGTTTAAAGACACGTAGTTTGTGGGTATATTTATCCTGCTCCACGTTAAATATTCCAAAATGATCAATCTGATCAATCCGTACCTGACCGGAAGCATGAATAATTTTTCTTTCGGGCATCACGATCCCGACGTGAACAATTCGCCCTTTTTTATTTTCAAAAAAAGCAAGATCTCCGGGTTGTACTTGTTCGACAAAATCTACCAGTCGTCCCTTTTCTACTTGCTGAGCAGCATCCCGGGGAATAGAAATACCAATCATTTTAAAGACCATTTGTGTAAAACCAGAACAATCAATTCCCAAAGGAGAACGCCCACCCCAAAGATAAGGTGCGTATAAATACCGTCGGGCAATTTTCAGGAGAATGCTACTTTCCTGAGTTACCTCGGCCGGTTCGATAGCCTGGCCACTAAAGTTAAAACTACTACCGTTTAAATGAAATTTTAATCCATCAAAGCGGGGTAAGGTGGCACCGATGGTGATGGGTAGAGAATAACCATCCGCCATTGCTCCGTGAAATAATTCCAGACTGAGGGCATATTTTTTTTGATAAACCAGGATTTCTTCCTCCGGCAAGATCTTGAGTTGCTTGCGATCCGTCCAGCCGATATAATTGTCCCAGAGACATCGGACTTTCGCCCAACTACCTCGTTGTTCCATCACTTCAACTGTTTCACCAAACAACAGTTGGGAAACCATTTCGCTTTTATCCGAAGCACTGCTTCGAATAGGAATCACACTTAAAGGACAAATGGCGTAAATCATAGAGTTTGTGTAAATTCAGTACACGGTAATCCGAAAAACACCAATCTTTTAGATTATCGTATAAGGTCTTAAAAGTAGCAAAAATTTTTAAATTTAAGACCAATACGAACATCTAATTAATGAAGCCGTTCCTAAAAGCCACAAAGGCACGATTTTTATAATATAATATATCTAGGTCTTAAGCCGTTTTCAGTAGAGTTATTCAGGAATTCTCGTGGTTTTGGTTCAAATTTTAGAAACTTCACCATTCCCTACCCTTTTAAATACCATAAATCTGGGTAGATTATCCTAGTAAAGCTTAACTTTGCTGCTTCGTACAACCGATTATCTGAACATGAAAAAAATAATACTGCTCTTTTTGGTCTGCATACTGGCATTATCTGTCAACGCTCAGGATCAACATTTCACCCAATTTTACGCTGCTCCCCTGGCGCTTAATCCAGCTATGACGGGTAATTTCGCCGGTCGCTATCGCGTCGGAATGATTTACCGGGATCAGTGGAGAGGTGTTTTTGATCAACCTTATAAAACTTTTTCGGCGGCCGTTGATGTGCGCTTCGATATAGCGGGTAATACCCGTTACAAGGATGCGGTTGGGATTGGCTTGATGTTTTTTAGTGATCAGGTAGGTGGAATTGATTTTGAAACCAATCAGATTGCGCTTAGTGGATCTTTTCACAAGTCGCTTGGATACGAAGGTTCCCAAACCCTTTCGGGTGGAATTCAAATGGGACTCACCAAACGTAGTATTGGTTACGAGCAACTGAATTTTGATGATCAATTTAACAGCATTGATGGATTTATCCTTGGAACAGGAGAAAATTTACCACCTAATATTATTTCTTTTTCAGATTTAAATGTTGGACTAAACTACACCCTCCAACTCGGTAAAAAAACTGTGCTCAACGTAGGAGGTTCCATGCATCACGTATTACAACCAAACGTTTCTTTTTATCCCGATATAGAGACGCCCGGCGGAGTAATTCCCGGAGGTGACAGCAAACTATACGCCCGTTACGGTGGTCAGTTAAGTTTACGATTTCCCGTCGGAGAACGAATGTCCCTGATTCCACGTGCCTTATTTTCCAAGCAAGGTCCACACATGGAATTAACCGCCGGATCGAATATCAGAGTTCCCATAGATACTTATTCCGGCAATGCGATACAATTTGGATTTTGGGCTCGTCCCGTCAGTAACGAAGATGATTCTTTTAGCCTGGATGCGCTCATCGCAATGATTGGAATGGAATGGAAAGGAGTTTTATTTGGATTGAGCTATGACGTTAATCTGGATGACCTGACCGTTCACCAGCAGGGACAGCAGTCTTTTGAATTTTCTATTTTGTACTTAGGAGATTTTGATAATGAAAGTATTCTTTGTCCGAAGTTTTAGAGTGATGTTGCTATCACATACTCGTTTCAATTCCCGTAACGTACTTGGAGTTTTTAGTAGCGCGAAACGGGATATACTGTAATACCTGATTGGCTTCTGCCTCCAGGGTCTCATCGTATTTTATTTCCACAATGATGGCTTCGTCCATATGACGAATCTCCGGTTGCTGATTTTCCTGAATTAGTGGACAATATCCCAACTTCCGGTCAATGGTTATTCTGAATTTTTCAGTCGCTAATCCATAATAGGACCGCTGGTAAGAATTTAATAAGGTAGGAATTAAACTCACTGGACGTCTAAGTGAACCAGCCACGACGGTTCCTAATTTATTCCAATCAGATAATGAAAATGCTGGAAACGCATACCGCTCTTTATCGCCCAAGGCATTATTTTTTATTTTTATTTCCAACTGGTTTTTTGTCCCTTCCGTTGCGGTTAAACCGCCGTACCACCGCACTCGATATTTCTTGCGCTCCGCTACCCCTGCCACGTTTTCTTTGTAACAGGTCATACCTGGTGTATCAAAGTAAATATTGTTAACCTGTCGATCGGGAAATAAGGTTCGGAATCCCCAGGGATGATGGCGGATCATTTGTTCGACAAAAGCGAGGGACTGATCCTCTATTCGATATTTTCGTTCGTAGCGCATTTTGGGTGTTGAGATGTTGAATCGTTGAGATGTTGAATCGTTAGTTTTTTTTCAACGATTCAACATTTCAACAAAATCAATTTTGAGAGAAAAGGTAAGTCTTTTCTCTCAAAATTGATTTTACTTAGGAATCACCATAAATTCTACCCGTCGATTTAGCGAGCGACCTTCTTCTGTGTTATTCTCCGCAATCGGTTGGATCTCCCCAAAACCCTTAACAATCAAGCGACCAGGGTCTACTCCCTTGGAGACTAAATAAAGATAGCAAGCATTAGCCCGCTTGATGGACAATGCTTCGTTGGCAGCTGCATCTCCGATACTATCCGTGTGCCCACTAATCTGTAACTGATAACCAGGATATTTATCCAGTACGGCTCTCACCTGATCCAGAACGGGGAAAGAAACAGGCTTTAACTTATCTTTGGAAAATTCAAACTGCACCGCCTGGACCGCATAGTCCAGCACTTCTTTGTCTTCTTTCTTGATCTCCGGACAACCATCTTTACTTAATGGCGCAGCCGCTTCTGGGCACCGGTCAATATTATCCGCAAACCCATCATTATCACCATCCGGGCAACCATTCAACGGACCTGCTGCGTCGGGGCACTGATCTTCTGAGTCAGGTACACCGTCTCCATCCCGATCCGCAACCGGACAACCCTGATTGGAGGCAGGACCCGCTTCGTTAGGACATTTATCATCTTTATTGGCAATACGATCCTGATCATCATCCGGGCAGCCATTTAGGGTTCCAGGAATTGTAGGACAATCATCCACATCATCCGCAAAAGTGTCTTTATCCGCATCGGGACAACCATTGGTTTCTTTGGTTCCCGGAACTTCCGGACAAATATCATTGCGATCTTCGATACCATCCGCGTCGGAATCCGGACAACCTTTAAAAGCGGCCACTCCGGGAATTTCCGGGCAGTTGTCCTCAAAGTCATCAATACCATCTCTGTCTTTATCCCTGATTTTAATTTCTTTTTTGGTTTCGTCTACTTTTCCTAAATAAAAGCCAAGCCCAATACCGTACTGAAAATGATCGCGGTTGCCATCCAGAGATTTTCTAAATCCAGCCTGTGTATTAATAAAAGCATGATCGCCAAATCGAATATTGACGCCCAGATTAATCGGCAACTGAAAACTCAAGCTTTCCCAGGATTCGAGGACACCGCCTACACCTGTAGATACATAAGGAATCACCCTCGCTCCGGGACGGTATAATTGAAACTGACCAATAGCATCAATTCCAAAAGTTGTCAGATTATCCAACTCATCTGGCAGATCAATGACCATCAATTGAGCAGGAACCCCAAAATTAAAGTATTGTCCCAGATTTCGTAAATAGGCCACTTCAAAACCACTTCCGTAATCTCCAAAATTAGTGAAAGATCCTCCGTTAGTGGTTTGATGATCGCTCCAAAGTCTTTTACCAGTAAAGGCATTAGGACGATCGAGTGTTTGGGCAAGAGTAAGCTGAATACTACAGAAAAGTATCAGGCAAGAAAGTAAAGTTCTAATCATGTTTTTGGTGATCGTGTTATCTATTATATTTCGTAACTGCCCATATTGGGCATTATTACTGAATTATTTATACGTTTATTTTTGTCAGGGGTTACTCCAAAAATCTGATAATGAAGTAGAACCATCCGCCATATTCTAAAAGAACAGAACAAATATTATAAAGAATTACGGTATTTCATAATATTCCATGGCCGCACGGGCTGGAGCAGTCGAAGCAGTTTTTTCGGCTTCGCCAATCAAATAATAGGTAATTCCCTTTTGGTAAGGAATGGTCCATCCATAGCGTTGATCGTCGGCCGCCTGATCAAAATGTGCTCCATCATCCAACATCTTTACTCGCTGGAAAGGTGCATATTTTCCAGTACGGTAACAAAGATACGTGGACTCTGCCTCCGTTACTTTAGCGGTAATCAATACCTGCGAATCTCTGACTTCATGTTTAACTTCGGTAATTACCGGAGCGGTCTTTTTTAGTAAAGGATGTGCCTGAAGGTAAGCAACTCGTTCTTTCATTAGTTCGGTAATACCAATGATCTTTACGCCTTCCGCTTCGCTAGTAGTGGTAAGGTTTTGCCGGAACGTTTCATAAGGATATAATTTGTTAGGATCTTCCCGAACGTAGCGATCAATCCGTGATTGAATTTGATTGCCCATTGACTGATATTTTCCGGAAATAAAAAATTCTTCCAGGATTGTTTTCAAGTGTGCAATGTAAATTTTACGGTGCAGTGGGGTAGCCAGCACCTGACTGATTAATGGCCGGTTAGGACTTTTATAATGGGTAAAAGGACTCAAGTGTTGCAGTCCTTCATTATCGAGCGCTTTCTTTTCGTCCGCGTAACGGAATCCCCCGAAAGAAAGATTCATATCCCAGGGAATGGGCTGAAAAATACCAAAACTATCCTGATATAAATAGAAATTGTGACAAAGACGTCCGGCGTAACTATCCAGATTATCAAGTACGTTATTGAAAGCATGCATCCATAAAGTCCGGTCAATATTAAGTTTCTCCTCCAGTTTTTCCGGTTCTTTATTTAATACGTAGGTAAGTTCGGCCAATGAACGCCAACCATAGTCTGATTTCATTTCATAGTTTGCAAAATAACAAGTCGTATCCGTTCCCTGATACATCAGAGATGCCTTTTCGCCTTTACTACATTTATTACCAGGCTGAGCATTCCAACTTGGATCACACTTAACTAGTGTTCCTTTGTCTTCACCAAAGTAAGCGGTCAAAAAATCATCATCAACGGAAGAGGTATTGTTATAAAACCCAATCAATTTATTATTGACGTATACCCTCGCAAAATTTGCTCTGGGGGCCGGTAAGTAATTTCCGGCAATCTCGTAAGAAAGTACTTCCCGCAGATAACTGGGATCCCGAAAAACATTGGAAAGCTTGATGGTTTTTACATCACCAGGAAAGCGCTGTCCTTTTATGACGGTATTGGCTTTTAAATTGAAAGGAAGTTTGCTGGATTTGGTTTTCCGCACATTGTAGTACGAACTATTTCCCTTATACCGAATGCCGACACTATCATAGGTGACCCCTTTAATTTTCACTTTTCCTATCAAGCGGCCATCATTACCAGCCTGCTTAAGCGAATCTAGTTTGGCTTCCCAAAGGGGATCAGAAAATTCTACATAAATATCCACGACCTGATTAAGATCGTACAAGTCCTGGCCGTACGAAACGGAGGATAAACCAATAAAAAGAAGCCAATAGATATACTTCGCCATGGGTCAAATAGATGTTGTTTGGTAAAACAATATATGTTTGGCAAAGGTGTTACTCAGGTGTATAGATACAGCACTAGTGCCTATTTGTTTAATTCTTTGAGCGAGGTCGTTCCGGGTTCGTACATATAATTACGCGGATAGAATCCGGAAGCCTTTGCATTTTCTGTTTGAAAATAATATTCAAGTGTATCTTGGCCATTTGCTGGCGTAACGGTAATCCCAAATATTTTGTCGCCTGCCGCCTCATCATTGTGTTTACCATCGTCTGCTAAATAAACCGATTCATAAGGAGACTCAGGGTTGGGACGAAAGAATAATTTTACACGATTGGCGCGGTTTTTTACCGTCACTACAAATTGAAAATCCTTTATTTCCTTGGTCGAGAATTTTTCTCTTTGCGTTAATTTCACCTCATCAATTTCTGGTGGAAAAATAGCCAGTTCAGGATGTTTTTTAAGGAAACGTGCCCGCTTGGACATCAGCTCCACCAAACCTGGAATCTTACTCCGTTTACCAGTAGTTTGTGTGAGACTTCCATCAAATTCGGCGGTGGTATAAAATTTATTTGGATCATTATTAAAAACAGAACGAATCATCGTTTGTAATTCCTTCGCTCTGGTTTCGTATTCATTGTTAACAAAATGATCGTAGATGATGGTTCGGATATGATCAAGATAAATTTTCTTGTATTCTTCTTTTTTTAACAACTGACTGATGAGCGGTTTAGTAGGATCATCCATGTGTAATAACGGATCCATCATTTGCAGCCCTTTTAAATCCAGATCAGATCCTATTCCGGTATTCTTAAAACTTCCAAAAGCCAGATTCAAATCCCAAACAATAGGATTAAACTGTCCGTATTGGTCTTTGTAGAGGTAAAAATTCTGGCTGTGTTGTCCAGAATAGCTACTGAGATTAGCGATAGCATTATTAAAAGCCAGCATCCAGAGCGTACGATCTACATTCAGTACTTTTTCGATATCCTGAGGGCGGTTATTGAGGATATCGGTCAGTTCGATTAAGTCATCCCAGCCCGCTTCGGAGTTGATTTCAAAGTTGCCCATGTAGCAAGAGATATCCTTTTCGTATTCGAGGGCCGCGTAGATTTTATTTTTGCAATTCTTGGACATTTTTTCGGGTAAGTCAGAAGCCGCTTTAAAAAGGCTACCATCCGCTTCGCCGAAGTGCTTAGTCAGAAAGACTTTATCGACGGGTTCGATGGCGATAAATAATCCATAATTTTCTTTATTAATGGTCAGGTTAGTGTATCCTGCTCTGGGCGTTGGCAGATAGTTGCCCGCAATTTCATAGCCCATTACCTCCCGTAACAAACTGGGATCACGAAGCGCATTAGAAAGTTTGATTTTTTCGTGGCCCTGATGATTTTGGTTTTTATTGATATAGTTCAGCTTTATATTAAAAGCATTGCGTTTACTACCCGTTTTAAAAGATTTAGAGCCACGGTAACGGACGCCGACGTTTTCGTATAATTTTCCGTCAATTTCTATATTTGCCAGCAAATAGCCATCTCCCTGAATGCGCAGGCTATCCAGGAGATACGGCCAATCTTGTTGATTAAATTTAAGATTTAGCGAATGAACTTGGTCGGTGCTAAAGAAATTCTTTTCTACCGAAACCATGTTCTGGGCGAAAGAAAGACCCGATAGTAAAAATACCATCAAGGTCGGGAGTAAGATTTTTTTCATAAGAGCAAAATACGTTCGATGATTCGAAATTGATATTTTCTCTGATTTTTCTATTTGCCAAAGAAAACATCCCAAAATCGGGTTCGTCCTAATTCATCACAAACTACTAAACCCTAACCGCAATAATAAGCAATTTAGTGCAGAGAACCCCAATAAAATGGGGGATTATGCTAGTTTTAGGTTAATAATTGCTGGATATGTAAGGCGATATTCAGGGTCATCACCGCAATCAAGGCAATCGCCGCTAAACGCAGCCACCAGCCGTTTTCCTTGCGAAATTCGTCCATTTTTGCCTGTTTTTCAGAGTCTTTTTGGGTAATAAATCCTCTTACAAACAAGTAGAGATAGATACCGATGACTAGAAAAATTATTTCAAATACGAGTCCTAGATATTCCATAAATTCACATATCAGCGTTATTAATAGATAAATTACATTTCAGACAAATTCTGGGGCATTTTTTACAATGCTTTGCTTTCTTCTTCTTGTACTTTTTACAACATTTTTTCTTACAACACTTCTTAGACATAATCGGATCGAGATCTTAGACTTTATTGTTCAATATCTACACTGATCGTCAAAATATCTTTATCGAATAGATACATGCCACTTTTATCATCTCCAATCAACTCCAGTTTGTCGTTCATCGTACGCGCAAGCGCCTCTTCTTCGATTTGCTCGGCGACGTACCACTGAAGGAAATTATTGGTGGCGTAGTCTTTTTCTTCTAACGAAACCTCAATGCATTTATTAATACTTTCGGAAACGAACTCTTCGTGCTTCAAGAGGGCAGCAAACGCATGCTTGATAGAAGGAAACGTCAGTTGAGGCTGTGGGAGTGCGGGAACCGTGGCAAATCCTCCTCGCTCGTTGACAAAGTGAATCAGTTTCAGCATGTGCTGTCTTTCTTCCTCACTGTGCTGATAAAAGAAGGCGGTTACATTATCAATACCGGGCTGAATTTCTGCCCACGAGGCCATCGCTAAATATACTTGAGAAGATTCTGCCTCAATCTTGATCTGTTCATTTAACTTTTCTTGCATTTTTTTTGATAACATTCTTTCGTATTTTTTAATTAGAAACAGTTCTATTTGAAGATGTTCAAATATTTTAAGCAAATTTACCGCTAAATATCCACAGCGGTGGACGGTTCTTGGGGAAGTTCCTCAAAATTACCCGTTTGCCGGTTTTTTCGCACATTTGACCAATCAAAATAACGGCCATTCATCACCACATAAACACCGGGAGCCAAGGTTTGAGAAAAAGCCAACGCGCTACCCAGATTAAAAAAACCATCGGAAGAGGTTCCAAATGCGTAGGGAATCATTGCTCCAGTGAGTACAATGGTTTTGTCAGGAATAGCGGCGGCGGCCAGTTCTTTAGCGGTCATGACCATCCGGTCCGTACCGTGGGTAATAAGAATGTGCTGATGTTTTGATTTGCGGCAATTATGAATCAGAATATCCCGGTCTTCTTCGGTCATTTCCAAACTGTCGATCATCATCAGGGTTTTCAGGTCAATATCCAAAGTACAACGACCTCTGGCAAACATTTCCTGAAGGTGGGTATCTTTGAAATAAAGCTCTCCCGTGATAAAATTATATTCTTTATCAAAGGTTCCTCCCGTAACAAATACTTGAATCATGGTTATTTTTATGAAATTGTTTAAAAACTTCTATAGAAAAAGGCCGATGTATTTATTCCATCGGCCTCTTTCAAAATATAAAACTAATAATTAATTACAAGAGTTTAATCCAATTTAAACATCGTAGCATCTATTCCTTTGTTCACTTCTACTTTTTCTACTTTCATCACCAAAGGCATCGGCATTCCGCCACCGGAAGCTTTCATCTGAAAAGGAAACATGATCCCATCCACTGCTTTATAATCCGAGTAGACAACGTCTCCTTCTTCGGTGATGGACTTTACTTTCAGTTTAGTATTTACATCAAAATATTCGGTCGTTTTTTTACCGTAAGGACTCGTGATGATCAGCTTATAGGCCTCGTTTCCATCTATCTTTTCGGTTCCCGACAACTTCAATCCGTAGTCCAGCCGATCATAATGTAATTCCGGAAAAATTAGTGCGTTCCCTTTCATCGCATTTGCTTCCTCCCCTTCCATTATCTTTTCACCTTGCATGCCACCCATTTTTGCTTTAGTACCGTCAAAAGTTACAGACTGAACCACATTCCCCATCATGGTCACTTTGTTGGCAAATTTTTCGTTGCCCATTTGATAGTTTTCCATCGATAAAGTCATTCCCTGCATGGAAGCAGAAGCCATACTGTAAACTTCTTTGACCGTCATCAACTTATCTTTTCCTCCCACCGCTTTGATATACTCATCAACCACGGACTGCGCTGTCAAACCATCCGGAACCGTGTTTTTATTCATCTCTACTTTATTACCATACACATCGTAGTAATGCACCTTTCCGTCGGCAGAAAATCTACCCAACTTTTCGGCTACTTCATCCTGGTTTCCGACCACAATAATGTGGGCATTTTTGGTCAAAAAGTATTTCTGTGACATTTCCGCTACATCTTCCGGAGTCACTTTACTTAATTTTTCCAGATAAGTAGCGTAATAATCTTTTGGTAGGTTATAACGAGCCGTATTCAGTGCAAAACGGGCTACGGTTTCGGGACGTTCCAACGAACGGGCAAAATTTCCAGCCATTACTGATTTAGCTAATTCTACCTCTTCCAACGGTACTTTAACATCGCGTAAGGTATTAAGCTCTTTCATGAATTCCACCAAGCTACTGTCCGTTACTTCGTTGCGAACACTCGCCGAAGCAAGAAAATATCCTACATTTTTATCATAGCTCAAACGACTACGGGCACCGTAAGTGTAAGCCTTGGTTTCTCGTAAGTTATCATTTAATCGACTCTGGAAAAACCCTCCTAAAATAGTATTTGCCACCGAAGCTTTGATCAGGTCATCCGAACCGGGCTTTAGATTAACTGGATAGGTAATATTGATAATAGATTGTACCGCCCCACTCTTGTTGACAAAATCGACGGTAGTCGCGTCGGGTGCAGTTGGTACGGGATAATCGTATTGTTCTACCTTGTCCGTTTTTTTCCAGTCACTAAGATATTGCATCACCAGTTTTTTGGTCTTTGCCATATCCGTATCTCCTACCACTACGAGGTAACTGTAGTTTGGTTTAAAATACTTTTGATAATACGCTTTGGTTTTATCTAGGGTAATTTTTTCTACCGTTTCTTCCGTGACTAATTCTCCATAAGGATGATTTTTTCCGTATCTCAGCACATCAGATACATTAGAAGCAATTGCTTCAGGAGTCTCTTTATTTTGTGCCAAACTAGAAAGCGTTTGCTTTTTAATTTTTTCAAATTCTGCCGCTGGGAAAGTTGGATTTTTCACAACATCCGATAATATTTTCATTAAATTTTCACTATGCCGAGACAATGAGCTCGCAAAAACACCACTCGCGCTGGTACTCATGCTAGCCCCCATAAAATCAACTGCTTCGTCGATCTCTGCTTTGGATTTAGAAGTCGTTCCTTTGTTGAGTAGCTGTCCGGCAAAATCAATGTATCCGGCATCCGCTCCCTGAATAATATCTGGAGCATCTACATATAACTGATATGAAACCCGGGGTAATTTATGATTTTCAACCACAATGACCTTTAGTCCGTTGGCCATGAGAAATTCTTTCGATTCTCCAATTTGAATTTTGGGCGCAGGACCAGGAGTCGGTGGTGTACTTCTCCAGGCTTCCGCCGGATTTTTCATAACTTCTTCCACTTTTGTTTTAGCCATCTCTGTCTTATCAGACATGGTATCTGTAGCAGTGGTGGTCTCAGTCGTTTTCGGCGTACAACCAAAAACGAAGAGCATTAAAAATGCGATATATGATATATTTTTCATTAGAATAAATGTTGAATTATTGAATTGTTGAATCGTTTAATCGATCAATTACTAGGTTATTATTTTTCAAAAATTTAAAAACTACCTTTCCTATGGGTTTACCGGCTTGGGTAAATAATGTAAAGAAACTCGATTATTTTTGTTAAAATATTTTTTAGCGACGCGCATAATATCTTCCCGGGTCACCTTCATATAACGGTCAATCTCTGTATTGATCAAATTAGAATCTCCAAAATACATATGGTAATTAGCGAGACTTTCGGCACGTCCTACCACGGATGCATTGGCGGTAACAAAATCGCTTTCGATCTGATTACGGAGTTTTTGAAATTCTTTTTCGGAAATTAATTCCGTAGCTGCACGATTAACTTCTGCGTCAATAGCTTTTTCCAGATCATCCGTCTCTACGCCCATGTTGGCGATTCCGAATACGAGGGCCGCACCCGGATCTTCGAGTCCGAGTGGGAAATTACCCACAAATAATGCTTTCTGCTGATCATCGACCAAGCTCCGGTATAAGCGCGAGCTTTCACCACTAGACAATAAAGTAGACAACATTTCCACGGCGTAATAATCCGGCGTACCTTGTGCTGGAATTCGGTAAGTTTGGACTACGGCAGGCAATTGGATATTATCAAAAATGGTATCTTTTTTCTCAGCGGTTAATGGGGGTTCTACAATACTAGGACGTTTGATCGTTCCTTTTCCTTTTGGGATAGAACCGAAATATTTTTCGATCAATATTTTGGTTTTAGCGATATCAATATCACCAGCGATGGATAGCACCGCATTTTCGGGGACATAGTAAGTCGCGTAGAAATTTTTATAATCTGCCTCTTGTGCTGCGTCCAGATCAGCCATACTACCGATGACCGAGTGGTGATAAGGGTGCTTAGTAAAAGCCCGTTTCATGGATTCTTCCAGCACACTACCGTAAGGTTGATTGTCGATTCGCTGACGGCGCTCTTCTTTTACTACCTGACGCTGTGTTTCAATTCCTACATTTTCCACTTTAGCATGTAGCAATCGCTCACTTTCGAGCCAAAGTCCCATTTCCAAATGATTAGAAGGAAGGATTTCGTAGTAGAAAGTACGGTCGTAAGTAGTATTCGCATTGTTGGTGGCTCCGGCGCGGGCGAGGTATTCGTCAAAAGAGCCCCGCTTTACATTTTCGGAGCCTTCAAAGAGCAGATGCTCAAAAAAGTGGGCAAAACCCGTTCTTCCGGGTTCTTCGTTCTTGGATCCTACGTGGTACATAATACTGACCGCCACGATCGGAGTGGACTTGTCTTCGTGTAAAATCACGTGCAATCCGTTATCCAGATCATACGCGGTGTAGTCTATTTTGTTCTGGGCGGAGACCAGCGTCCCCAGTCCCATTAATACGATAAATAAAAGATGGTTTAATTTCATAATTAAGGTGATTTTTTTTACAAAGATAGTAGGATATTGATAAAGTACGGTAGGTTAATCGTCAAAATGTTAGAAATTATAGACGAAGGAGTAATCTTACTCGCCTACAGTAAACAAGAAGAGCCATGCCTCCGAAGAAACATGGCTCTTTATATTTTGCTGAAATACAAATAGATTTAACACACCTTATCCGCGCAGCTAGAGCTCGCAAAAGCATCTGGCTTGGCTTTGAAAACAAACCCCATTCCCAGAATGTACCCCATCGCTTCTTTTAAAGCCGTATTAGACTGAAATTCAGGGTCCGTGTTAATATCCGCGTGTACTTCCAACGCTACATCATAGAGGTCCAATAAATCGCAAAGGCTGTAAGCTACCTCAACGGATTTCGCTACCTCGGTAATCATTCGTTCTTTTAGCTTCATCTGCTTTTTAGACTTATAATTGGAGATGAACATAAACCCACCTTTTTTCTCCCGCAGAAAAACAATTACCGTTGCGTATTCCGTTACCTTATTTCGTACCTGCGAGTCCGTACCAATACAAACCTTGAGTTTGTTGCCCGCTTCGGTTTCCCGCACGATCGCAGCTTCTACCGCGTCAATAATCGGTTTTTCAATTTTGTCACCATTGAGTCGTCGCCAATTCATAATTATTCGTTTTTTGCTAAATTACAAAAATATTATATAGATAATGTGAATATTTACAAAATGATGTAAAACATTACATTGCCTTTACGATCTATTAACCCTGTCGGATGTGTATTTAGTTCCTTTCAAGCTTCTTTAATTCAATTTTTGGTTAACTCCCGCTAAATTATTAAGAAATTGTCTAAGAAGCTATTTAAGTATATTCAACAACTTTGTATCTTTGAAACATGAAAAACACCCTATTATTCTTGCTGCTCACCTTGTTTTTTTTTTCCTGCCAATCTCCTAATGGTGGTCAAAAAGATGCCAATCACAAATACACCAATCACTTAATTGATCAGAGCAGTCCTTATCTTCTACAGCACGCGCACAACCCCGTAGATTGGCATCCGTGGGGAGACGAGGCTTTAAACAAAGCAAAAGCAGAAAATAAAATGCTCCTCATCAGTGTAGGATATTCTGCCTGCCATTGGTGTCATGTCATGGAGCACGAATCGTTTGAAGATACGACCGTGGCAAAAATTATGAACGATAATTTTGTTTGTATAAAAGTGGACCGGGAAGAACGCCCCGACATTGACGATGTATATATGACCGCCTGCCACGCGGCTACCGGAAAAAGTTGTGGCTGGCCATTGAATGCCTTTGCACTACCCGATGGCCGTCCGGTCTGGGCTGGCACTTATTTCCCAAAAAAAGAATGGATGAATGTCCTGAATTATTTCCTGAAAGAACGCGAAAAAAATAGCGCAAAAATGGAGGAATATGCGGTCAATTTAACTAAAGGAATTCAAGATTCAGAAAAAATTCAAATCAACACCGCCACCGCTAATTTTACCGCAAACAACCTGGAAAATATCGGTAATAACTTTTTAAAGCAAATCGATTTTAAAAGGGGTGGTCGTAAAGGAGCACCAAAATTTCCCATGCCCAACAACTACGAATTTTTATTACGCTACCATGATGTTACAAAAAATGACCAAGCACTGGAAGCAGTGACCAAAACGTTAGACGAGATGGCCGCTGGCGGAATTTATGACCAGCTGGGCGGTGGCTTCGCTCGTTACTCCGTAGATGGCGAGTGGCATGTTCCACACTTCGAAAAGATGCTTTATGACAATGGTCAATTGGTAGGATTGTACGCAATGGCTTATCGACTGACCAAAAATCCTCGATACAAAAAAGTATTGGAAGAAACGCTAACCTTTATCTCCCGCGAACTCACCGATTCCAATGGTGGTTTTTATTCCAGTCTCGACGCGGATAGCGAAGGAGAAGAAGGAAAATTTTATGTATGGACCAGCGAAGAAATTGATTCTTTATTAACCAACGAAAATGATCTTTCTATTTTCAGAGAATATTATGATGTTAAAAAAAGAGGCAATTGGGAACATAATAAAAATGTATTGCGGTATCGACAAACCATCGCATCCGTAGCCGAAAAAACCAAGACCACTGAATCCGAAATTACCACTTCACTCGATCGTTCTAAAAAAATATTATTCGATTATCGCGCCACCCGCGTTCGTCCCGGACTGGACGATAAGATCCTAACCGGATGGAATGCGTTGATGCTCAGTGGCTACGTAGAGGCCTACCGGGCATGGGGTGACGAAACCTATTTGAAGACTGCTTTAAAAAACGCGAACTTCATCAAGTCCACCATGTTACAAAAAGATTTTCGACTCAACCGAAATTATAAATCCAAAAAGTCGGTCATCAATGCTTTTCTCGACGACTACGCGCTGACCATCAAGGCCTTTACCGATTTGTATCAGGTAACTTTTGACGAGGAATGGTTGCAACTGGCTAGCGGAATGGCAGATTACGTAATTACGCATTTTCACGATCCGGCCTCCGGCATGTTTTTTTATACGTCGGACCTGGATCCACCGCTTGTCGTTCGTAAAATGGAGTTGGCAGACAACGTGATTCCCGGTTCCAACTCCGCAATGGCGCGTTCTCTGTTCACTTTAGGTACTTTTCTCTACCAACCAAAATATTTAGAACTGTCCCAACAAATGATGAACAATATGTCCACTACAATTGTCCCTAGTGAGCAACCTTCCTTCTATTCTAACTGGTGTAATCTATACTTACAAATGGCCCATACGCCTTACGAAGTAGCGGTAATCGGAAATGATTTCGCTACCAAACAAAAAGCATTAATGGGACAATTTTTACCCAATGCGTTCTTTTTAGGTGGTAAAACCGAAGGCTCACTAGCCTTATTAGAAGGAAAATTGCAAGAAGACCGGACCATGATTTATGTTTGTCAAAATAAAGTTTGTAAATTACCGGTAGAAGAGGTGGAAAGGGCAGTGACTTTGATAAAATAGAAAACTATGATAACCTACATTAAAATTGATGGTTTTAAATCTTTTAAAAATTTTGAAATGGCTTTTACGCCATTCACAGTTGTAGCTGGAACAAATGCATCAGGAAAAAGTAATTTATTTGATGCGTTAAAACTGTTGTCAGATTTAGCACATACAGATTTAAAACAGGCATTTACCCATCAGAGAGGCGAGGCAATTGAACTATTTACTCAATATGGTAATGATGAGTATGATGATCAAATGTTATTTTTAGTGGAAATGCTAGTCAACCAAAAAGTAAAGGATAGCTGGGGCGGAAAAGCAGTACTAAAATACACCAGATTAAGGTATAAATTAATAATTTCTAGAAAAAGTAATAAGGAATCCATCGACGAATTGTATATAAAGGAAGAACGTCTGGAAACAATAAAACATTTGAAAGATTTATGGATTAAAAGTTATATTCCTAAACAACACACTGAATATTGGCGTCCAAAAGTTAAAACGGGAAAAAGAGGAAAACCTTATATTGAAACAGAACTAAAAAATAATATTCCAACAATTAATTTACTTCAAGACGGAAGACCTGGAGGTGGAAAAAGAACATCGGCAATAGCTACAAAAAGAACCATTTTAAGTGGTATTGATGATGTAAATTTTCCCCACGCTTTTGCTGCACGGGAAGAAATGAAAAACTGGAAATTTTTACAATTAAACCCAGACGATCTGCGAAAACCCACAAAAAAAGAAATTGGAATGTCAGATGTCATTACCCAAAGTGGAGAAAATTTAGCAGCCGCCTTATACCGAATTCAGAAAAAAGATAAGTTTTTTCTCAAGGAAATCTCTAGAAAACTAAACAATCTGCTTCCCAACCTAATCGAAGTAAATGTAATTGATGATAAATCAAACAATCAATATTTAATTGAAATAACAAGTGAAGATGGGAAAAAATTTACGTCACGTGTTCTATCAGAGGGAACTTTAAGATTACTGACACTTTGTATTTTCATGTACGATGACACGCATAATAGTTTACTTTGCTACGAAGAACCTGAGAATGGAATCCATCCTTTCAGAATCAAGTTTTTAACGGCACTGCTCAATGATTTGGGAGTGGATTTTAGGGAACGAAATATACCTTTAAGACAAATACTGATTAATACGCATTCTCCAAAACTAGTCGGCGAAATTATAAACTGGCAAAGTGACAATAGAGTAAGTGTCTGGTTTTCTCAATTGACTACCCTGATTACTAAAAAGGATAACGAAAAAAAGAAAATTGCTATTACCAAGATTCTTCCGGTCATAAAAAATTACCAGCCACAACTTAATTTGCAATTTCCAAATATACAATTAAAAGAATCAGAAATTAAACTAACTTTAGCTAACGTGAAAGAATATCTCGAAACTACTGACCAAGGACAAATAATCGATGTGCTATGACAAAACAATTGATCATTGGTTTGGTCGGAGAAGGACCTACAGACTACAGGTTTTTAAACAGTATCGTCAGAAGAACGTTCGAAGCAGTTGCATTAGAATGTACATCTGAGTTAGAAATACTAGACATTCAGAACATTAAAACAACAAAAACCAATTTTGCAGAAGATATGCTCACCAGTTCAATAACTGGATACCAAGAAAAAGGTTTGTCGATATTATGTATTCATTCGGATGCCGATGCAAAAAACGATAAAATTGTCTTTCAGCATAAAATATCTCCTGCCATTAAATGCATAAAAGAATTTAAAGGTGAGAATTGTAAAACGGTGGTTCCAGTTGTTCCTGTCACAATGACAGAGTCATGGATGATCGCTGACGACAATCTTTTTAAAGATGAAGTTGGTACCAATCTAACCTATAAACAATTAGGATTGAATAATAAATCAGAAACACTTAGTAATCCAAAGCAAAATCTTATAGATGCTATTCGGCGTGTAGTAGAAGACAATCCTCGTAGAAAAGGACTTAAATTAGGAGAATTGTACTTGCCAATCGGACAAAAAGCAGACCTAAATAAATTAGCTAAACTAGCTTCTTACCAAAAGTTTACCGAAGCAGTTAGATCTGCGTTCAAAGCATTAAACCTAATTCATGAATAAGGATTTTATAATTTTTATATCACTTAATAATTTCATTTAAAAAATATCTATTTTTACGTCCTATTCAAAATCTAAATCTATCATTATGAGTTTTATCAATGATTTAAAGAAAATATTTTTTGCAGGCAAAGCCGTCAGTAAATCTGCCGCCGACAAAGCAGCGGATAAAGCCGCCGAGCAAGGAACTAAAATGGCTCAGGGAGCCGACGAACTTTTCGATACTGCTAAAAATAAAGCCAACGACGTGGGTGGTGAGCTCATGGATTCGGCGGGTGATTTATTTGAAAATGCTAAAGAAAAAGCCACGGATATTGGAGGTACTGTTTTTGAAAAGGCCAGTGATTTATTCGAAAAAGCAAAAGATACGGCCAGTGAAACCGGTCGCAAGCTTTCTGAAAACGATTCGGTAGATAAAGCAAAAGACTTTACGGAAGGTGTAGGAAAAAAAGTATTGGATACCACGGGACCAATGGTAGACAAGGCGAAAGATTTTACCGAAGATGTGGGTAGCAAAGTCCTCGACAAAGGAGGTGACTTGCTCGATAAAGCCGCACAGGCTAGTACACTCATCGGTGGTAAGGTACTCGAAAAAGGGAGCGAATTTTTTGACGACGCTAAAAAAATTGCGGAAGAAAAAGGGGCTGATTTTAAAGAAAAAGCAGATGATCTATTTAAAAAAGCAGAAGCAGAAGCGGCAAAAGACAAGATCGAAGATAGTATGAGCGACCTCGACAAGATGGAACGCGACCTGGCCGAACGAGTAAAAAATCGCGACGCCAAAGGCGTATTTGGGGATGATACCAGTATGCTCGATGATAAAGATGATTTCTTTGCCCGTGCGGAAAAATACGCCGCAGGAGACTACCACGGAACTGGCAAAGTAAATACACCTCCGCCACCTACTCCGGAAGAAGATTCTGTCCTGGAATTACTTCCACTACCGGATGAGAAAAAAGAAAGTACTCCGTTTACCGGTGACGTTAAAGGCTTTGACGACTTGGACGGTGATGGCGATCCGGTTATTGATGATGCAATTATTGTAAGCAATAGCGATGATATCATGCTCTTGGATGATGGCGATGACGAGGAAGAAGATGTACAAGAAGATGAGGAAACGAAGGATAGTTAATAGATTTGTTGAATCGTTGAATCGTTGAGTCCACTCTAAAAACCTAAAAGGCTAAAGGTTGACGCATAAAATTTTGTATTTTGCCAAGGTAGCAAAATTAGATAAAAAATATGTTTAAGAAAAGTAATTCTAGCAGTCCTCCGACTATATTCAGTGGAATATCTCAGCATATGAGTAAGCAGAAGATCAAGCGCCTTGATAATCCAAAGGCTTGGCACAACTGCTTTCATAAGGAAGTAACTAGCCGAATTGATGAAGATATTTTTTCTCCATTGTATTCCAAAGACAATGGTCGTCCTAATGCCTCTGTTCGTATTTTAGTAGCTATGTTGATTTTAAAAGATGGAAATGACTGGACGGATGAGCAACTATTTGAAGCTTGCAATTTTAATATACTGGTAGGATATGCTCTTGGATTAAGCAATTTTTCCGATAATGCTCCGAGTGAGGCAACCTATTATAATTTCAAAGTTGCTCTGTTAAAATACGAACAAGAAAATGGGATTAATTTATTGGAAAATTGTTTCCAAAGTCTGACTAAAGATCAAATTTTTCGTTATCAGGTGAGCGGAGGATCGGTGAGAATGGACAGTAAGTTGATCCACTCAAATGTGGCTAAGAATACTCGTCTGCAACTTTGTGTGGGAGTAATGAACAAGTTTTATAGGAGTTTGAAAGAAGCGTCAATTGATTTGATTGATAGTGAAGATAAGGAACTACTTGATGAGATGTCTGGTAAGTCAGTTGAACAGTACACCTATCGACTGGACAAGAAAAGTGGTACAGCTCGACTAGCATTATGCGGATCAGTGATTTATCGTTTGATAAAACTATTTTCAGAGTTAGATAGTGAAGAATATAAATTATTGAAACGCTTGTGGAATGATCACTTTGAATTGATAGAAGAAGATAATGATAATGATCAAACTAAGCTAAAGGATAAGAAACATCAATCGGGTTCCACTTTACAGTCTGCTCATGATGCTGAGGCGGCTTATCGTAAAAAATCAGGATCAAAAACTCAGATAATTACAGGATACGTAACTAATGTTACAGAAATTTGTGCAGTTACTCCAGCGGTGGAATTAGGCGAACAGCAGGAAAAGCCATTAAACCTCATAACGGATGTACAGACTGAAAAAGCGACTTTTAGTGATGATAAATTTTTTATACCTGCGATTGTAAATACACGAAGTATTTTAACTAACGAGATTGAAAATATATTGAGTGATGGAGCCTATAATTCTGTAATTAATGAACAGTTTTCTAATACTGAAGGAACTGAATTTGAGTGGTTCGTTACGGCCATACAAGGAGTGGAAGGGAACTATGATTTTGAGAAAGTAGGAGAGCAACAATATCGAGTAATAGACCGAAGAGATGGAAAAACTCAGTTTACCGTTTTAACCGAAAAAGGAAAATATCGGATTAACGATAATTACTCAAAAACGAAGTATCGTTATTTGGAATCGAAAGCAATTACGAATTATTTTCGTAGAAAAAAGATAAAAGAATATCCTCAATGGGTGTACTCATTGAGAGCGAACTCAGAGTCCACGATTCATCAGGTTTTTTGTAAACTTGATGGGATGAAGTCAAAATACAGAGGTTTATTTAAACATCACCAGTATGCAATAAACAGATGCTTTTGGACAAATTTTAGAAGAATCCTCGCTAAAAAGACAGAACTGAATGAAAAAACGGTAAACGCTTTGATTGGCTTGTCCACAGTCGTCACTAGCTTGACCAGCATCGGTTTTGGAATTTTTCTTGATATTAAAATAACAAACAGAATTTTATACCGCTCTTCTAAAAATAGCCTTTTTAGTAGGGGTTTTTAGAGCAGGCTCAACGATTAAACGATTCAACGATTCAACGATTCAACAACTCAACGATTCAACAACTCAACAATCCTTTACCGCTTCCCCGAAGTTTCCGTATCCATCGTCTTGGCTTCTGGTAACAAAACAATTTGAAGATAATTATTCCAGTCAAAATACTTTGTCGCTGCAGATTTGATGTCTTCGCTGGTTAAACTATTGATCCCTTCCTCCAGACTTTCCAGAGAAATGTTTTTAGGATCCAGCTTTTCAACGTAGGCATTTTCCAAAGAACTAATCCAGAAATTGTTTTCTTTCAAATCCTTGATTCGACCCTGGCGCTGCGTTTCTTTGATCTTATTCATATCCTTATCTTCGGCACCATTTTGCTGTGCATTCTTAATATCTGTCATGGCGGTCTCAATTAATTCATCCACTCTGGGAGGGTCAGCATTGAAAGAAATCGTAATGTTATATTTAGATTCAGGATACTGAGAAGTATTTCCGCTAACTCGCACACCGTAAACACCTCCTTTGTCTTCTCGCATAGATTCCCGCATTTTAATCCGTAAGATATCAATCATAGATTTGAAATGATACCGGTTTTCGGAGGTCCATTCAAAGTCACCGTGAAAGGTAATATCGACGAGCGCTTTGGGTGCTTCTCCGTAGGTGAGCGTTTTCTTGATCACTCCTTTCTGATAATTAACGTTAGTGTTTTTCCAGGTTTCTCCTTTGTTGGTAGCCGGGAGATTGCCCAGATATTTAGCCAGCATAGGAATAGTTTTTTCTTTATCAAAATTACCCACCAGGAAAAAAGTCATATCACTGGCATCCGCAAAGCGCTCCTGATAAATCTGGTAGATGCGATCCATATCCAGTTGGGCCATATCTTCTGCCGTTGGAAACCCAACCCTTGGGTGATTATTGTATTTGATTTTCAGGGTCTGATCAAAAAAGTAATAGTCGGGTTGCGAAAGCAGGTTTTTATAAATAGCGGTTTGTTTAGCCGCGTAAGAATTTAAAACCTCTTTATCTTTTCTAGGTTTGGTTGCGTACAGATAGACCATCTCAAGCATGGTAGTCAAGTCATCCGGTGAGGCACTACCTCGGAATCCCTGACGCAGGCCACCAATCCAGGGATTCAGTCGTACAACTTTTCCAGACATCTTTTTGGTCAATTGCATATTATCAAAACTGCCGACACCTGATTCACCAATTACTCTGGCTGCATTACTGGCTTGTTTGTAATCCTGGTCAGTATACAGAGAATTACCCCCGGGACTAAAAGCTCGTAGTAATACTTCGTCATTTTTAAAATCAGTTGGTTTTAAAACTACTTTTACGCCATTAGCAAGGGTGATTTCGGTGGCGTCGATCTCCGGAATTTCTTTGGTGGAAACGACGGGCTTTGCGATTAAATTTTCAGATAAAAGGGGTTCGTCATTAACTTCGTCGATGTAAGCAGCAATATCCTGACGCTTAATTTTGGTTAGTAAACTACGAATTTCGGTTTCGTCTGGTAGCGGAGTATCTGCTTTTTCTGGACCAGTAACGACCACTACCCGATTTTTATCCGTAATCCATTCCTTTGCCAGGCTATTGACTTCTCTGAGTTGAATGGTGGGTAAATATTGGTTGTAAAATTTTACCTCGTCTTTGATGGATGGGATTGGATTATTATCGAGATAGTTGTAAACGTAGCGCATCGCAAAGCGGCGACTGTCCGTTTTATCTTTTTCTTTAAATGCTTTTTCCATATTGGTCAGTAATTCTTTCTTTGCTCGCTCCAGTTCCGTCGACGTAAAACCATGTCGTAAAACACGCTCGTTTTCGGTCATGATTACCGTTAGTCCGCGTGCTGCGCCTCCCTCGGGAACCATTGCGTAAGAAGAATAGGTGGCAAGGCTTCCTACATCTCCGTCGTAGCCCGTGTAGGCAAAAGAAAATGGAGGATTGGGCTGTTGACTAATTTCGTTAAGTCGGGCGCTTAACATGGTATTGTAAAGACGGTATACCAGATTTTTTCGGTAGCCAATCAAATCGGTCACCGGTTCGTATTTATGTTTATATACTAATTGTACATTGGTAAAAGGCGCTTCTTTATCGGAGACAATTGAGATCAGGGTCTCATCGTGATTGGGAACGGGGTAGGCCTCAACGGGACGATTATTGGCTGGGTTTTTTAATTTGCCAAAACGTTGTTTTACGTCTTTTTCCATCTGGTCAACGTCGATGTCCCCGACCACGACGACCGCCATTAAATTAGGTCGGTACCAGTCCTGGTAAAAGCGTTTAACCGTGGCATAATCGGCATTACGGATAATCTCAGGTTTCCCAATGGGTAATCTTTGTGCGTAGCGGGAGTCGTTATAAAGAACGGGAAGCCATTGGTTGAGCATCCGTTGATTAGGGCTCAGACGAGAACGCCATTCTGATTCTACTACGCCCCGTTCTTTGTCGATTTCTTCATTGTCAAAACTTACGCCACCGGCCCAATCTTCGAGTACCAGCATCCCCTTGTTCAGTAAGGCCACACTGTCCGTTCGAACCTGTAACATATAAACGGTTTCGTCAAAACTGGTATAAGCATTCAAATCTGGTCCAAATCTGGTCCCGACACTCTCAAGATAATCGACCAGTTCACTTTTTTTAAAGTTGGTACTACCGTTAAAAGCCATATGCTCTACAAAGTGTGCCAGTCCCTGTTGATCGTCGTCCTCTTGCATGGCGCCGGCATTAACGGCGAGTCGCAGCTCCGCCCGGTTTTCGGGTTTGGTATTTTTCTTAATATAATATTTTAGACCATTGTCCAGCGTTCCCATTCTAATGTCCGGATCTACCGGAAGACCTTTAGAAAAAGTTTCATTTGCTGAAGTAGTTAACGGTTTATTCATTTTTGGTGAAGTGGTGTCAGTCGTCGTCGTCGTCGTCGTTGTCGTGGTTACCGTCGGAATAGTTTTTTCGGTATTTCCTTGTACTGTTTTTGTCGTTTTAGGAGTACAGGACCAGTAGCCAGAAAATAATAGAATAGATAAAACGGAGAGGAGGATTTTGATTTTCATTTAAATAATGTTTTAGTTAAAAAGAGGTTATTTGTCGTTGTTGTAAACAACTTCAATGGTAAGAAGTTATACGCGTAGATTCTGTGTCTTTAAATATACGTAAAATATTTTATGTAAATGTATTTCAATTATGTCTTAACACTTCATCTTCTATCATAACGGGGAAATTAGTAAAAGAAACGTAAAATTAGTACAAAAAGAAACAGATTCGCTAAAAGACAAAATGGCCGTTAATCGAAGTGTTAATTTGGTAAGATTATGAAATTATACTATGTTTGGAGTATTATTAACCGTGTATAGCAAATCTGGCTGATTTTGGATTGTTAGACTTTTGTTCCGTTAGCTAAATCGTATCCCTTTAACATGATTTCAGGTTATAGAAAAACCAACTAGTCTGCCAGTTCTGATTTTGTCACACGCTCAGATATTTAAAACAATAATAACAACATGAATTTTTTTAAAAAAAATATTGTCATTTTATTCATTGTAATCTCATTAATTCCGGCAACTTCAATTTCGCAGACTTTGCAAGATGATTTTGAGGGTAACGGCAATGTTTCTGGCTGGATCGGGGATAATTGTAATATTAATGTTGGAATCAATAATCCTTTTCCACAAGGTATAAATAATTCTTCCAAAGTGCTGCGCTACCATGATGTCGGGGGGCAGTATGCTAACGTACGTTTTCAAAATTCCGAAAAACTCAACCTCACCTACAGCTCTGTTTTTACCTTGAAAATTTATATTTCGTCAAATGGGCTAACAGGTAATCAAAATAATCAAATTTCCTTAAAGCTTCAGAACGGCTCGCTCGACGAACCGTGGACGACCCAAACAGAAGTTGTTAAATCAGTTGGACTGGATCAATGGCAACTGATAACCTTTGATTTTGCAAATGATGCTTACGCAAGTTTTGACCAGAATTCTGGAGCACCACGCTATCGCACCGATTTTGATCGTATCTTGATTCAAATAAATGGAGAGAATAATACAGATCAGGTGGTCGCGTATTTAGACGACTTTTATCATGAAACAAATACCCCTGTTGATCCTGTCTATGATCAGTTAGTTTGGTCGGACGAATTTTCGGAAGATGGCCCAATTGACAACACCAAGTGGTTTCATCAAACCCAATTACCGTCCGGAGGAAGTTGGTATAATGGAGAGGTTCAACACTATACCAACCGTTTAGATAATTCTAATGTTGAAAATGATGTGTTGCGAATCATTGCTAAAAAAGAGAATTATACAGATCAGGGATTTACAAAAAACTATACTTCGGCAAGGTTAAATTCTAAATTTGCTTTTACCTACGGAAAAGTAGAAATCCGCGCTAAATTACCCTCGGGTAGCGGTACCTGGCCTGCTTTGTGGATGTTGGGTAAAAATATCACCGAAAACGGCGCCTATTGGCAGATTGAAGGATTTGGAACCACCTCCTGGCCTGCTTGTGGTGAAATTGATATTATGGAACATTGGGGGCGTAACCAAAATTTTGTACAGAGTGCCATGCATACGCCTTCTAGTCACGGGGATACCCAGGATAAAGGTGGACGTATTATTCCTACGGCTTCCAGTGAATTTCATATTTATAGCCTTGAATGGTCTGCCGAAAAAATGGTCTTTAAAATCGATGGAGGCATTCACTATATTTATGATCCGGTTAATAAAAATATGGATAACTGGCCTTTCGATGCCGACCAGTATTTGTTAATGAATTTTGCCATCGAGCCAGGCATTGAAGCTGGCTTTACGGAAGATGTCATGGAAATTGATTACGTGAGGGTTTATCAGGAAACGACCGCTTCTACTAATTCAATAGACAACACCGAGATCACCCATTTTTACCCCAATCCAGTAATTGATGAATTAAATATTGAGCTCAAAGAATCCGGTGTACAAAATATTACCCTGGAGATTTTTGCGGCTAATGGATCGCTCCTACAATCTTCCGTTTGCCCGGTAGTGGAGAAGGTCGCGACTTTAAAAAATTTAAATAACTTACCAAGTGATGTGTATTTAGCTGTTTATCAAGTAAATAGCAAAAAATATGTACTGAAATTTGTTAAACGGTAATACCAAACATTACCCTTGCTGGAACGTTATAGACCAAAGCATGTATTTGTAAAATACTTTTAATTATGTACCCATTTTCATAAATGTTTCGTCTAAAATGATCAAAACCCTTATCTGATAAAAGGGTATTCAGTCTTAAAAACAAAATTCACTACAATGAAAATTTTTAACATTATCTTAATTTTAGCTTTGCTTAGCGCTAACCTTTTTGGACAATACGCAAACGTAAATTTTGATCCCGCTATGCGTACTTTCAATAATTTTAAACCATTGCCTTCGGAAGAGGATATGATGTTTACGGGGGCTGTTCCGGCCAACGTTAACGTAGTAGAATTTCAATTTTTTCGTGGTAAAAATAAAGACTATAAAGATCCATTGTACGTAGCTAACTGGGAACGGGGGGCTGGTGATGAAAGCGTTTCATTCAAACTTCCTGTTAATTATAAATTGGTTGCCAACAAAAAATATAACATTCGTGTAAAGTATTTTCAAAAAGTAGCGAACGCAGACCGCGAAAAAATCTACGGGGCGCTCAAAAATAATCTGGATGCTTATTTAGGACAGACTTTACAGAGCAGTAATAAAAAAATAAAACTGACCAAGAGTAGCAAGGACATGATGAAGGATTTAAACACCATCGTCACCTATGGCCTACGCGAATATCGAGTTACCAACGGAATTCCTTTTGACGGTTTTTCTGATTTGGTAAAAGGTCAGATTGACGCAATTGATGATAAAAAACTAAACGAAGTTTTATTTGACGCCACTAACACTTCACAAGCAATGGCTTCTGCCAAATACCGAGACCAGTTAATTAAGGATTTGCAGACCCTGATACACGCAGAAGTACGCTTTCTACTCAATAGCGACATTGCTCGTCTCATCAATCAGTATGATATTCCGGATGTAAAAACAGAAGAAAGAAACGGTTATTTTTCTATTAATGTAGGGTACGGTGCCGTATTTTTTGACGGAGATATTGACAATTTAGAATATGGTCGTGCTCCTTATGTTGGCTTGGCTTTTCCATTGTCAACCAGTACACTTGCTCCTAAGTTTTTCCGGAATGCCTCGATTACTCTCGGTATTTTTACAAAAAACTTCACCGATGTTGGAGACCGTGGTACAATCACCGGACCGATTGTAAAAAGACCAATTTATTTGGGACTGGATTATAAATTATTTCAGTTTATTCGTTTTAATGTTGGAGCGGCTGCACTCGAAGAAGATACGGTAAATACCGGAACCGTCTCTGGTATCAAAAATCGGGTTTTCTTCCGTCCATTCGTCGGATTAAGTGCCAAGATAAATCTTTCCATTGGTTTGGATAAGTAAAAATTATCTGGTAACATTTTATTCATCTTTTAGATCCGATTCGAATGATAAAGCAAACTATATTTTTTATTTTATGCCTCTTTTTAGGAGCTCTTTCTGCCAATGCACAACAGCAAAACGCAAAATGGAGTATCGGCGTATATTCGGGTATTGGTAACTACCAGGGAGACCTGAGCAGGAATTTTTACGATCCCAACGATGCTATTTTAAATATTTTTGATAATACCGATTACCTCTCTTACGGCCTATCGCTCGGTAAAAGTCTGAATGATAGCTGGTCACTGCGCCTCATGGCTTCACAGAGTACATTTATTGCCAATGATCGTAGTGTGGACTGGAATAATGACCTGGTAACCGACAACGAAAATTTTACTCGTTCACTGAACGCTCGTACCAAGGTCAATGATCTTAGTCTGCTCGGTGTCTGGTCTTTAGCTAATGATAAAATTTTACCCGAACAGGTTTTTCTGGCACCTTACTTTTTAGTAGGGGGTGGTTTCTCAACATTTAACAATTCCGCCGACCTTTACACAGAAAGAGGCGATCGCTATTTTTATTGGAATGATCAGACGATTCGCGATATGCTACAGAATGAAACCAATACCGGAAATATTATTCAGCAGGATGGTATTTTTGAAACGGATTTGGAACCTTTACAAACCGAAGGAGTGGATTACGAAAATTACTTTTTACACCTTTCGGTGGGGGCCGGATTAAAATTCCGTTTGTGGAAACGGATGAGCTTAAATATTGAATCAATATTTCGTTTCACCAGTACGGATTACCTGGATGACGTAAGCGGAAATTTTCTCGCTGATTATGATTCTCCCCAACAAGCGTATGCAGCTAATCCTGCCTTGCGAGAATCCTTGAACCGTGGAAATACCGACGACAAAAGAGACCGGCTTCATTTAACTACGGTTAGTCTGCATTATAATTTTGGTAGAATGCCTAAACCTTTTGTCGCCCCGGCCATCTTGATCGGTGACCTTTACGATACGGATAAATTTCAAAAGACAAATGTATTACCAAGTAGTGCGGATACGACCTACCAGCCCATTAGTGTCATTCCAATTATTGACCTTGATAGTTTTTTAGTCATGTCTGACAATGATTATATGGAAGATATTGAAGAACTCGATATTCCTGAAATTGATATGACCAACGATGATACGTTACAGTGGACGACAGACTTATCCGCTGATAGTTCATTAGTACAATATAATTTACCCGATGGGATTGATACCTTTTATCGGGTGGTGACCCCAATGGATTCTATTTACTATACCGATGAACTTGAAATTGACGCAGGTCTGGCGGATCAGGTGGATACCTTGACGCGTATCGGAGATGTCTTATTCTCAGAAAATAATAACAAGTGGCAACCACTCGACGAAGATGATTGGGAAAGCTATAATGATTTTTTATTGGCTTCTCAATTATCCGACACGACTATTTTGCTGGTGAATAATTCTGCGGATACGATTCAGTTTCCTCAGTCGAATACCGGTGGAATGATCGACTTGAGTACCACCACGGATTCGTTGACAGAAGTTGATCGTATCGCCATTTCTAATCCGGTTATCGAGAAACCTCCTCTAACCATTGAAAATACCATCGTGGATACGACGGAATTACAGATTATTGAAGATGCGCCAATGCCAATTCCATCCACGACTACCATTGTGGACACGATGGAACTGCAAATTATAGAAAGTACGCCTACGCCAATTCCACCCACAACTACCACGGTTGAACAGGAACAACAATTAATCGTATCCCCCGACCCTCGGACCGATTCTCTTTACTGGCAGGTGAGTCAGTTGTCTTCCAATATTGCAAAGTTAAGAGAAGAACAAAGAAATGATCGGGATATGAACGCCGCCGTAGTAAATCAACGACTGGCCGTTGTTCAAGCTGAACTGGATAGTTTACGGATGGCGCAAGCCAGAAATAATAATGAACTCAGTGAACAATGGCGTGCTGATTTTCAATTAGCCATGACGGAAATTGAAAAGCAGATTCAGGAAACCAAAGATCCGGTTAATGCCAATACCACTAATGATAATTCGCAGGCCGAAATCGATGGAATGCGCCGGGAAATGGAATCTATGCGCACGTACCTCATGACAAGTAATCAAAAAACACAAGATCGCTCTGAACTGGAAGAATATAAACGAAAACTTTGGTTATACGAGATTCAGTCTAGAAATATGCAGGAAAATACCCAGGAAAGACAAAAATTGGAAGCAGAAATAAATAGTCTCAAGCAAAGCATTAATCGACAACAAGAGTTAGCGGTGACTAACCGACCTGCCCCTGCGGTAATTCCGGTTCCGGTAAATACACAAGATCGAACGGAGGTCAACGAACTCAAATCGGAGGTAGCCAATCTTAATAAGAACATGGCTGAAATGCGAAAATTATTGGAGCAACAAAATAATCAGTCCAGTGCTGCTTCCAACACTGAACTACAAGCCATTAAGGCCGAAATTTCAAAGTTGAGCAGCTCGGTCAATTCCAATACGAACAACAATGAAACAGCCGAGATCGCTCAGTTAAAAGCCGAATTAGCCGCAACCAGAAAACAGCTGGCAGATCTGTCAAATAAGCCCGCACCAACACCCGCACCGCCGACCATTATTACCAATACGGTAGTTCCATCACCGACTACTGCCCGTGAGGCAATCGCTGGTCGTGAACAGCAATTGGTATTCTTTAAGCTGGGAGCTTCCCAACTGGATGCTCCGTCTATGCAAATTATTCAGTCGGTAGCGCAACTCATGAAGCAATATCCGGAGGTCTACGCGGAGCTGGAAGGATATACCGATCCAAGTGGAAATGCGGATGCTAACTTGATCTTGTCAGGAAAAAGAGCGACGGCAGTTCAGAATTTCTTAGTTCAATATGGCATCGCAGCTAACCGATTAATTGCCATCCCACGGGGAGAAGATCCGACGAGTAATGCCAGCTACGGTAGAAGGGTAGCGATTAGGTTAAATGTTAGATAAAATTAATTTGAAAATTAATTTGATTTATATGGTAATTATCAAAATTTAGTATTTATTTTACCATATAATTTTTCTCTACCCATTAACAAACCCTAAAACGGATGGCAAATGAACAAGCCAAGAGTCGTAAAAGATTATGAAAAGTTAGATGAGTCTATTTTAGAACAAATCAAACTAAATTATCCTCGCGGTTTCGAAAGGAACCTCATTACTTTTAAAAATGCAGCTGGTAAATTTGTCAGTGCATTACCGTTCGAAACAGAAGAAAAATACTACCTCGTACGGATGACCCGGGCCGAAGCCCAGGATATTATCGACGACGATGATGATTACGATGAGGATGGAAATTTACGGGATGATGTGAAGGAGGAGTACGAAGAAAAACACGATGATATCACCCTGGATGACGAGGAAGTCCAGGAGATAGCGGATAATGGTGTTGATCCGACGGATGATTTGTAAAATATCGTTTTAAAAACTAAATGGATAAGCCATCTTCAGTTTTCTGGAGATGGCTTGTATGTTTTTGTACGTCCGCTCGTTTGGACGTCCTCGTCCAGATATCCAGATACGCTTCTTTATACTTCTATTCCTGTCTTAAAAAAAGTAATGTTAAATTACTGACCTTCCGTCCCCTTTACCCAACTCACCAATTCCTCCACGTCTACAATCGACCAGCTGTGAGGGTGCCGATCGCCATTGCTTCGGTACCCTTTATTTTCTGTTTCGATTAATTCAAATTTTGTCCATTTTGCTTTTTCAAGGTTCTTGGCAATTTGTTGAATCACGTAAGCATTGGTGTTTTCAAAATCAGTTTGTCTATTTTGCTGCCACCATAAACTATCTGGTTCCGTATAAAACCTGAGGTTGATTTCTTTAAGATATGGAACACTATTTTTACCTGCTCGTAATGTGAAAGGGGAGACTTTTTGAATATTTTCTACAAGTGAATCTCTGCCAAATTCTTCTGTAAAATAATCTATAATAAACCTGGGCTCAGCAAGTCGTTCTTCGTCGAAATCTGAATTTAAAAAATCCTTGGTGGCACTTTCGTAGAGTGCAAATAAATCTATCGGCGAATCAACCATAAATATGCCTTTGGGTGCAATTAGATTTTTGTTTTGTATTAAGTAATCACCGAGTGTCAATGCTACATTTCCTCCGATGGACATACCTCCAATAAATACATTATCGTGATTCAAATTATGACTCAGGAAGATAGAATTTAATTCTTTTGACAATCGTTCAGTTTGGATTTTATCAATCCATAAATGGCGATTAAAATTTACTAATAATACCGAAATGTCATGCTCCGTTGCAATGGGCAAAATATCGAAATCTTCTTTAATTTCTTTCGCAGTAGCTGCCCCTCCGGGGAATAATATCATCGTCTTATTTGAGTTTTTGACTTGATGAAGTTCATAGCCTTCGGTTGTAATTACCTCTACCTTACTTACTGGCTTATTGTTTTGATTACAACCAGTTACTATGATTATTATCCCGATAATTAAAATCATATTTTTCATCATAAAAAAGTACTTAAATCATTTACCTTCTTTCCGTTATAGCTTAGATATTCAATCTACCTAAAGAGAAAGAAAATTTTCTTTTCCCATTCTAAAAAGGGGCTTATTCTGAAAACAAGGAAAACAAATTTTTAAATTAAAAAAAAATCATAAAGTATTTACAATTAAAGATATACACGTTAGATTCTCTGCGCCTCTGCGCGACAAAACACTTTTTAGAGCAAACTCCATAGCCGTCAGGCTATTAATTAAACAAACTTACAAAAAACGAGGTTAAGATGGAATGGATATAAAAAATTTTGATTCAAAGAGACTGCTGGCTGAGTTAGAAAAGTGTTTTTCAGGTCCAGAAACGGAAGAGCTGG
>CALLPK010000013.1 GCA_938015415.1 uncultured Saprospiraceae bacterium
TGTGTTTGTAGCATCTCCACAAGATAATGCGACCACGACAGAAGATTCAGATAGTGATATAAATGCAGCGGGTAATACGGAAATATTCACGTTTGATGGATTAGCACCAAACGCAGATATGGATGCCGGATTTTTCCAGCCGACGGTACCAACCAATTCCATTGGAGACTTTGTGTTCGAAGATTTAAACGGAGATGGGATTCAAAATCCGGGCGAGCCTGGTATTGAAGGTGTCACCGTTACGTTATTTGATGGTATGAATATGCAAATCAACACCACGATGACGGATGCTATGGGTACTTACATTTTTAATGATGTTCCAGCGGGAGATTATTATCTGAATTTTGATGTAACGACCAATACGGCAAATAATACATTTATAAATTCACCTCCGAATCAAACATCGGATGAAGCAGATAGTGATGTAGTAGATCAGATAACCAATAATACGGTAACATTTACCTTTGATGCTACGAGTCCAAATAACGATATAGACGCAGGATTCATACTAACGAATACCATCGGAAATTTTGTCTTCGAAGATGCCAACGAAAACGGAATTCAGGAAGGAACTGAGACGGGTATCGAAGGCGTAACCGTTACATTATTCAATGATATGGATATTGAAATTGGAATGACGACAACGGATGCGAATGGCGCTTACGTATTCAATGATATTCCGTCGGGCAATTATTATGTAAATTTTGATGCAACGACCAATACGTCAGGTAATACCTATGTCCCTTCTCCGCAAGATGTTACGACGACGACCGAAGATTTAGATAGTGATATAAATACAATGGGCAATACGGAAATCTTTCCCTTTGATGCGTCAGCACCAAATAATGATATTGACGCAGGATTCTACCAGGGCTGTCCAGTGATAGATGCCGGACCAGATGTAACAATTTGTGAAGGAACCTCAACGATGCTAAGTGCAACACCAGGTGGAGACTTTTATGTGTGGACTCCAACTGAAGATTTAGATAATCCAGGTAGTCGAACTCCAGTAGCTACTCCTGACACAACTACAACTTATTTCGTTAATGTAGCCGGAACTTGTTCTGGATTCGATAGCGTAACCGTATTTGTCAATCCACAAGCTACCATTGACATGGTCAACACCGTTGATCCTTCTGCCTGCGACGCAATGGACGGAAGTATCCAGATTATTGCCAGTGGAGGACAAGCGCCTTTAAATTATAGTATTGATGGAGGTACCACCTTCAGCACGAATAATACATTTAATAATCTATCATCAGGAAATTACGATGTGTTGATTGCCAATGCAGACAGTACTTGTGCGGGCCCTTCACAATTGGTTACCTTAACACAGGACGCGATCTCTTGTCCAATTCTATTTAGCAATGATACCTTATTAGTTGCTGATGGACGTGCACCAACCGTTTGTATTCCCGTATCCATTGATGATACGATGAATTACGAAATTACGGTAAACGGAGCGCTTTATACAGATCCAATTATCGGATGTACGGTAGATACCTTAGCAACTCCGGGTATGGAAATAAACCTCGGTGGAATAGGCATTTATGAAATTGCTTTTAATAACACGAGTACTTGTTGTCAGGATACGCTGACTTTAGCGGTGCAGGGAACAATTCAGCCGGATACCTTATTTGAGGTAACGCCTTTTGAAACGACCACGACGACCTTATGCGCGGATACTTCAGACTTAGTGGGCAATTTCGCCACCCTAGCTTTGTGTCAAACACCCGCCAACGGAACGGCGAATCTGGACGGAAGTTCTTGTATTACGTACACACCAGATGCCGGGTTTACCGGAACGGATACACTTTGTTTGGTTGCCTGTGACGAATTCGGTGCTTGTGATACAACGGTCATGTTTATTCAGGTACAAACCGAAAATTGTCCGGACTTTATTACTTTAGAAAATGAAATGATCACGCTGGCGGATTGTGGGGACAACGGAACGATCTGTGTCAACATTGATCTGGCAGATTTAAACGAATATAGTATTTTTGATAATGGTAATCCTTACGCAGGAGGTATTCAGCCTTGTAGATTTGATACCCTAGATCGCTATGATTATTTTGGAATACCGGGTGCTGGATTGACGGGCCCTTATATGATTGATAACTGGACTGCAAATGGAATGAGCTTTTCCGGAATGGTAGCAGATATGGAATCCTTAAAAGACTCCATGAATGTCTGGGACCCTACGGGTAACTGGATACACGTACCAGCGAATAACGAAATTCGTCATGTACGAAATACAGATATCTACAGTAGAATTGACTTGACCGAAGATGCTTCTGGCTTTCCAGGAATTATGAACATGCAGCAGCCGCTTATTCTGCCAGTCGATATTGAATTGTCTTTTGGCGCAGGAACGCACGAAGTTATTTTCAGAGAATCTGCGACGGGTTGTGAAGATACGGTAAACGTAGAATTGACCTGTATGTGTCCTCCGTTATTTGCGGCAGATACCATTACGGTGGATGCGGCGGCTTGCGATGAAATGGCGTTCTACTGTACACCAATTTTACTCACTGAATTTATTAATTATAATGTTTCCGATAACGGAAATCCTTATACGCAACAGATTCAGGGATGTGACTTTGATTCGTTAATTATTTACAATTATGATAATTTTCCGGGACAGGGAAATAGTGGACCTTACACCTTGGATTCCTGGTTACTGGATGGTCAGACTTTTAGTATGGACTTTAACACCATTCCAGAATTAGTAGACTCTATGAATGTCTGGGACCCGAACGGAAACTGGTTTATTTCTAACAATTTCAGTATTGACGGAGGAGACCTCACCAGAGATCTTAATGAATATGGGGATATTACGATTGTTCAGTTTAATAGCATTGTAGCCACTTCGCCTGCTGATTTACAGCCGACGCCAAGTAAGGTATCATTACCATTATCAGTCGGTTTCCACGAAATGATTTTTGAAAATACGACCGATGGTTGTATCGACACTATTTATGTAAATGCCGAATGCAACGATTGTCCAGAATACTTTATGGACGAGACGTTGACCCTGGACGCCGGAGCCTGTACCGATTCTGCGGAATTATGTATTTCGGTTTTACCAGCAGATATTGCCAATTATACCATTACGGATAATGGAGTGGTTTATACAAATGGGTTTGCGGGTTGTGATTTTGATTCTATTCAAAGTTATCTGACCGTATCTTTTAACACCGCGGGTACTTATCAGCTGGATAGCTGGATGATTAACGGAATTACTTTTGGTCCGGTAAGCTTTACCGATCCGGCAGCTTTAGCAGATAGCATGAGTGTAATTGACCCAACGGGTAACTGGAATTATAGTGGATTATTAATTACCGGAGGAACTGCCCTTAATTCCTACGGGGACTTAACCGTCAGTGAAAATGGAACGCCACTGGCTACCGTAACACCTAGTCCAATTCTACGAGCCAATGGAACTGCCATGTTGCTGGATACTGGTTTCCACGAGGTGATTGTTGTGGATGATCTCAGTGGCTGTGCAGATACGATCGCCGTTCAGGTGGATTGTACGCCTGCTCCGGTTTGTCCTGATTTTATTAGCGTTGCCAGTCAACTATTGATTTCGGAAGATTGTAATGAACTGACTACGGCTTGTGTTCCGGTGTCCATTAATGATGCCACTCGATTCACGATTACCGATAATGGATTACCTTACGGAACTTTATTAACGGCTTGTGGAGCAGATACGGTGCTTACCTACGAAACAGGAAATGTACCGGGCAGCGGACCTTATGATTTGGAAAACTGGACGGTGAATGGAACGATGTTCAGCGGTCGATTTGATGATCTGAATGCCCTGGCTGATTCTATGACTTTATGGGATACTGGCAGCAACTGGATCTACGATCAAATAGCAGAAACGATTACCGGAGCAAATCCTGACAACACGTATAGTTCTTTAAATATTCGACACTTGTTGACGAGTAGTTTGATTGTATTATCTACCACCGATATAATGGTTGGCGGTGGAACCAATCTGGAACTCGCCGCAGGATTTCACGAAGTGATCTTTGAACGACCTGATGGTTGTATGGATACTTTGGCAATCACGGTGGACTGTCCGAATCCTGATACCATTATAGCAGATTTGGTTATTGGTATTACGGATACGATTTGTCTGGATACTTTTGATCTGGCTGGAAATATAATTGATATTGACAACGTTTGCCCCGATGCATCGGGAACTTCTACTACGATTGACTTCCTGGATGGATTCACTTGTATCGAAGTGACCGGAATCGAGGTAGGAACGGATACCGCTTGTATTGTCATGTGTGATGACCTGGGGGTTTGTGATACGACTACCTTTATTTTCAACACGACGTCTGATCAGGTATCGCCACCAACGGCTAATCCGGATACGACTACTACGCTTATTGAGGTTTCGGTAGATGTAGTGGTTATCAATAACGATGATGCTGGTAATCAGTTGATTGATACTTTCTACATTGTAGATGGTCCGGATAATGGTACGGCCTTCCTGAATCCTGAAACTGGATTATTGACTTATACACCATTTTCGGGTTATTGTAACGATGACGTCCCGGATATGCTTTCCTACGGAATTTGTAATGCTTCGGGCTGTGATTCTTCTACGGTAACAATATTCGTTGAATGCGATACGGTACAGGAACTGGTTATTCATAATGGATTTTCACCCAACAATGATGGGGTAAACGATGTATTTATGATTCAAGGATTAAGAAATTTCCCGAATAACTCACTTTGTGTCTTCAACCGCTGGGGTAATCAGGTATACCGTAAGGATGCTTATGGGTATAACGAAAGTGGTCAATACGATGAGAATACACTTTGGGATGGAACCTGGACGGAGCAGACTTTACCAGATGGTACTTATTTCTACTTGCTGGATGATGGCAACGGTAATAAATATTCTGGCTACGTACAGATACACCGATAAGATATTACATACTATGAGACTGTATCGGAAATTATAAAATTTTCGTAAACAGATTTTTTTGTGAATTTAAGCAAGTGATTACCTACGGGTGGTTACTTGCTTTTTTATGGGAACAGCTACAAGCCAATGGCTAAAAGGACTTTAACCTTCCTATTTCTTCACTTGTTTTTCCAACAAAGAAAATATTTTGTCAATCTCATAGTTTTCTTCGCTGAGGGCGTGCGATTTTTTATTGATTTCATCGATGATTAAAAATTGTGTTTCTCTGATCACTTTTTCTTTTGCATATTTTCCGGTTTGCTTGTCCTGGTAATAATAAGCATTACGAATATCGGTATAATCTACTGTCCCATAGGGCGTATCCATATCCTGTACGCGCATGACTACGGGCGTTAGTTTGACGGTGGTCAACCAGGTAAAAAAGGTAGCTCCACCCGAGATGAGCGTACCAAAGAAAAGCAACATTAAAAACATATTTTTATAATGTCGATGTTCGTATTTAGGTTTGACTCGACTGCCAATAATCAGGCTAAGTAATAGGATGATTGTAATGATACCAAAGGTCACCATGTCTTTGCTTAGGCCCGTTTGGATAGGATCGAAGGTGGCAATAATTTCATTCATAATATTAAAAAAATTAGTGGGTAAAGGTACGAAGAAGAATTTAGTTTAGATGCTTCTGGCCCCTAGCTTTTTGCTAGGGTGTTCAATTGATGAAAAAAAAATCTGCACTTTTGTAATATATTTTGCTCCAAGATTTTGCTTTTTTTTATTCTTTCTGTTCATTTTTTTTGCAGAAAAAAAAACGAAACAAAAAAATCTGCCGCCTGTCGCGTTTTTCGAATTCGGCACTTCTAATAAAATGTCAAACCGAATAAACTCGCTTTGAAAGTCCGTTAATTATTTATAATTCACTACTTATCAGTCTTGTACATTTTATTCAAGAGTTGATTAGCTCATACAGTATTCGGTTTAAGACATTTGATTAAGGCACCGAATGGAAAAAAGCTCAAGGTCGGAGGCTTTATCGAAACTTGAATTTTTTTGTTCATTAACAAAATTTTATCAGGAAGAAGTTTTTATAAAATCGAGATTTAACCATCAAATTTCACAGAAGAAATTTTTCGCACTTGCTGAGTAGATTGAACACCCTTGCTTTTTGCTGATTCCTTCCTTCTATCGCATTGTTTTTGTCATCCCATTGTTTTTATATTTTCAATATGAACGAATAATCTAAAAAAGTCCGAAGATGCGATAAAGAAGAGCAAGTAGCCCGCGGTAAATAGCAAGGGCTTTTACGATAACTTCCCAATAAATTCCTATAATTGCTTTATGAAAAAGAAGGAGCATACAAACTATTGGCTATTTCAAGCCCACGAGCAGCAGTTTTCGCTAGGTCCAGCCTTGAGAATAGATGCTGTTCATACTTTTCCGGTCAAGGCGCACCGGGATAAAATAAAAAAAGGAGATAAGGTGATCTTGTGGAAGACGGGAGAAAATGCAGGTGTTTACGGGTTGGCGGAAGTACAATCAGAGGTAGGAACCTGGAAGGTTTCAGAGGAGCAAAAAAGTTTTTATCTAAAACCTCTCTCGACTAAAGAAAATATCAAGATAAAGATTGAATATAACTTGTGGAACAGGCCGGTTACCAAAGATCTATTGACGGAAAATAAAGAGTTTGATAAATTCTACGGAGGCTTGTCCGGAGTGACTTACAAAGCGACCAAACGTCAGTACGAGTTGATCGCTGGGATGGCCCAACGTGAAAATCTGGTGGAAGAATCCATGCCGGATTATATCGAAGGGCTAACGGCCGTTCATCCGCTAAATTTGATTTTACACGGACCACCGGGAACCGGAAAAACCTATAAAACAATTGACCACGCGCTGGCCATCATTGAGCACCGTACGCTCGAAGAACTTGCTTTGGAACCCCGTGCTGACCGACAGCAGCGCTACCAGGAATACGTGGAGGAAGGCTTGATTTATTTTGTCACTTTTCACCAGTCTTTTACTTATGAGGATTTTGTGGAAGGGATCAAACCGATCACGGAAAAAGGACAGATTCGGTACGAGATTCAAAACGGTATTTTCAAACATATTGCGCTGGAAGCCAGACAAGAATTGGTAGACGATATTCTGGAAGCGATTCCAGCACCGCATCAACTGGTAGAATTTAAACCGCTCTACAAATCTTTTCTACAATATTTAAAAACGGATACGTTCGAAAATTTTCCGGGACCCGGCGGGAGCAAATTATTTTTGCACAGAATTGAAAGAACTGGAAATTTAAAAGTTAGAAAAGAAAAATTCTTTGGAATCGGTTCTGTTTCTCGTAAAAAACTGGAGAAAATCTATTATGAATTTCAGGCCCTGGATGCCACCGAGCTAACGGATCCACTAGCGGTCGTACGCAGTAGTGCCAATGTATCCAACGCCGAAGACTATTTAATTGTCCTGGCTTCCTTACGTGAATTTGAACAACAGTACGTGGAGACCAGCGGGCTGGTTGATGCACAAAAGGTGGCAGATATTTTACCAGATATTTCTATGGCTCGTTTTTCCGAAATAGCGAAGCAATCCGCCGAACGCTTTGTGCTAATCATTGACGAAATAAACCGGGCCAACATTGCCAGTGTATTTGGCGAATTGATTTCCCTAATTGAACCTAACAAAAGGGAAGGGGCACCCGAAGCCCTGCATTTGGTGTTGCCTTATTCTAAAACTATGTTCAGTATTCCGCCAAACTTATATTTACTGGCCACGATGAATACCGCCGACCGAAGCATCGAAAATCTGGATTTTGCGCTCCGTCGGCGCTTTGCGTTTGAAGCCGTTTTACCGGATCCCGCCGTGATAAGTCAACTGAATCAACAACCACTGATGGATGGCATTCATCTGGAGTTATTATTGAAAGCTATGAATGAGCGGATTACGATTTTGCTGGATGCTGCGCACTGTATCGGACACGCTTATTTTTTACAAGTAAATAATCTAGCCGATTTAAGAAAAGTTTTTGACCGTTCTATCCTGCCATTGCTAAAAGAATATTTTTTCGCAGACCCGGGTGAAATAGGATTGGTCCTGGGAAAAGCTTTTTTGGAAGTAAGAAAAGTAGATGGAGATATCTTTGCGGATTTTCAACATCCCTACGTACAGGACTTTTCGGACCGGAAACGTTACCGGATAAAATCGGCCGACGAAGTAGATGCGGCGGGGTTTATGGCGATTTACCAGTGAGAATGGGAATAAATTAGAATTAGAATTAGAATTAGAATTAGAATTTTCTGTTCGACGGCCGTTAATATTCGAAGTATAAGGTTAGGCTGTTCAATTTATAAAAAAACTTCTGTACTTTTTTAATATAATCTGTTCCAAGATTTTAATTTTTTTTACTCTTTCTGTTCATTTTTTTTGCAGAAAAAAAAACGAAACCTGCCGGCCGGCAGGCCTTAGGTTAGCACATAAATATTTCCTCAATAAAAATAGCAATAATTGTTAATATATAAACAACTGAAAACAATCTCTTTATAGTTTATTTGTAATTTAAAAATATTTAAATACACGTTATGTAAAAAACTGTTAATCA
>CALLPK010000014.1 GCA_938015415.1 uncultured Saprospiraceae bacterium
TTACTAATATTTCACTTAAAATGTGATCCGTTCTACCTTTTACTCGAAAATCTGGTACTTCTTTGAATATTTCTTTTAGTTTCATCTAGCAAAACTAATCGCTTTTTAACTTTCTTCGTATTTTGATGCAATCAACCTAAATCCCTAGCCTGGGTGTATAAAAAACCTTAACTTTTTGTACTTTTATTCTACTTTTAGCGAAGTTAACTAACTGATTATCAAAACCTAATATTAAAAAAGGATGAATAACAACGAGAACAAGCCCTGGCTGGCCAACTATCCTTCGGGAATTCCTGTCAATATCGACCCGGACAAGTATAGCTCCTTAGTAGAAATGATTGACGAAACCCTGAAAAAATACGGTGATAAACCGGCTTTTGTGTGCATGGGACAGGAGCTTTCTTTTTCCGATCTGGACACCCAGGCGAACGAATTTGGTGCTTATCTGATTTCCAGGGGTTTGGAACCAGGGGATAAGATCGCTTTAATGATGCCTAATTTATTGCAGTATCCCATTGCGCTTTTTGCTGCTCTGAGAGCAGGGCTCATCATTGTAAATACAAATCCGCTTTATACACCTAGAGAAATGAAGCACCAGTTTGTAGACGCAGAAGTAAAAGCGATTGTAGTTGCGGAGAATTTTTGCAAAAATTTACAGCAGATTGTAGACCATACTAATATCAAAACCATCATTACGACCAGTATTGGAGAGATGCTTGGTACCATCAAAGGCAGTGTCGTAAATTTTATGGTTAAGAAAGTAAAACGGATGGTTCCGGAGTACGAATTGCCTAATGCGGTTACTTTTAAAGAAGCATTATCTCAGGGTAAGAAATTTAAAATACCTTACCGAAAAAGCAATCCGAGTGATATTATTGCACTGCAATATACGGGAGGAACCACTGGAGTTTCGAAAGGAGCCATGCTGACCAACCGGAATTTAATCGCCAACATGGAACAGATTAAAAGCGCGATCCTTCCATATATTACAGAAGGTAAAGAAGTCGCCTTATCGCCTTTGCCACTCTACCATATCTTTGCTTTTTCCGTTAATTGTCTGGCGTTGTTGAATATGGGCTGCACCAATATTTTGATTGTAAATCCCCGTGATTTTTCTTCGATTGTAAAAGCGTGGAAAGGGTATCCGGTGAGTCTGATGACAGGAGTCAATACTTTATACAATGGATTGGCCAATGATAAGTCTTTCCGACAACTTGATTTTAGTAATATGATTGCTTCAATTGCAGGAGGAACGTCGGTTACGGATGCGGTAGCTGAACAGTGGGAAACACTGACGGGCAAACCACTTTCAGAAGGTTATGGACTTACCGAAACTTCTCCCGTTGCTACCATGAATCCGATTGATGGAACGGGCCGTAGAGGAACCATTGGCATGCCAGTTCCCTCAACTATTATGAGGATCGTGGACGAAGAAGGTAATGTACTACCACCCAACGAAGCTGGGGAAATTCAAATCAAAGGTCCGCAAGTAATGAAGGGGTATTTTAATCGCCCGGAAGAAACAGCGGAGGTATTAAAAGACGGCTGGTTAAGTACTGGTGATATTGCCATGATGAGTGACGACGGATTTTTCAAAATTGTGGATCGCAAAAAAGATATGATTTTGGTTTCAGGTTTTAATGTGTATCCAAACGAAATTGAAAATGTGCTAGCTTCTCATCCTAAAATTATGGATGTAGCCGCCGTAGGTGTGGCAGACGAAAAGTCGGGAGAAGTGGTTAAAGTATTTATTGTCAAAAAAGAAAAATCACTAAAAGAAAAAGAAGTAATAGAATTTTGCCGAGAGAATTTAACAGGTTATAAGGTACCCAAACACGTAGCATTTATGGACGAACTACCGAAGAGTCCGGTGGGAAAGATACTGCGGAGGGAACTAAGAGAATTATAAAGTAAAACCATAAAAGGCTTTCCAGAATTATCAGGAAAGCCTTTTTTCATATTATCTCATAAACCTAAAATAGATTTAAGGTCTTTTCAACAAATCTCTGATCTCGCCTAATAAATCTTCCTGAGAAGGTCCAGCCGGTTCTTCTACCACTGGTGGTTTCATTTTGTTGTAAGACTTTACGATCAGGAACATTACAAAACCTACAATTAGCAAATTGATGATAGAATTGATCCAACGACCATAAGCGATCACAGGAGCACCTACCTCAGCTGCGGCCTCTAATGATTTGTAATCTCCTCCGTCAAGAGCATAGTGCATGTCTTTGAAATCCATCCCTCCGGATGCCTGACCAACGACTGGCATAACAATATCAGATACGAAACCCGATACCACGAGTCCGATAGCTCCGGCCATAATTACAGCTACTGCAAATTCGACGACGTTACCAGTCATAATAAAATCCTTAAATTCTTTTAACATAATTAATGTTTTTAGTTGATTGAAAAATTAGTTCTCGCTTATATTGACGAATATAGCCAATAATGTCACAAATCAAATAAAAAAAAGCATTCCGAGTATCGAAATGCTTCCTTTTTTTTAAAGAATAATTTTAAAAGTAATTCCTCACTTAAGCAATTCCCGCATCTTTACGGATTTTGTTTAGTGCCGAACCGGCCTTTACCCAGTCAATTTGTGCCTGGTTATAAGTATGATTTACTTTTATTTTACTCTTTGTACCGTCTGCGTGGTTCAAGGTAATCGTTAGCTGTTCTCCCGGCTTGAATTTACTCAAAGAAGTAAGATCAACGAGATCATCCTGACGTACTTTGTCGAAGTCTTTCGGATTCGCAAAAGTTAAGGCGAACATCCCCTGTTTTTTCAGGTTCGTTTCGTGAATACGCGCAAAAGATTTAACAATTACTGCATTTACACCCAGGAAGCGAGGCTCCATAGCCGCGTGCTCGCGGGAAGATCCTTCTCCGTAATTTTCTTCACCAAATACAACGGTACCAATCCCTTTTTTCTGGTAAACCAGCGCAGAATCAGGCACTTTCATGTATTTTTTATTGGTAAGATTTAAAACTTTATTTGTCTCATCATTGAAAGCATTGACCGCTCCAATCAGACAATTCTGCGAAATATTCTGCAAATGACCACGGAATTTCAACCACGGACCTGCCATCGAAATATGATCAGTCGTACATTTTCCTTTTGCCTTAATCAGTACGCGCATTCCTTTTAAGTCTGCTTGTTTGATAGGCTTGAAGGGCGTCAGTAATTGTAATCGGTCAGATTTTTTGTCTACTACAACCTTGATTCCTTCTCCATTCTCCGCCGGTGCCTCGTAGCCCGCGTCTTTTACGTCAAAACCTTTAGGAGGAAGTTCTACTCCCTTCGGAGGAGATAATTTTACTTTCTTACCATCTGCATTTACCAATTTATCTTTCAACGGATTAAAAGTTAAGTCTCCAGCGATCGCCATGGCGGTTACAATTTCGGGAGAAGCCACAAAAGCGTGGGTTTGTGGGTTTCCGTCATTCCGCTTACGGAAATTACGATTAAAAGAAGTGATAATAGAATTTGCCCGACTTGGATCGTCCGTATGACGTGCCCATTGTCCGATACAAGGTCCACAAGCATTGGCTAATACAACGCCACCCATTCCTTCGAATGAATCCAGGATACCATCCCGTTCTACAGTATATCGAATTTGCTCAGATCCAGGAGTAATCGTAAATTCTGATTTCGCTTTTAATTTTTTCTTGACTGCTTGCTTAGCAATCGAAGCGGCGCGATCCAAATCTTCGTAAGAGGAGTTGGTACAACTACCAATCAACCCAACTTCCAATTTTTGTGGATATCCTTCTTTTTTGACCGCTGCGGCAAATTCAGAAATAGGGTACGCTAAATCTGGTGTATAAGGGCCGTTAATATGCGGCTCTAGTTTGGTAAGATTGATATGAATGACCTGATCAAAATATTTTTCCGGATCTTTATAACACTCCTTATCAGCTGTTAAATCCGCTTTTACTTTTTTAGCATATTTCGCAACATCTGCTCTACCCGTAGCTTTTAGATAACGATCCATGGCAGTATCATACCCAAATAAAGAGGTGGTCGCTCCAATCTCAGCGCCCATATTACAAATCGTTCCTTTACCAGTACAAGATAAGCTTTTGGCACCTGGCCCAAAATATTCCACGATCGCACCAGTTCCACCTTTGACAGTTAAGATACCTGCGACTTTCAAAATTACATCCTTAGAAGACGTCCAGCCATTTAGTTTACCAGTAAGTTTAACACCAATTAATTTAGGCATTTTTAACTCCCAGGGCATATCAGCCATTACGTCCACTGCATCTGCACCACCCACTCCGATGGCGACCATTCCTAAACCACCTGCGTTTGGGGTATGCGAATCTGTACCAATCATCATTCCTCCGGGGAAGGCATAATTTTCGAGTACAATCTGGTGGATAATTCCAGCACCTGGTTTCCAGAAGCCTACGCCATATTTATTAGAAACAGAAGCAAGGAAATCGTATACTTCAGAATTAACCGTGTTGGCAATTTTTAAATCTTTCTTTGCTCCTACTTTGGCCTGAATCAAGTGATCACAATGTACCGTAGAAGGTACGGCTACCTTTTCTTTACCCGCCATCATAAATTGTAACAAAGCCATCTGCGCGGTAGCATCCTGCATTGCTACCCGGTCAGGAGCGAAGAAAACGTAGTCCTTACCACGCTTATACTTTTTCAGAGGAGATTCTGAATGTAAGTGTCCGTAAAGAATTTTTTCGGTAAGAGTAAGAGGGCGTTTTAAACGCTTGCGAATTTTTTCAATTTTCGCTGGCAAGGCTTCGTAATAAGCCTTAATCATTTCAATATCAAAAGCCATAATAGGGAAAGGTTGGTGAATTAAATTTTAATTATAAAAAACTAGTCCAACGACTAGACATAATTGTAAACTAATAAAACGGTGCAAAAATAAATATATTTGAGAACATATAAGGTACTATTATTTAGTACACCACAAAGTTTCTTTTGTTGCGATTATTATTCTGATTGTGATAAAAAGTGCACCTTTATTTTTTATCAATTCTTTCGATCAATCTACCAGAGACTCGCAAGATATCCATTTCACTAATAAGCCCTACTAATTCGCGACCTTTTACAACTGGCAAACATCCCACTTTTTTCTCCCGCATTTTTTTCATCGCATCCACGATAGTTTCCTGCGGAGTAATGGTTTCGGGGGTGGTGATCATAATATCCTTGACCAGTTTATTTTTCGATTTCAACTTTTTAGCATGAATATAATGTCGTAAAATATGTCTGATGGTAATTAATCCAATGAGATTACCCTTGGGATCTTCTACGGGCGTAAATCTAATTTTTCGCCAGTCCATCATTTCACCTACTAGTTCAATGATGTCATCCTGTTGAACGGTAAACAAATCGGTCACCATAAACTCTTCTACCTTAATATCCTGGGGATGATAGCTAATCAAATCTTCTTTTAAATCAGGGAGTTTCCATTTGTGCACGGGTATATTATCTTTTTGATTTTTTATGATGGAAGCGGTCAAACAAGTGAGTGCTTCGTCTTGGTTAGTTTCCTGTAGCAATTTGGTGTAAGCCCGTAGTTGCCAACGGGCCCCGTTCATATGTTTTGCGGTACGCTCTTTAATTATTCCAAGATATTTATCAATGTCTTTTGGATTTACTTTATGGTTTTTCAGTCCTTGACGGGCAACAGGCAATAATTTTTTTAGAATTAAATCTTGCGCACTGATTTTTGCATCCTTAAACCAATTAAACTTAGAGTCCATTCCATAACGGGAAGCTTTAGAAAAATTATCCCGAATATCCGCATAGCCGATATGTTTGGTAATATCTTCATGTTGTGATTCCATCCCCACCATTAACCCGAGCCAGAAGGCTGCGTTGGCCATTTCATCCACGCCGGTAGGTCCGGCGGGGAAAACGCGATTTTCGATTCTCAGGTGTGGCTGGCCGTTGGGGCTAATTCCGTAGCAAGGTCGATTCCAGCGATAGACAGTAGAATTGTGCACCTGCAAAGCCCGAAGTTTTGGAATTTTTCCTTCATTGAGCATTTTGATAGAATCTTCCTTAACATCACTGCTCAACAAAACGCGAAAGCGGGCGATATCTTCTTTATAAATTTCCAGGATAGATTTTCTTAACCAGCCGCTACCAAAGTTTACCCTTGGGCTACGCTCCCGCATGTGATCATGGGTAGTCCTCGTATCCAATGCTTGTTGAAAGAGAGCAATCCTTGATTCGTGCCAGAGTCGCCGGCCAAAAACGATGGGTGAATTCGCAGCAATGGCCATCACCGGAGCAGCAATCGTCTGGGCGATGTTATACATTTTGACAAAATTTTCAGGAGAGACCTGAAGATGTACCTGAAAACTGGTATTACATGCTTCCAAAAGTGGTGAATCATGTTTAACGAGTAATTCGTCAATCCCCAGTAAGCGAAGTTCATAAGAATTGCCAATCAATTGCTGATTAATCGATTCCATCAGCGCTTTGTATCTTTTCTTTGGGGTAAGATTTTTCATATCCAGATTTACCTGCCGAAGCGTTGGTAAAATACCGGTAAGTATTACTTCTGTATCAAGTTTGGCAACGCGCTTACGAATAATTGCAAGTTTTTCGTTGTTCTCTTTTTCCATCTGCCGGAGGCAATTCCCTTTGAGTTCGCGAGGAGTTAGATTGGTTTCTAAATTAAATTGCGCCAGCTCCGTCTCGACCCACTCGTATTCTTTCATAATATCCAGTGCTTCCATCGCTTTATTGACAGGCTTGTACGTTTTGTTGTCTACCAGACACATTTCCTGTTCTGCTCCAATTCGAACAATATTTTTTTCGAACATCCCCTTATCAATCATATGTTCTAATGCCAAGACGTCATTAAGCAGATGCTGAACGAAGCGTTGCATTTGAGCCTGGTTTTTTACCAGCGAAACTTTCTGTTCACCCATTGGTTTTACATTTTAACTTTTCTAGTGGTTTCGTAAATATAATTATTTAAATTACGTTTCAATATAAAAGCTCTTATAATATGAAAAAAATTATCATGAAAAAATTTGCCTTGCTGTTTTTACTCCCCTTTATCTTCATTAATTGTGGAAAAGAACTGGTTACCATTACAGATTTACCTTATACCACTCAATTTGAAATACCCGTAGGATTAAATCCTTTCACCATTTGGGAGTTGCCAATTTATAATATTCCTAACGAACGCCTGGCAAGACTGAACGCTGCAAATGTATCAGAGGATGAGGTAGAAAGGATTGTGGGCAAAACCGGACGGTTCTCTACTATTTTCTCTGGCGTAGACTTAGATTTTATTCAAGAAATTACCATCGAAATTTTTTCAGATAATATTGATGATGCCACGGAGATTTTACATCGTGAACAGGTAGCAGAAAATACGGGTGATGTGATAGGCTTAAATGCCAGTTTGCCGGATGTTGCCAGACATTTGGAAGGAGAGACTTTTGGTATCATTGTAACGATTCGTCCCCGACGGTCTGCGACCCAAAATATTCCAGTGCAATTGGATTTTACTCTTGGAGTATTATAGTAGACGTTAAAAAACTATTATTTAGTCAAACCACTATTCTCAGAGAACAGGATTTTTCCGCAAAAACATGAGTCATATAAAACGCGAAGTTATTCTCCTTAAGGGTTTACAGATTCTTTAAATACGGTGCGACCATTGTTTTGAGCACAAATATAGCCTGCCCCGTTGCTTCCTGTGGTGTACTTCCTTTATCCATGAAATAGTCTTCCAAGCGAATTTGAGATTGGAGATATGATGCTTTAAGTGGCAAGCTCCACTTTTTCAAAATCGCCGCTTTTTCGCTCCATTCTGCTATTCCATCCCAAAATTCCTGATTCCAGATCAACACTTCTGTCCTTTGTTCATCCGTTAATTTTTTGGGCGACAAAAGCAATTCGGCCCGTTGAATGGCTGCCGTTTTTAACGCTGCATCCGTTGGTTCTTCTGCACAAAGTTCACTGGTGATCTGACGCAATAAATTTAATTCTTCCCAGTCAAAAAGCGCGTCCGCATTTTTGCGATAATCTACCGCTGGGTCTGTTCCACCTTTAGATTGTAGTGTAACGTTGCAATCATTATAGGTAAGATATTTTCTGAATTTAGCGTTTTGGGTTAGCAAGGCGTGCCATCCCTGGGTCGTTCCTTTTCCATAATATCCGTCCAGACTATTTTTATAAAAATTTTCTTCTTTTAGTAAGGTTTGCAATTTAAGTACAGAAGTCCGTTTGGCTTGAGCACGAATGTTTGGAATCGCGACGGTACTTTCGTTAATTTTTGGTGCAGCACCCGATTTTTCTGATAAAATATCGTTCGATTTTTCGGCTGGCATTCGTGTGGGAGGCGTGGCTACCCTGGTCTCCACTTTGGGCTGCACGACGATGCGTTCACTTACCGGGTTGTCATAAGTTTCGGGAGCCTTAGGTGGAAGAGCCGTATTTGCAGTTTTTACTACCATGAGGTTTGGACCTCTTTTCACTTCGGATGGTCCTCTTTCGGTCAGGACCTCCTGGACCTGAATAATTTGTTCTACCGGAGCAAGTACAATATTTTTGATGGGAATACCCGCTTCAAATTCAGTGACAGTTCTCAAATTACCGGGGTTGACAGATTTGACCTCAGCGTTAACCAGTCCGATTTTTCGGGTAGCAGCCAAAATACGATTGGCTTCGTCGGGCGAATCGTATTGTCCAGCAAAAATATCAATTTGACTACCATTAATGAGTGCATATAATTTTCCGGCTCTATTATAATCAGACCAATTAATTGGGCTGTTGAAGCTTTCTGTTCCCAGATGAATACTGTAAGTTTCTGCGTTCGGATTTATTTTTTTTCGAGTAACAAAAGCGTCTGGATAGCCACTATTTTTGACTTGCCCAAGGGTTCTGTAGGCGACAGTTTCGCTGGGATAACGTCCGAGATAGATTCTGGTCAAATTTTGTTCAGCAGCCTCAGCGTACATAAATCCGAGTGATTGAATTCGATCAAAATCGTCCATTTCAGGTTTAAAAAATGCACCGACGTGAACAGTATAATCATACTCGGTGGTAAGATCTTGCGCATTTAATGCGATACTTAAAATGCTAAAGCATAGAAAAAATAGCAGGTTTTTACCGTATTTCATGAATGTAAGTTTTTGAAGTTGTTTTGACAGGATCAGTTTAACCAAAAATCGCTAAAGTCCCGTTTGTACCATTGTATTTGACCTCTTGAACGTAAAGATAAGGCATAATAATATTAGATGTTACCTAAAAATCTTGAATTACGGTAAATGCAGGGATGAACCAGGCTGGCTAAACGAAGTGTTTCAGCATTAAAATCTCCCGATCATTCAATATTCTATATTTCCCGCGGGGAATATCTTTTTTGGTTAGACCAGCGTAGTACGTTCGATCAAGTCGAACAACGTGGTAGCCCAAATGCTTAAAAATACGGCGAACAATACGATTTCGTCCAATATGAATTTCAATCCCTACTTCATTTTTGCCCTTGTCTTTTACGTACGAAACCTTATCTACCGGAGCGAGTCCATCTTCGAGGATCAATCCCTCCTGAATGGCTTTCAGGTGTTCTTCGGTAACGGGTTGGTCGAGTACCACGTGATATATTTTAGTGACTTCGTGGCTGGGATGAGATAATTTTTTGGCCAGATCCCCATCGTTGGTTAACAATAAAAGCCCCGTTGTTTCCCGGTCTAGTCTTCCTACGGGATAGATACGGAGTTGAATTGAGGGGTCAATCAAATCCATGACAGTACGGCGATTTTTTTCGTCGCTTACGGTGGTTACGGTATTTTTGGGTTTATTGAGCAATAGATAAATTCGTTGTGTTTCGGGCTCAATGGGTTCGCCACGATAAGTGACTTTATCGGTTGGTTTTACGCGGTGTCCTGGTTCGGTGACTACTTCCCCATTGACGGTCACGAGGCCGTCCATGATGTATTCGGAGGCTTTGCGACGGGCGGCGACACCACAATACGCTACGTATTTATTGAGTCGCATGTCTTCTTCCTGGGCAGCGGGCGGCGGCGGAAGTTTTGGTTTCCGTTTATTAGAGAAAGGAGAATTATTAGGTTTTTCTTTTTTTTTCAAAATAGGGGTATTAAAATAGAGACTGTTCCTCTAAATCTGTCATTTGGCTTCTCGCACCTTGTGCTGCTAAAGGAAGGCTTCCGCGCTGACACATTTTACGAAACAATCGTTTAAAATGGAATATCATCATTATTCATTTTGGAAGACCGGGTGATGATGGCCGGGTTAGCGGTGTTGGCATCATCGGTTAATCCGCTAAAATCCGGATCATCCAAATCCGAGAATTTTGCGAACCGATCCGTAAATTTCAGCTTAACGGTTGCCAGGGCACCGTTACGGTGTTTGGCTACAATAATTTCGGCCACTCCTTTGAGCGATTGTCCTTCCTCGTCTTCTAGTATCTGGTAGTATTCGGGACGATAAATGAAGGAAACGATATCCGCGTCCTGCTCGATCGCTCCGCTTTCACGTAAATCCGACAACATCGGCCGCTTCGATCCACCCCGTGTTTCCACCGCACGACTCAACTGAGACAATGCAATCACCGGTACACTCAATTCCTTGGCCAGCGCTTTTAAAGAACGGGAGATCATACTAATTTCCTGCTCACGATTCCCTTTGTTCTCTCCTCCTCCAGTCATCAGCTGTAAGTAATCGATGATAATCATTTGGATATCGTGCTGCATTTTCAGTCGACGACATTTTGCCCGAAGTTCAAAAATATTGATACCCGGTGTGTCATCAATATAAATAGGAACTTCCGACATTTTTTCGATGGCACTTTGTAGTTGCTGCCATTCGTAATCTTCCAACTGTCCCGAACGAAGCTTACTACCCGAAATCTCCGCTTCCATGGAGATTAGTCGTTGTACCAGTTGCAGGTTGGACATTTCCAAAGAAAATATGGCTACGGGTTTGTTAAATTCTACGGCAGCGTTTCGGGCGAGGGCCAGCGTATAACTCGTTTTACCCATCCCCGGACGTGCCGCCACGATGATCATATCCGACGGTTGCCAACCGGAGGTAAGCCGATCAAGTTCAGTAAAACCAGTAGGTACTCCCGTGAGACCTTCCTCTTTTTGCGACATCTCTTCGAGTTGTTTCAGGGCTTTGGCCGCCAGCGACCCCATACTTTCGTAACCCCGACTCAGGTTCTGTTGAGTAATATTAAAAAGTCCTTGCTCTGCCTCATCCAGTAGACTAAAAACATCGGTGGTATCCTCGTAAGCATCCCGGATTATTTTAGTGGAAACGGTAATCAGTTCCCGTTGGATATGTTTTTGTGCGATGATCCGCGCGTGGTATTCGATGTTGGCGGCGGAGGCTACCCGATTGGTGAGTTCCACCAAATAGTAGGGTCCACCGACTTTATCGATGTCTCCGGATTTTTTGAGTTCTTCCGTAACCGTTAATAAATCGACGGGCTGTGTTTTTTCGAAGAGCCGCAACATCGCTTTATAAATCAGGGTGTGTGCATCTGCGTAAAAACTTTCGGGTCGTAAAATATCCAGTACAATGGAAAGCGCATCTTTGTCTAGCATCACCGCTCCCAGCACGGCTTCCTCCAGCGGTAAAGCCTGCGGCTGGACCTTTCCAAAGACATAATTAGAAAGTTGATTCTCTTTCTTTTTATCGTTGCCCCGATAATTGTCTTTCTTTTTGGATGGATCGTAATTTTCAGCCATTTTTGATAATTAAATCGTTCTAAAAAACCCTACTCCAACAAAGCTAATCTTTACGCCGCAGGATTTCTTTTTTGATATTTGTGAATAAGACTGGGTAAATGTGGATAACTTTCGAAACTATGTGGATAACCTTGTGTAAAAGCGATTTTGCTTTGTCATAATAAGGTAATCAGCGTAATGAATTTCATTATTATTAATAAAAAACATACATTTTATTAAATTGCTTAACTACCTTTAGTTCAATAAATTAAATTAAGAATTCAGGTAGAATAATGAGTAGAATTTTTCACTTTTTCAAAAAAATAAGACTAAAAAAAACAGTCGGTTTTGAAAATGTGAATTTCTCCCAAAATATGTTAGTAATGTGGATAAGAATTTGAAATATTTTAATTCTTATCTCTTATTCAGAACTATATTTCCTCTAACAAATATAAACATTTTGTTGTAAAAACGCAAAATTTTAATTATTTTAGTGCAATTATTAGCTATTGGATAAATGAGGCTGCTTAAGTATGAACTGGAAAACACTGGTAAAAATAGGATTGATTGGTACGAATCGTAGTAAAATCCCCGAAGAGATGATTCGGCAATTACAAGCGATTGGCATTGAGGAAGAAGATCCAGCTCGATTGATCATGAAGGCAGCTGCGATAATGAGTATGAGGAAGAAAGCTGGTACCCGACCGACAGATTTCACCGGCGATTTACCTCTTGTCACCCAGAAGGCACAAACGAACATCTGTAGCAAAAGAGCCGTTCAGTATTTGAATATGATTTTAAAGAGAAATGATCTACCCATCCTCTCAGAATTTCTCATTACTTTAAAAAAATATCATAAATCGCTTCCGCCCGAAGCCCTTCCACTCATCTTTGATAAAGCAACTAAAACTCCTGCGGTTTGGCAAGCCCTACAACCTGTGCTTGGTGACCGGGGACGCTGGTTGATACAACAAAATCCTGAGTGGATAGCATTGGATTATGTCCCTACTTTAGAAGATTGGGAAAACGGCAACACCGCACAAAGGGCAACCTATTTGCGCTATTTGCGATCTGTGGAACCTTCAACAGCACTTACGCTACTAAAAGAAACCTGGCCACAGGAAAGTACGACCACTAGAAAAAAATTATTAGATACGCTACAAGTTGGATTGTCGCAAACGGATGATTCTTTTATTTCAAGTCATTTAGCAAGTAAACAAAAAAACATTCGGAAAACAGCAGCCTCTCTACTCTCTTTAATTCCAGGTTCCACTTATAATCAGCGTATGTTGATACGATTAAAAAAATTAATCAAAATAAAAAAATCCGGTAACCAACCAACTTTAAAAATCAGCCTTCCAAAAGGAGTAGATGATACCATGATCCAGGATGGAATTAAGGCAAGTGCACAACTCTACCGCAGCGGCAATAAAGCCAGTCAACTAGCACAAATGATCAACCGATTGCCGCTCGATTATTGGTCCAATCTGACCGGATTATCCGCCCCTGAACTACTACCATTATTTTCTGAACATGAATACGCCTATCTATTATTAAATGCGATTTCAGATGCTGCTGCTCATCACCAAAATCAGCCATGGAGTCAATTAATTTTACAAGCATGGGTATCAAAATCAGACGAAAAACTATGGCAAGACTTTGCCCCTTTACAATTAATCCCAGTCCTAGACAAAACTCAGTATAACCAATTAACCCTCTCCGGATTTAAAGAGATTAAATATTTACCTGCGGAAAATACCCCATTGGATTTTTTATTACAGCGAGGAACGTACGACTGGGAGGCAGACTTATCTCTTTTATTTTTTGATCGTTTAAAAACCTGGCTAAAATCTGAAGATGCCACCCACTGGGGCGACTGGCATATTCGTAAAATACTCAGCATTGCCGGACTACGAACACCCGCTGATTTATATCCTAAAATAAGTAGAAATTGGCCAGAGCATTTACCTGTTTGGGGTGGCTGGGAAAGAGATGTAGCGGGGAGTTTAACTACGCTAGAACTACGTTATAAGATGGAAAAAGCGTTGAGGGAAGATTAAGAAAATTAGCTATTGTTTTACGGCTTTCATTGGAATACCGATGCATTGCTTCTCCATATAATCCATCATTCGGTTAATTAATTCTTTGGTGTTCTCGTCCAAATTTTCCATATCTTTCTTAAAAACCTTATTAATTGCGTGCGATTTTACGGCTTTTATTTCTGCCGGGACATTTTTCATTGCTTTGACAATCTGACGTTGTCGGTGTAATTCCGTAAAAGCATCAATTTTTCTTTTCAACATTTTTCTGCCCTTCACTACTTCGTTCTGTCGAAAGCTAAGATTTTCTTTGGCCAGGTTACGAAGGTCTTCGATTTCAATATACTGAACATTAAATTCGTTGACAACCTCGCGATCGATATTATTGGGTATAGCCAGATCAATCAACAATTTGGTATCTGTTTCGCCCTGAAGAAGTTGATGATACAGTTGGGAATTAACCAGTGCCTCCATAGCGCCTGTACAAATAATCATCACGTCAAAGCCTTCCTGGTAATCGGGTAAATCTTTGAGTGCAGCGCCACGGCCGTTGATAATCCCTGCCAACTGTTTGGCACGGTCTAAACTACGATTGAAAATCGTGATGTTCTTAAACTCGTGCTTTCGTAAAAACTTTACCACCAAGGTATTGGTCTGTCCGGCGCCGACCAGTAATATTCTCGCATTACGAGAGATTTTATGGCGCAGTAATTTTTGGATAGCCAACGATACGATTGATACCGGTTTTTCACCGATACGCGTTCGTGCATAAATTTCTTTGGCACCTTCTACAGCGGCCGTCATAGCGACTCTGATGTGATCTCCTGTTAATTTTAGATCGTAACACTTTTTGTACGCTTGGCGCAATTGGCGAAGTATTTCCCGTTCCCCGACTACCAGTGAATTCATGGAAGCAGCAACTTCAAAAAGGTGGTTTAAGGCATCACGGCCTTCGTATTTTTGCACCCGATCTAAGGTAGCTAAATCGACCGAGTTATTAACATTTTGAAAAAAAGAGGAGATGAAAGAAGCATCAATTTTTTGATGGGTATAAAAAAAATAGGTAATCCGATTACAAGTAGACAAATACATGATCTCTTCTATCTCAGAACCTTTCTTCAAGGAAAGTAAACAGGCGGGCAGTTCGCTCTCCTCACAGGAAAATGCGTAATGCCCTAACGTATTTAGTTTGACATTATGATGAGTAACCGTTAATATTTTGTAGCCTCCGATCATTAAGTAAGGTTTCTTTGGTAGTTGGAGCTCTTAGCCCTGGCTACAAAAGTAAAGTTTACAAGCAGATTTTTTGTCATAATACTGTGATAAGTAGGTAGTACTGCTTTTCTAGTTAAAAGACGGACAAATTTAGACTTTTTCTGTCTAATTTGATGAAATCACATACCTCGTTGAATGCTTGACCAAATTGCATTTTTACTTGATAATTACCTTTTCCGCGGCATTAACGAATAAAGTGTTACCCAGTTTTTCATAACCATCAAAAACATCTATTCCTTTCTGCTTAATTATTTCTCCTCTAAATCCCAGAATGATCAAATCTGCATCCTGCGATTTATCATTGATAACCACCCGTGGATCTGTATCTCCCTTACGGGGAATAAACTCAATATTATTTTGAGAAATAGGCAATTGACCGTCTTTAATCAATGCAAAAAGATTTCCACGCTCTTCTTCCAGGGATTCTTCTGGATATATTGCAAATATTTTTATATAACTATCTTTCCAATCATTGTGCCCAATTATGATATACCCCAATAAAATCATGAGATTGGCATTTTCATAATCAGAAGAACTGATCCAGATATGTATTTCTTTTTTAAAACCATAACCTCTTTCTGAACTACCCAGCACGACTACGTCAAAATCCACTGACCGTACCAGTCCAAAGTTGTCAATCATATTTTCCAAATAGGAAGGTTTGTATTTAGAATATTCAAAAAGTAATAAATTATTATCCGTTCCAGAGATACCCGGTAGTTGAATAGCTTGTGCAATAGCAGAGGTATAGGAAGGACTAACCAACGTGTCAATATAAATTTTACTATTGCTGGTTTCCGCCATTTTTATCAATCGAGCCTTTGCGTCTCTGGCTTCTTGATTGGTGGCTCGTGAAAGATAACCGGTGATCTTATGCAGGTAAGTCCCGAAACCATATTTTTGCGAGATCCATCTTAATAAATCAAAGGCGGCAAATCGCTCGAAAGAGTTTTCTGAGATACAAATTACCGATGGTCTCCAGCTAACTGTCTTTTCTTTTTCTGATTTTTGTAAAAAAACTTGCAACTGTCGGCTCAACTGAAAGATCGCTCCCTGAAAGATCAATGCCAGGTTATTCTTTTCTGGATTATAATAACTAACCAAAAAGTAGAACAGTCCGATCCCCAATATTGCGACCACTGCATAAAGCGCATTCATAAAAAAAATCAACACCATACAAGCAATCGCCCCAAATAATGAAATATACCAGCGCGATTTAAAAGTAGGACGATAAGAGGGGTCAGCCGCAAAATGCTGCAAAAAAGAAATTAGACAAAGCGCCCCGTAGGTCACCATAAAAAACATCGAAATGATTTCTGCCACAAAATCAAGTTGGCCAATTATTACAAAAACCAAGGCAATTAAAATCGTGATGACAGTAGCATTAAAAGGCTCGTCACTAGCTCCTTTTCCTTGAGACAACCAGTTATTTATTCCTACAGAAGGTAAAATATTATCTCGAGCAATCGCTTGTAACGTTCGTGGAGCCACCATTAAAGATCCCAAGGCGGAGGAAATGGTTGCCGCCGCCAATCCTAAAGGTATCAACCACCAACCTTGCCAGGCAATTTTAGCCATCACCAAGTTATCCGTATTAGCTAAGTCAACTGGACTAGCAGAAACCGCCATTTTATACGCAATTAAAAAATAAACTACCATTCCGGTCAGTGTTCCGGCCAGCGTTCCCAGTGGAATCGATCGACTGGGATTTTTTAAGTCTCCCGAAAGGCCCACTCCAGCCGTCATTCCTGTAAAAGCAGGGAAAATAATGGCAAAAACAGTAAAAAACCCTATTGCTGCGGGAATATTATTTTCTGCTGGAACTGGCTTATTCTGTTGTGTAATTACGGGCGATACTACCGTGTCTACTGGAAACAAATTAATCGTATCTGTTCTATTCAGGTTAAGATTTTGCACACTAGCAAACGGATCTAAAGTATGTATTTCACTGTATTCTGTCTGACCGATAAAAAAAGCAATAAGCGATAGGAAAAGCGTAAAAACCACTACGTAAAGTGCCTTCACACCAAGCTCTGCTCCTTTGTATAACATTATTCCAGTAAGGAGAAAAAGGGCAGGGATACTGACGGTTTGTTTTTGTTGTAATAACCAGACCACCCAGGGTTGAAGTTGATCTCCGTAAGTTCGAATCAGGTATTCAAATAAAGAAGAAAAGGCTTCCGCAAAAGCAATAATGTAGAAGGCCACGCTAACCGCCTGAGAAAAATATAACGCAATACCAATAGAAGAACCTACTACGAGACCAAAAGAACGAGAAATAATATAATATTCACCACCTCCTTCCACCTTCTGATTGGTGGCAATTTCAGCAATGGCCATAGCCGTTGGTATGGTAACCGCATGTCCGATGAGAATAATGGCAAATGTTCCTAATAAACCAATCTGTCCTACCGCAAATCCAAATCGCAGAAACATTACCGCCCCTAAAATCGTAGATATAGCGGTAAAAAACACCGGTGCCGTGCCAAATTTTTTAACGTACTCGCTCATATTGTTTCCAAAGATCTTAAAATCAAGGAGCAAAGGTAGTAATTTGAAGAACAGCTTGTTCAATTTTACCTAATTTCGCATATTCAAGAAAATATGGACAAACCGCACGGTGCGCACCAAGTTAATATAAACTATTTTTGTAACCGGATTTGTAATCCTTAATATTTAAAAATTTAAATCATCTTCAAATATGTACAGAACACACAATTGCGGCGAACTTAGAATGGATAATGTTGGTCAGACCATAACGCTTAGTGGATGGCTACAGGCCAGCCGGGACTTTGGCGGAATGACATTTATTGACCTGCGGGACCGATATGGTATTACGCAGTTGGTTTTTAACATGGAAGACGATGAAGCGCTTTGTAATCAGGCACGGAAACTAGGCCGCGAATATGTTTTAAAAATATCGGGACTGGTCAGAGAGAGAACCAATAAAAATCCTAACCGTCCAACCGGAAACATTGAAATAGAGGTCAAATCACTGGAAGTACTGAATGCCGCTAAAACACCTCCTTTCACCATCGAAGAAGATACGGACGGAGGAGAGGACTTACGCATGAAATATCGTTATCTGGATTTACGTAGAAAGAAAGTGCAGGACAATATTATTTTCAGAAGTGAACTGGCCATTGAGACTCGTAAATATCTGGCAAATAAAGATTTTATAGAAGTAGAAACACCTGTACTGATTAAGAGTACTCCCGAAGGTGCTCGTGATTTTGTGGTACCTAGTCGAATGAATACTGGAGAATTTTATGCCCTGCCTCAATCTCCGCAGACTTTTAAACAGATTCTGATGGTGGCGGGATTCGATAAATATTTTCAGATTGTTAAATGCTTCCGGGATGAAGATTTACGAGCGGACCGCCAACCAGAATTTACGCAGATTGATTGCGAGATGTCGTTTGTAACACAAGAAGATATTCTGAATACGTTTGAAGGATTAACCAAACATTTATTTAAAACTACCATTGGCGTAGATCTGGCAGATTTCCCCCGGATATCCTACGATGAAGCGATGGAAAAATACGGTTCGGATAAACCCGACTTACGTTTTGATATGGCTTTTACGGAATTAAACGATGTTGCGCAGCAAAAAGGGTTTTCCGTTTTTGACAACGCAGAACTCGTCGTTGGAATTTGTGCCACTGCCCAGGCCAATGCCTATTCTAATAAAGATATCAAAGCACTTACCGAATGGATGCAACAACCTCAGATTGGTGCGAAAGGACTTGTTTATGTAAAAGTTAATCCCGATGGAACTTTTAAATCTTCGGTTGGTAAATTCTTTTCAGATGACGATCTAAAGGTTTGGGCGAATAAAATGAATGCAAAACCTGGAGACTTATTACTGATTCTTTCTGGAGAAACAGAAAAAACCAGAAAACAACTCAACAATCTTCGGCTGGAGATGGGACGAAGAATGGGTTTGATGAAAGAAGGAGATTTTAAGCCATTATGGGTTTTAGATTTTCCACTTTTAGAATGGGACGAAGAATCTAACCGTTTCCACGCAATGCACCACCCCTTTACTTCTCCAAAAAAAGAAGACGTTGATCGTATGATGGCCGGTGACCACGAAACCATGAAATCGTTAAGAGCAGATGCCTATGATCTGGTAATTAATGGTTCTGAAATTGGTGGTGGTTCTATACGTATCCACGATCGGGCACTGCAGTCCCGAAATTTTGATCTGTTAGGCTTTTCGAAAGAAGAAGCAGCGGACCAGTTTGGATTTTTGCTGGGTGCCTTTGAATACGGAGCGCCACCACACGGTGGAATCGCATTTGGCTTTGATCGGTTGTGTGCGGTATTAAAAGGGCAATCATCCATTCGGGACTTTATCGCTTTCCCAAAAAACAATCAGGGTCGGGACATGATGATCGACGCTCCTGCCACGATCTCTGCAGAACAATTAGAAGAGTTGGCACTCCTACTTCAGAAGAAGGAAGTGGAGCGTTAAATTCGAGACTACAAATTTGTATAAAACAAAGAAGCGCGGGTTAAGTCCAATACGGATTTAGCCCGCTTGTTTTCACTACCAGATTTAGGGTATTTTTAAATAAGAACTACTTAATTACCAAAGATTCCCTTACCTTTGTCTAAAATAGGTGTTGTTTGTTAACAATGTCTTTTACTTCCCACAATTCCTAAATAAAGCATTTTTTTAATTACCCAATAATTTATTATTATCCATTTGGGTTTTGCCTTTACTTAGATATTCAATTTTTTTTGTTCCAAAAGCGTTAGACATATTTTCCCCAAATGTCCTTAACAGTATAATGCTTGGATTTCGAAGTTGCTTCGCAAGTCATTCAAATTCTGTAAAGCTGGGTTACTTTCTTCCATATTGTAACCTTTTCATTAACTTTATTACTATTTAAATAATTTTTTAACCATTAAATTTTAGACACTCATGAAAAAGATTTTTCTTTCTCTATCCATTATGTTATCAGCAGGATTGCTATGTGCGCAAAGCAACACTAGTAATCTTCAGCAAACTGGTGATGACAACAATGCAGGTATCACTCAAAAAGGAGCTACCAACTCAACTTTAGTTATTCAGAATGCAGACAACAACGTGGTAGATTTAAGCCAGGCCGGAACCAACAACGTTGGAGAAATTCAGTTAAATGGCGGTAATAATGCAGTTAATCTTGCTCAGGTAGGAGACGCTAATAATGCTGTTAGCCTTATGGCAGATGGAGATAACGTATCTGCTATCTCTCAGGAAGGTAACTTGAACACTACTCGTCAGGAAGTTGAAGGTACTAGTAACGACCTTACTGCTACTCAGGAAGGTAATGGTAACACAGTGGTTCAATTACAGTCTGGTGTTGGAGCAAACACTGCTTTTGTTCAGCAGGTAGGTGATAATAATCTTGCAACACAGGAGCAAGCTGGTGAAAACAGTTCTATCTCTGTTAATCAGTTGGGTAGTAACAGTGCTGCTATCATTCAGCAGACTGGTGTTTCTAACAACATTTCTGCTATGCAGGAAGGTAACGGAAATACAATGAACGTTGCTCAGAATGGTAACAACAACTTCGCTGGTGCTGAAAATCAGGTTTTACTTGATCAGTTTGGTGACAACAACAACATCCTTCTTTCTCAAGATGGTAATGAAAATGCTGTTGCTATCAGCCAGGAAGGTAATGCTAACGAAGCGATCAACACACAAAGTGGTCAAACTAACAATAGCATTATTTTACAAGCAGGAAGCCGTAACAGCGCTACTGTTTCTCAGTCTGAGAACTAGAATATTGTTTGTTTTATCAAAAAGATTCCGTCTCCTAGGAGACGGAATCTTTTCTATCAAAAAAAGCTCATGAAATTTTTTCTAAAATTCGCTCTAATCACGATTCTTCTTTTTGCAGCTTCCCTTATCTTCGCACAAACACCGGAAGACTTTCTACAAGAGTCCTCTCTTTTGTTAGAACAGGAAATCAACGCCCAGAATGGTAACCAAACAGTTATCCAACAAGAAGGAAGACGTAACGAGTCCGAAATTGTACAAACCCTAACGGACAAAGAAAAGGCAAATATCGCACAGTTATTGCAGAGTGGTGACTTCAACCTTGCTATTGTACGACAGGAGGGACAGGCTAATAAGTTAGCGCTCGTGCAACAGGGGAGTAATAATTATTACGAACTAGACCTAATTGGATCAAATAATAAGATTGGAATTATTCAACAAGGGAATGATAATAAGATTGTTCAGAAGATCAATCAAGTGGATGGTCTGAATATCGAACTTATTCAAATAGGAAACGATAATGAAATTGTTCAGATTTTAGAGGGAAATATTGAAAATAAAGAAATTAAAATTATTCAGGAAGGCGACGGACTTCGCTTGCAAATAGAGCAATCCAAACTCTAAAAAGCCTTTCCCCCTTGATTTTCACCTAATAGTTGTTTATCATAGTCAGCAATATGAAAGGGGTTAACGTAAATATCATAGTGTTTTTTCTTCTAGCCATCAGCAACCTGACCGCTCAGAGCGAGTCCGTTAATATCCGTGCCTGGATTGAGGTTGTAGATTTGCCCCAAACTAAAAAGATAGAAATCAGAGGAATGATCAAAAATGATTCTGACCAGGAACTTACCCTCTACCAAAAAATGGATATCACCAAATCTGGTACCAGCGGAACTGCTAAACATCAACAAAGCGGAAGTTTTACCGTTAGTCCCAATCGTACAAAAATTCTTGGTCGTAGCAGTTTTTATAAAAATAATACGGATAATTATCAGGTAGTTTTCCAGATACGTAACGATTTGGGCGCTATCTTTACTGATTCCTTATTTTATCCAGAAAAGCCTATTTCAGAAAAAAAAGAAATATTGACTCAAACAGCTCGGCCCATTCCACCAAAAAAAGAAAATCCTAAAATAGCCGCTACTCCATCCCCCAATAAGGAAGTTCCTATTTCCATTAAAAAACCTGTTCCTACCACTAAAAAAGATAAACCCATTACTACTACCAAAAAGTCCAGAGCAGTAGTACCCGTAGATGTTTTAGAAATTGACGGTTTGATCATCGATGAAACCCGCTCCAAAATAGCACGTGATTTTTATGATTTATTTTATAAAAAATGGATTGCGCCCATTGGAGCAAAAAACTTTTCTATTTATATAAGAGAAGAACCATCCCGTGGTCGAGGTGCCCAAATTTCGCTGACATTGAACGAAGATAAAATATTTCAAAATTTTGTTCCTCCCCGTTATGATGCGCTCGAAAATGTGGTGAACTTTGCCATTCGAGTTACCCGTGCTCGTCTCAGCGCTCAGGCAAAAATTAATGATCAACTAAAAGAAGAAGACCAAATGGGAAGTGGCATTTAAAATATAAAACGTATAATTTTACCAAAACTGATAATAATCAATACCATGAAAAATAAACTAGCTTCAATCACTTTTTTCGTTATTTGCTTCTGCTTATCAGGAACCTTTTGTAATGGTCAGGACTTAGTTTACAAACCTGTTAACCCTGCATTTGGCGGTGAAACCTTTAATTACCAGTGGCTGCTTAGCTCTGCTCAAGTTCAAAATCTTATCGAAGAACCAGAAGGCGACGATATTTTTTCCTTTAATCAAAGCTCAACACTAGATGACTTTGCCGAAACTTTAAATCGCCAGCTATTGAGTCAAATTTCCCGGGAATTGACAACCAGTCAATTTGGGGAGGCAGGTTTAGAGGAAGGTTCTTATACGATAGGTAATTTTCAGATTGAAGTGAATAATACCACAGAGGGATTATCCATCACTATTTTGGATACTGCTCTAGGGGAACAAACACAGGTAATTATTCCTTTTTTCTAAAAAAAATATAAAAACGTTGAATCTTATTGTTTTACTCCCTAACTTGCGGGTTAAGATGAATAGAGTGATCTATTGTTCGTACTTTAAGTCAACTCCCACCACATTTATAGATTAACGTTTCCTATTTCCGTTTTAAGAATTTTCACCAATTAAGATCTTCTGCCTGCAAGAAGACTACAACACGCATTACTAATGAAGGGAACGATTCTACTTACTAGAGTGATGTTCAGCCTGCTGATCGTCATTTTATGCTCCAGCTGTAGTCTGTTATTACATCAGCCGGTAGCTCCTACCAAAGCGCGTCTGGGAGAAGAAACACAATCAACCATTGATTTAAAAAATCTTCCGGAAGCCAAAAGTCCAATCATCGTTGCAGTCTATAAATTCCGCGATCAGACCGGACAATACAAACCCAGTGAAAATGGAACTAGCTGGTCTACTGCCGTAACTCAGGGAGCAACCACTGTACTGATTAAAGCACTGGAAGACTCCAAATGGTTTATTCCTATCGAACGTGAAAACGTGAGTAATCTATTAAACGAGCGAAAAATTATCAGATCCAGTCGAGCCCAATACAATACGGAAGGCGAAGCCACCAATCAAAATGATCTTCCACCACTACTCTATGCCGGCGTTATTCTAGAAGGTGGTATCATCTCTTATGACGCCAATGTGATTACTGGCGGTGCGGGGCTTCGTTATTTTGGGGCAGGCGCTTCTGGACAATACCGACAGGATAGGGTTACGGTATATCTGCGGGCGGTCTCTACCAGTAATGGAAAAATTCTCAAAACAGTTTATACTTCTAAAACCATTCTATCGCAGGCAATGAATGCCGGGTTGTTCCGCTTCGTTCGCTTTGGTCGTTTACTCGAAGCAGAAACGGGATTTACCTACAATGAACCTTCGGAACTCGCACTCACCGAGGCCATCGAAAAAGCAGTGATGAGCTTAATCATCGAAGGAGTAAAGGAAAAGCTTTGGGATTTAAAAGAAGCTCGTAATGTAGTTTCTGATGCTTTTATTCAATATGATAAAGAAAAAGAACGTATTCCACAAACCGATATTTTTAATAAAATTTTAGATAATCGCCGAAAACAGGTCGGTTTAAACGTTTCTACAACTTCTCTGCAGTACAAAGGAGATTATCCCGATCCAGTGATCTCAACGGGGCTAGAAGCTGGATTACTTTTTTCTCCGGGACCTAAACTTGGCCTTGCTTTAAACTATGGGATGAGTTCTTTATCCACTAAAGACTTTTTTGATAAAGATGTCACTTATGCAGATTTAAACCTCGCCTATCGATTTTCTCCATATAACCTATTGACTCCTTATGGATATGGAGGTGTTGGGGTAATTACCGAAAATGCCACTGGAAGATTTGATTTTTCTAATAAAAAATATCCCAAAGTTAATCTTGGAGCCGGAATAGAATTTTTGATTAATAACTCGCTTGGGCTTAAAACATCTCTGGATTATAATATCATGTTAAGTGATAATTTTGACCTGATAGAACAAGGAAAATACAATGATCATTACTGGCGGGCCAACATAGGATTTCACTTTTATTTTGGTCGAGAAATTCAGGCTGAACGAAAATTTAATTATTCTAAAAAGAAATAATAATGACTTCTAAATATATAGTAATCGCTTTTTTACTTAGCCTGATACTGATGACAAGCTGTAACGAAGATACCATTCAGCCTCAACTATTTGGTAGTATTGAAGGGCAAGTATTACGCAAGGATGACCTTACGCCGCTTGATAATGTTGCTATCAGTACCACACCTACTTCCAGTTCTGTCATTACGGATGTAGCCGGAAACTTCACCCTTGAAAGTGTTCCCATTGGTACCTACTCTATTCGAGCAGAGAAAGAAGGTTTTGTAATTAAACTAGAAGGTGTTACGGTTACCGGAAACAGTGCGGGACAAGTCGTTATCCGAATGGAAAAAGATACTTCTATCAGTGTTCCTCCTACCACTCCACAAGTTATCTCTCCCCTAGATGGAGCTCAGGATCAGTCGGTAAATGTTCGCTTGGAATGGATTTCCGTTGATGAGGACGAAGAGGATATGCTACTTTATGATCTGTACCTATACGAAGATCAACAAGCTGATCCTATTTTGGAAGTCATGGATATTCCGGATAATTTTCTGGAAGTAACCGATCTTCAATTTGGTAAAAATTATTATTGGCAAGTGAGTGCTAAAGATGGACGCACTGCCCCTGTTTTTAGTATGCTCTGGCGGTTTAAAACAGAAGAATTTCCCGATTACCGTTTTTTATTCGCGCGCGAAATCGACGGAAAATACGATATCTATTCAGCCAATGATCTTGGTGATGAAATAAAATTAACCGATAACAATGCCAGTAACTGGAGACCGATTATGAGTCCCAACAGAGACAAAATTGCCTTCATTTCCAATGCAGGAATCGATCTGCATATTTATACCATGAATCGTGATGGCTCCGATGTCACTCAAGTAACCACTTTGCCGATTAGTGGCCTGAATAGTTTTGAGTTGGACTTTAGCTGGTCACCCGATGGTACCCAAATACTCTATATGCGAAATTCTATTCTGAATGTCATCAATGTCGACGGTACTGGATTAAGCGTAATTACAGAAGCTCCTGCAGGTACTACCTTCGTAGAATGTGACTGGGTGGGTCCCGGCAATAAAATATTGGTGCGTACGCTGGGTAACGCGCCGTACGCGTCCAACATCTGGTTATTAGAATCTAGTGGTGCTTTTGTTGATACGGTTATTCCCGATTTACCTGGTAGTACTGGTGGAGGTGTATTCTCAATTCCTGGAACAAAAATTCTTTATACTCAGGATATTTCTGGTTTTAATTCTGTTACTGGCAGACAATTAGATGCTCGGGTTTTCCAGGTGGATATCAACTCCGGAGTCCGCGTGGACTTATCCTACGAAAAAATAGATGGTACCAATGATTTGGACGCTCGTTATTCGCCAGACGGTGCTAAAATCATTTTTACGAATACCAATAATGATGGTATTTCCCAAAAAAATATTTACATCATGGACCTGGATGGAGACAATCGAGCACTGCTTTTTGAAAATGCGGAGATGCCCGAGTGGAAATAGATAATTAATTTTATATTTCTAAAAATAGCATAACCAAATGATTATCATTTGGTTATGCTATTTTTTTTATTTCCTGGTTAATTTTAATCAAAATATTGAAAACTTTTTAATTGGAATGATCGTTCTATAATTTAAATAACAGAATGATCGTTCTAGAATAAATTTTTTAATATAAAAAAGTAAATAACCAATGAGTAAATTAAACGGAAAAGTAGCCATTGTAACTGGCGCTACCAGCGGAATGGGATTGGACACCGCAAAATTATTTTTACAGCAAGGAGCTAAAGTAGTGTTAACTGGTAGGACCCAGAAAAAACTAGAAGCCATTAAAGATCAACTTACGGGAGATTATCTGCTAATCCCGGCAGAGGCATCCAGCACTTCAGACAGTAAAAAATTAGTAGAAAAAACGGTTGCACATTTTGGTAAGATAGATGTGCTATTTTTGAATGCTGGTATTTTTAGATTAGAAGGCATTGGAACCCTAACGGAAGAAATTTTTGATGAAGTGTATAATGTGAACGTCAAAGGCCCCTTATTTACCGTAAATGAAGCGGCGGGTTCCCTCAACGAAGGAGCCAGTATTATTTTTAATACCTCTATTACGAATGTCAAAGGGTTTCCAGCGATGTCCGCCTATGCCTCCAGCAAAGCTGCGCTTAGATCTATTACCAAAACCTTAGCCGCGGAATTTGGTAATAAAGGTATTCGAGTTAATTCAATAAGTCCCGGACCGATTGATACACCCATATATGGTAAACACAATGTAGATCAAGCGCAAATTAATGAGATGGCTGGTTCGTTTCCATCTATGGTTCCCTTGGGCCGTTTTGGGGAAGGTACAGAAGTAGCTGCCGTTGCGCTATTTTTGGCTTCTGAAGATGCTTCATACATTACTGGCGCAGAGATTCCAGTAGACGGTGGATTTGCGCAAGTTTAATTATTTGAATTTTTAAAAATTATTCCTGAATTTTATGGAATGAAATATACTGTTGGCTAGCTAATAAATAGCTAGCCAACAAAATTATTAAGATCATGGCACGTAGTAAAGAATTTGATAAAGATGTAGTTCTAGAAAAAGCGAAACAGCTATTCTGGCAACAAGGCTTTCATGCCACTTCCGTGCAAAATCTGGTAGACCACCTGGGGATTAACCGAGCGAGTATTTATGGCACTTTTGGTGGAAAAAATAAATTATACGAGGCAGCGTTACAATCTTACCGGGCGGAAAATCTAATTTTTTTAAAAGAACACTTGGCTAAATTTGATTCGGTTAAAAAAAGCTTGTCCTTCCTATTTAAGGCAGCCATCGGTGCGGCGATTAAAGACAAAAATCGAAAAGGATGCTTTGTGATCAATTGTACGACGGAGTATTTGCCAAAACATCATCATATTATTAGTGAGTTGTTAGACAATAAAAATACTTTTCAAAATCTTATTGTTGAAACTTTGGAACGAGGAAAAGCTAGTGGAGAATTTAGTACACAACTAGAAGTAAAAGCGACTGCCGCTTACTTATTTAGTCTATTTAGTGGACTACAAATTACTGCGAAAATAGCACCCGCTCAAGAAGAGCTTTTCAAATCAATTGATTTGGGGTTGAGTACCTTAAATTAGACTGGTAATAATATGGTGAACTAATTTAATAGGTTATATAAGTTTTTTCCAGAACACTACCTTATCATCTCCCTCTTCGTAGAATTCTGGAATTACAGCCTGCTTTAAGTATTTACACTTAATGTAAAATTCCCTGGTTAATGCGAATTCTGGTTTTCCTGATGTTTCTACGATTAAAATTCTGTTGCCATCTTTTCGCAAATGATTTTCAATATATTCCATCATTCTCTTACCTATTCCATTTCCCTGATTTTTTTTATTTACCGCAATCGCATATAAGTTATAGGTTCCCTCCGTAAGTCTTTCGGGCGCACAGTATCCAATCGAAATTGGGTTCCCGTCGTCAATTGTTGTAAACCATATATCTTTAGAAGACGCATTATTCAAATAATCGCTAATCATATCATCAAGTAAAAAAGAAGGGAATAATTCACTTGAATCAAGGACTTTCTTTAGTGCTGGAATATCGGTCTTTTCTACTTTTCTAATCATTTTTGTCATTTTCTTTTAGAACAAAAGTAAATCTTAATAATTCTTTAAGATTGTAAGGTTCTGCTACTATATGCCTTGGAAGGCGTAACACCCAATATACTTTTGAATGAATTTGTCAAGTGAGACTGGTCGAAAAAACCGCTTTCCATGGACACATTTGTCAGGTTTTTACTACTGTTCAAATAAAGATTAATTGCCTGTTTCAGTTTATTCCAAACCAAATACTTTTTTATTGAAATTCCAGATTCTCCATTATTTCGCCGTTCGATACTATTGAAAAAACACCATCTATTGCATTAATAATTTCAACAACAGGGTGCGAATGACTTTCCGTCTTCAAACCCTCCAACTCAAAACTGTAAATTCCTTTTTTTATATTAAAATCGAATATGGTCATTTTAATTTATCTTTCGAATTGAATTATAAGCACTCATCAAATTCCCGTAGACTTTCCATCTAAACTCACCTTGTTTTTCTCTTCCCAGTAATCGCGAATACCCGATTCACCTTTGTCATCTGCCCACTTTTCCAATCGAGTCCGCTGTTCTTTGTATTCAAATAATGGCACTGCATAACCGCACGAGGTTTGTACTGATTCGATATCCATCTCAAAGATCTGGCGTCGGCCACCGTAGTCGGGAAACGATTCGGCCAGGGTATCCCACTCGGGATCTTCCGGCTGATAAAATTTAGCCGTTCCGTATAAACGCAAAATCAGCGGATTGCCCATAAAAGAACAAAACATAATCGTCATTCGCTTATTCTCCAATACATGCGCTGCCGTTTCATTCCCACTCCCTGTCAGATTCAACCAAATAATCTTGTTATCTCCTATGATTCGAAACGTATCCATTCCTTTAGGCGATAAATTCACCTTTCCATCCGCCGGAGCGGTAGCCACAAAAAACATCTGCTGCTCCTGAATAAAATTTTTTAGCGGAGTGGATAACTTTGTTAGTATCTTTCCCATAATTTTTATTTCATTAGAAATTTTTTAAAAATATGCGTCAAATTGCTACTACGGCCCGATACTCCGAAAATATGGAGTGGGCTTGTCCTGCTTTTAATAGTGACCTTGATCTGCTACTGATTGGCTTATCTGACTTTGGCCAAAAAGCAGCGGGTACTATTAATTTTATTGATTTACCAAAGGTAAACAACCATTTTGAAAAAGATGCAATTTTTGCCGTAACCGAATCAGATAAAATGGCCAACGAAATCTGCTTACCAGTAGCCGGTACGATTGTTGAAATTAACACTTCGCTTTTGGAAGACCCGGCTTTGATAAACCGAGCGCCTTACGATCTTGGCTGGATTGTAAAAATAAAACCAGATCGAAAAGATGACTTTTCACAACTAATGTCTGCACAAGAATTTGAAAAATATATCGGTGCTTTTTTTCGTAAATCGTAGAGACAATTTATAAACTTTCTCTGTATCACACATGCCTTTCCAACCAATTATGCATTTCCCACAACATATGCATAACCGATTCTTTGGCCCGATAGCTATGACTTTCGTGCGGTAACATCACCAATCTTGCGGGAGCCCCTTGTCCTTTCAACGCTGCGTAAAACCGTTCACTCTGCATTGGGTAAGTCCCTGAATTATTGTCTGCATCTCCATGAATCAACAACAAAGGAGTCTTGATTTTATCAGCGTGCATAAAAGGAGACATTTTAAAATAAGTATCCGGTGCTTCCCAAAATGTTCTTTCTTCCGATTGAAAACCATAAGGTGTTAGTGTACGATTGTAAGCACCACTACGTGCAATACCCGCCGCAAAGATATCCGAATGGGCCAACAGATTTGCCGTCATAAAAGCCCCGTAAGAATGTCCTCCGACAGCGAGTCGCTTTGGGTCCGCGATACCCCGATCTACGATTGCTTTGGCTGCCGCTTCGGCGTCCATAACAAGTTGCTCGATAAAAGTTTCGTTGGGTTCTTCGTCTCCTTCTCCTACAATGGGCATACTAAAATCATCCAGCACAGCGTATCCCTGCGTGACCCAAAAAATAGGCGAAAACCAGCCAATCGTAATAAATTCGTAAGGAGAATCTTTAACTTGTCCTGCTGCTTTTGCACTCTTGTATTCGCGGGGGTATGCCCACATTAAGGCAGGTAATTTTCCGTCTTTCGACGAATCGTAATTAGGAGGAGAATATAAAGTAGCCGTCAAGTCCAAGCCATCTGCTCGCTTGTATTTGATGAGTTCCTTTTTTACAGATTGTAAAATTTTATAAGGATTTTCAAAATGGGTAATCTGAGTCAACTTTCCGGTTTCTAAGTTTCGGAAAAAATAATTGAGTGGTTCATCGTTTGATTCGCGTGCTGTCAGAATTCTATTTTCTGAGATTTGCTTTAATGAAACAGATCGTTCGTAGTAAGGTGCTTCCGATCGCCATAAGCGTGTCGTTTTTTTGGTTTCTAAATCAAAAGTATCAACAAATGGTCGATTACCTTCCGTCGAAGCACCTTGCCCCTTCAGATAAAGCCGACCATTTTTTTCCAACAAAACACTTCTTCCGTTGGTATTTCTTTCTGTCACGAAATCACCTGGATCATTATATGAATCTTCCCAACTGCGATCAGATAAAAGTATCTTTCCTTTTTCGGGATAATCCGGCTGCCATTGACTGGTAATCAATTGTCGGTTGGGCCACCACCACTCGTAACAAATGGCCAAGTTACCGTGTCCCCAATCCACCCCACCGTACCGAAGTTGAAATTGGATCGATGGTTTTGCTATTTCCACAAAAGGAGCCTCCAGAACATACATTTGATCCCGAATAGCTACTTCAACTTTGGGGTCTCCCTCGTCTTGCGCCTCCACCCAAATGAGGGTAGCTGGCAAATCTGCTCGCCAACCAAAAGATCTGGGACCTTTACGGACCGCACCAAATCCCTTGGGAATATCTTCGGAAGAAGGAATAGCGGCAATCGTTTTTATCAATTGACCTTCACGGTTTACTATATCCACCTGTGTTGCAAATCTCGTATAAGGTACGAGATACGAAAAGGGAGGCTGAATGGTGGTAACTAAAACATAATTGCCATCGGGGCTCGTTTGTAAATTGTTGATGATCGCCGGGCTACCAAAATTAGCTTGTTCATCTGTCCGCAGATCGATCGTTTTTAGTTGCGAAGTAGTATAATAAGTAAAGAGTGCCTCATCGTGTTTATTTTTGAGTAAATCCTGATAAGTACGAACCGGAGCCATACTGGTCTTATTTTCCTGAATTATTGGTCCCTGTGGAACAAGACTAGCAAGGGGGGCTTGTTCCCGCTTATCGACAATCGCCTTGTAAAGGATCATCTTACCATCAGAAAACCAACGATATGGCAGACCGGAGATCGCATCATTAACAATGACAGAAGTAATTCTTTTTGCGGTAGCTTTTGCTAAATCGACTAACCAAAGTTCGAGTCCCGTCGCAACGGTATTGGTAAAAGCGATTTTATCTCCCTGTGGAGACCAACTGACATTTTCGATTTTGGGAACGACTGGTAATCCGCTTACCTCTTTTTCGGTAAAACCTTTTAATGATTTTATTTTAAACCCGCTATAATAAAAAGGACGACTAGAACCGTTAGTATGAGGGTTTATTCTGATACCAGCCAATCGGAGTTCCGGCTGTGCGACCTCTTCGATAGACGGGAGGTTGGGTTTTTCCAGTAGGAGCATCCAGTTTCCCGATGGGCTTAAACTGGCTCCTGGTGTAGGAGCTGCATTAATCAGGGCAGCGATATCATCTGGTGGATGCTGATAACCAAGGTGGTTGATAGCCTTTATGGAAGTCTGATTTGTCATAATAGAGTAGATAGTTGTCAGTATAAAGGCTCTTGGAAAACATCCCCAAACCTTTGCGATAGAACAGCGATCAAAGCTACTAATTAAAAACTAATTTCATAGAATAAGTAAAATATCCTCCCAGACCTAAGTAGCCTGTTTTTTGCTTAAAAACTTTTAGTATCTATCAATTAGTATTACCGAATGTTATTATTAAAGTGTAAATTCGTAAACTTGTGATAAAGTAAACAACTTCACCATATATTGAGCATCATCGTGTCTGTAAAACAACTTATTCCTCATTTTATTCAAAAGCAGTTTTCAAGTAGCCGCACCTGTGGTCATTTTAATGCATACACTATTTTCATTGATCTGTCTGGTTTTACGCCGCTGACAGAAACATTAATGAAAGAAGGAAACGAAGGTGCCGAGGAATTATCCAATAGTCTGAATAATATTTTTGAACCGATGGTTCGAGTGGTCTACCAAAATAGAGGTTTCATCCCTTACTTTGCTGGTGATGCATTTACTGGTGTTTTTGAACATACCAAAGATCCCGTCGAAATTATCCAAACTGCCTGCCAACTACGCGAACTATTTGTTCAAGAGGGAATCAAAAAAACCCGATTTGGTGATTTTGAAATTGGAATTAAAATTGGAATTTCTTTTGGTGAAGTCCGCTGGGGAATTGTTGGTAGACAATTAAACGCTTTTTATTTTCGAGGTCCAGGAATCAATAATTGTGCAGCCGCTGAGCACTATGCTTCGGGGCAGGAAATTATTCTGGATCAGCATATTCTAGAAAAAATTCCACTCCAAGCGTATTCGCTGGAAGATTTAGACAATGGCTATAAAAAGTTACTTTCTACCAATGTTGAACATAACCTCATCACAGACAATTTTCAGATTCCATCTATTTCCGAAAAAATACTCCGCAATTTTTTACCCAAATCTATTGTCCGCTTTAATGATGCTGGAGAATTTCGTAGGGTAACTACTATTTTCATTTCTTTTGACGGCATTACTCAGCACGAAGACTTTGATAAATTTACTACGCTAATTCTAGACCAGTTTAACACCTTTTCTGGTTATTTTAAAGAAATAGACTTTGGGGATAAAGGAGGGGTGATCCTTGGTTTTTTTGGTGCACCTATTTCCTTTGAAAACAATACCGAACGAGTACTCGAACTTGCCCTAGCGATCAAAGAAGGTACCGAGGCTCTCTTGGAAAAAATACCCATCAAAATAAAAATGGGAATTACAGGTGGACTAGCCTTTACAGGGATCATCGGAGGGGCGGAACGTTGCCAGTATGCGGCCGTAGGAAATCGGGTCAACATCGCTGCCCGGTTGATGGTAAAAGCCAGTTGGGGTGAAATCTTAGTTGACGAGGAAATTCGGAAAGCCAAACAATTTAAATTTGTTCACAAAGGAGACATACAATACAAAGGAGTCGCGGCAGATATTCCTACCTATATTTTTCAGGGAAGAAAAGTGTTGATCAAAAGTGGTTATAAAGGAGTTATGAAGGGGCGTAAAAAAACGCTAAAAAAACTCTATAATTTTATCGCACCGGTTCTGAGTGGTAATTATAATGCACTTACTTACATATTTGGAGAGCCGGGCTCGGGTAAAAGCAGAATCACTTTCGAACTACGAAAAAAACTAAAAAAGAAAAAAGACCTTACCTGGATCGTCTGTCAGGCGGATCAAATATTACAAAAGCCGTTTAATCCTTTTATCAGTGCTTTAAGTATTTTCTTTGATCAGGCCGCCAACGATGGTGATAATATGCTCAATCTGGAAAAATTTGAGGAAAATTTCAACTTTCTGTACGATGATTTAAAAACCTCCACACACGGACAAGCAGAAGTTGTTCGTAAAGAATTAATAAGGACCAAGTCAATCCTCGCTGCTCAGATTGGTATATTTTATAAAAACTCACTGTGGAGTCAGTTGGATGCTAAAGGTCGTTATCAAAACATCACCAGTGCGCTAACCAGTTTTTTTCTGGCACTTTCCATTATCCGCCCACTAGTCATCGAACTCGAAGATGGCCACTGGTACGATGATAGTTCACAAGAATTTCTTGATTCATTTTCTAAAGTAATTGCAGGTTTTTCGATTGCACTGGTGGTCACTTCGCGCTACGAAGATGATGGAACCAAAAACTTTTTGATTCCTAAAGAAGTTCTAAAGAGTAATTATATTCGTCTTCAGCAGATCAATCTAAAAAACCTTTCGCTAAAAGCAATCAAAAGCGTCCTGGAACAAAAACTTAATGGAGCGACTCATCCAAATTTTGACCTAACCATTCATCAACTAACCAACGGAAATCCATTTTACCTCGAACAAGTCATTGCCTATTACCTTGAAGAAAATTTCTTGGTGGAAGATTCCGGACTATGGAATCTAAAGGAAACCCACGGAGTCGTTTCTGACTCCATCAATGCCATTCTAATGGCTCGAATTGACCGACTCTCTGATCTTGTAAAAGCAACGGTCAAAACCGCCGCTGTCATCGGCAGAGAATTTGAAATCCCTGTTCTTTCCGCTGTTTTACAAAACCACGAAGATTTTAATTTTGATTCTCAAACCACCATTAAAGAACAAATTAATGCCGCTGAAAAAGGTCAAATTTGGCAGGCCATGAATGAGATTAAATATATTTTCCGTCACGCCTTATTGCGAGAAGCGGTTTATGAAATGCAACTTAGAACACAACTAAGAAAACTACATCTGACCATCGCAGAGTCTATCGAAAAAATATACGAAGATAATTTATCCGAAAAATATATTGACCTGGCCTTTCATTACGAACAAGCTGAATTATCTGAAAAAACTAATTTCTACTTAGAGAAAACAGCAGATTTTGCAAGAAGAAATTTTCAAAATGCTCAAGCCCTCAAATACTACGACCGAACTTTAAATAAACTGGATACAAGAATAGAAGGCGAAAAAATTGCCCAAATTCTACTCAGCAAAGGAAGTGTATTAGAACTCATTGGACAATGGGATACGGGGAAAGAAATTTACGAAGAAGGACTAAAATTAGCGCTACAGACAGAAAATAATTTGATAAAAGGTAGGGCCCACACAAAATTAGGACATCTATTGCTTTTACAAGGAGAGTATCAAAAAGCACGAACTAATTTTGATGAAGCACTAGAATATTTTCACATAAAAAAAGATCAAATTGGCATCGTTCGAGTTACTGGAAATCTAGGAAACTTATATTTTCGGCAAGGAGATTACAAACAAGCTATTGATTTTTTTAAACGAACAATCTCCGAATCAGAATCTCTTACTTACCACACTGCTAATGCACAGATTGTTGCGAATCTTGGACTGACTTATATGAACCTGGGGCGCTACGACGAAGGGATTGCGGAGCAGCAAAAGCAATTAAAAAAGAGTGAAGAAAATGGGGACCGGCGGGGAATGGCCACCTTATACGTCAATTTAGGAATTGTTTATTTTGAAAAAGGAGATTTTGATAATGCTTTGTCCTGTTATGAAAAAGGATTAGAACTAAGTCAAGAGTTAGGAAATAAACTACTCACTTCAATTGCGATTGGTTGTATTGGTAGTGTATATCAACAAAAAGGTGATTACATAAAAGCAGCGGATCATTTTATCCAGGATCTGGAACTTTGTGAACAACTCGGCGATAAACAAGGCATCGCAATTGCCTTGGGGCTGATTGGAGAATTGCGAAGTATAGAAGGAGAATTTGATTTAGCCGTTGATTATTTAAATCATTGCAGCTTTTTATGCGAAGAGTTGGGCTATCAAAAAGGAATTGCAAAAGCGGTCAATAATCTGGCTGACATTTATTATCTGAAAGAAGAATACGAAACTTCTATTATCCATTACGAGCAGGCAATAGGTATTGCCAGAAATATAAAAAACAGATTAATTCTTTGTTCCAGTCTATTGGAAAAAGCACAAACTTTGCTGGACATGCAGAATCCGCAGAGCGCTCCTGAATTAGTTACCGAAGCTCAACAAATTGCAGCGTCACTTGGTAATCCCAACTTGTCTTTCCACGGTGAGCTACTTCAGGGGCAAATCCTACACTACCAAGGAGCATCCGCAGAGGGCATCCGTTTATTAGAAAAAATGCTGGATAATCATCCTGAAGACGAAAAAACAGCAAATATTTACTTTGAGTTAAATAAACTTGCCCCAGATCACAAGACTGCACGTCTACGTGCGTTAGAATTATATACCACTCTTTTCTCCAAAACCCCTAAATTTATTTACAAAAAGCGTATTGATCGCCTATCCTGACAAAACATGAAATTATTGACTCTTTTATTTTTTTTGCTTTCAACCCTTTTAGGATGTGTTGAAAATCCTACTGATCCATCTGTTAATTTTTCGACCAAAGTATCCGCCAAAAATTCTGGCGATTCTGATTCTCTAGCCGCGCCAGTTGCTATTGCCATCAGTACAGCTCATTATCACTTTCCTTACCAACTCACCGAACCTGATCAGTCTTTCAAAATGCCTGATAAACTGGAAGAAATTTCCGGTTTGACAATTGGTCCTAAAGATAAATTTCTCTACACTGTTCAGGATGAAAAAGGGAATATCTATAAGATAGATATTACTTCGGGAGAGGTAACCGAAAAAATTGATTTTGGTAAAGATGGGGATTACGAAGGACTGGCTTATCACCAAAACACCATTTACGTGACCAAAAGCAATGGAACTATTTACCAGGTAAAAGATCCCGATGGAGAAGATCCGGATGTCTCCACTTTTAAAACAGACCTAAAGGGTAAAAATGACGTAGAAGGCCTTTGCTATCAGGCCGAATCCAACAGTCTCCTCATTGCCTGTAAAGGCATACCAACAATGGGAGAAACAACCGAAGAAGCCGCTAACCGAAAATCTGTATATCGTTTTGACCTGAAAACAAAAAAAATGATTCCAGAACCGGTTTATAAAATCAGCTTAGAAAAAGTACAGCAGTTTTTAAAAGAGGCGAAGCATCATTCCGAATTTCAAAATTTTCAGTCTTACCTTATCCAGGATAAATTCAAATTTAGTCCTTCCGGAATCGCTATTCATCCCAGATCAAAAGAAATTTATGTTTTATCTTCTTCCAAAAAAATGCTTTTAATTATGAATGCAGCGGGAAAAATCCAATATTTGGCCAAACTGGATAAGAAGGCTCATCGCCAACCGGAAGGTATCACTTTCGGAAAAGACGGGACCCTTTATATTGCCAACGAAGGAAAAGGTGGCCATGGCAGAATTTACGTATATAAACCTCGAAACTAGTACACGCTGTATTTACGACTAGAGATTTTTCACTCTTCAGCCACTCAAGTTACAATTATTCCGTATATCCTTTATTTACCATAAGGTATTTTTACTAAAAAAAAGTAACTTTAACGCTCAATTGATTCAACTTGAAAATTATCAGCAGCACCGCCTGTTCAGACACTTAAATCTATACAACCAACAGTCATTATGAGTATAATTGAAATGAAAGTTCCCGTAATCGGAGAGTCCATTACCGAAGTAACCCTTTCTAAATGGCTGGTTGCCGACGGTGATTACGTAAATATCGATGATCCCATCTGTGAATTTGAATCAGATAAGGCTACCCTCGAATTTCCAGCGGAAGCTGCAGGAACAATCAGTTTTGTCGCCAACGAAGAGGACGATTTGGAAATCGGTGCTTTGGTAGCCAAAATAGATACCAGCGCCAGTAAAGGTAAGACCGCGCCAAAAGCAAATAACAAAGAGGCACCCAAAAAGGAAGAAAAAGCAGCACCTGTCAAGAAAGCATCCACTTCAACCCCGACTGGACAAGTCATAGAAATGAAAGTGCCTGTAATTGGTGAATCTATTACCGAAGTCACCCTTTCTCAATGGCTGAAAGGTAACGGAGATCACGTAAATATTGACGAGCCGATCTGTGAATTTGAATCGGATAAAGCAACCCTGGAATTTCCGGCGGAAGCTTCCGGCAAACTGATTTACATCGCGTCCGAGGGCGATGATCTGGAAATTGGTGCCTTAGTGGCTAAGATAGAAGTAGGCGCGTCCACTAACAATGGTACCGCCGAAGATGACATTGAGGAAGTGCCGGTCGAAAATCTAGAAACAGAAAATAAAAAAGATGGCCACTACGCAGATGGTCATCCTTCTCCCGCCGCCGCTAAATTGATGGCAGAAAATAAATTATCTGAAAAAGATATTAAAGGAACGGGTAAAGACGGACGGATTACCAAAGAAGATGTAATGACCGCCGTGGCCAATCAGAAAAACAAACCGGCCACCTCCGCTTCCTCCAACGGAAAGACTGCCACTCCGGCCAAGGTAAGTTCTGCTTCTGCAACTCCTGTTGGCGAGCGCGGCGAACGTATTCAAAAAATGAGCAGAATGCGCCGAACCATTGCCAAACGACTGGTTTCTGCCAAGAACAATACCGCCATGTTGACCACTTTTAACGAAGTGGATTTGACCAATATCATGGCCATGCGAAAAAAATACCAGGAAGAATTTGTGGAAAAATACGGTACTAAACTCGGCTTTATGTCGCTGTTTTCAAAGGCCTGCGCCAAAGTCCTTATGGAAATGCCGGATGTCAACGCTTCCATAGACGGTGATAATATTGTCTACCACGATTACGTAGATATTTCTATTGCCATCTCTACACCAACCGGACTAGTCGTTCCTCCGGTGAAAAACGTAGAAAAAATGAAATTCCACGAAATTGAACTGGCAATTAAAGCATTAGCGGGTAAGGCACGAGCGGGCGAACTGACCCTCGATGAAATGAAAGGCGGAACTTTTACGATCACCAATGGTGGTGTTTTTGGTTCAATGATGAGTACACCAATTTTGAACGAGCCGCAATCCGCGATTCTGGGGATGCATACCATTCAGCAACGTCCAATGGCCATCGACGGAGAGGTAAAAGTACGTCCAATGATGTATTTGGCGCTTTCTTATGATCACCGGGTAATTGATGGCAGTACTTCTGTGACATTTTTAGTAAAGGTAAAACAACTATTGGAAGATCCAGTTAAGCTGCTTTTATTATAAAACAAGAAAATTCTAACCACTTTATGTGGCGTTATTATTGTATAATATTTAGACAAATATAGACTGATTTTAAGGATCAGCCTACCTTATTATTTCCAAAAGACGGATGCACAATGACTTTAAAGGAATTTTTTGATCTATTAGCTGACCAACCTCTCCTGTTAATGGCCTACTTTGGGATGATTCCTCTCACGGCGCTCATTGCGGGTTTTATGGGTAAAAACGAAGGTCATCTCAGTCCGTGGAAGTATTTATACTCGGCATTAATCTATCTTATCTGTATTCCAGGAATCTTTTCCATTACGCTCAATGTTTATTTATTTTTATTTGAAAAACAGAGCGTTTTCAATGCGGATATTTATACACAGATTTTTCCTATTCTATCCATGTTCGTGACATTGTTGTTGATAAAAAATAATGTTTCACTAGATCGTGTTCCTGGTTTTAATAAGCTATCTGGACTCTGTATGGCCATTTTTGCTACCCTAATCTTTATGTGGATTATTGATCGAACTCGCATTTTTGTGATTTCCATTGTACCGTTTTATTACGTTGGAATTCTATTTATCGCATTACTCCTGGTTTTCCGATTTGGGATTGGCAGGATGTTTAATGCAAAATAATCGAGCTATTGGTACATTAGCTTCCCTTAAATGTGTCGTCTTTCGATCGTATTTGAAGAAGCCAAACCAATAATAATCGAATCTAAAAAATTAACCAATACTTCACTTTCCTATTTCCCACATTTGATCACGATCCCTCTTGAGGAGATAGTAGACTTGCACTGTCAAGTCTATGCCTAAAGATGGTTCAACTAGATTTATTTTATCATCAGGACCCTGATAAAATCATACCTCTGGTTTTTCTTTTCACTTGTGTGGCTATCCAGTTACGCACAAGAACAGAATCTTCATGCCCGTTTCATCCCTCAGGCAATTGAATTGGATGGAAAATTACTCGAAGCAGAATGGGCTACTGCCGACAAAACCACGCCCTTCTGGATGACTTTCCCACAGGACTCCATCCAGGCTCAGTCCATTACGGAAGTCCGAATATTACACGACGAATATTTCCTCTATATTGGTGCTACCTGTACCGATCAGGCACCGGGAGATTTTGTAGTACAATCGCTAAAAAGAGATTTTGACTTTTCAATCAATGATGCCTTTGCTGTTTACTTAGATGCTTTTAAGGACGGAAACAACGCCCTGGGTTTTGCCGTCAGTCCTTTTGGTGTCCAATGGGATGCGATCATCTCCGATGGAGGCCATAAAGATAAATCCATCAATACCAATTGGGATGGGATGTGGTACGCCGAAGTCTGGCAAGATCCTGGCAAAAAATCATGGTCGGTTGAAATGGCAATTCCATTCAATATCCTGCGGTACGATCATCAGCAAAAAGATTGGAAAATAAACTTTGTTCGAAATGACCTTAAAAGCAATGAGGTCTCCACTTGGGTTCCCGTGGCGCGTGGTTTTGAGACAACAACCCTCTCTTCCATGGGAATACTCCGTTGGGGAAATGCATTAAAAAAGCCCGGGTTATCTACTATCATTAATCCTTATGTGGCGGTTGGTGGGGTAAAAGACCATAGCAATGATCAACCAACAACAGCGCTTTTTAACACGGGAATGGACGCAAAAATTGCGATCAGTTCTTCACTGAATCTGGACCTGACACTCAAACCAGATTTTTCACAGGTAGAAGTTGACCGGCAGGTAATTGACCTACAGAGATTTGAACTTTTCTTTCCAGAAAAAAGGCCTTTCTTCTTAGAAAATAGCGATTTATTTGAAAAAATAGGCAATAGCCGAATTCGTCCTTTCTTTTCCCGGAGAATTGGTAGCGCCGGAGAAGATCCCGTCAATATTTTGTATGGTGCTCGACTAAGCGGTAATTTAAACGACAAATGGCGAGTCGGACTTATGAATGTGCAAACAGAATCTCCTCAGGGAGAGACCACCCACAAAAATTATACAGTTGCTACGGTGCAGAGAAACATTTTTCAGGGATCTTCTCTCACCGCTTTTATGACCAATCGACAGGGCTTTAATAAATGGCGACCGGGAGATGATTATGAGCGAGTTGGCGGGCTTGAATTTGATTATCGTTTTTTCGCTTCCAGACTGACGGGCAAGGCTTTTTTGCATTACGCCTTTAGTGACGCTACTACTCAGGCAGCCAAAGCTTTTACTTTTAAGACGCGATACAAAGAAAAAAATTATAGCATTTTTTTAGGAATGGATAGTGTAGAAGAAGGTTATTTTTCCGGAATGGATTATGTGCCTCGATTGTATCATCAAGACAAATTACGGGATACGACGATTCAAATTGGTTACGTTGATGTAAGAAATAGTGGTTATTACCGATTCTTTTTCACAAAACATAAAACCCTGGATTTTATCAGTCCAATTTATCAATTAGATTTATTTTTTAATCAAGCATACCAATTTTTAGAATACCGGGTCGAACTGGACCTGTTGCTAAAATTCAAAAACTCTGCTTATTTTAATTTACAATATAGTAATACTGCACCGCTCTTACAGGTTCCCTTATTGTTAGATGGTTTGGAACTTCCGTTTGATATTGGCGTTTACCACAATCAGGGATATTTGCTGACCTTCGATTCGGGACAACGCAAACGATTTTCTACCCACGCCAGCATCGGTTACCGTTACGAATTTACGGGACATCATTTTGATTTCAGAAGTGATTTTACTTACCGACTAAATCGTCATTTCAACGTAGGATTGAACTTTTCTAAACAAGATTTGGGAGGATTTAACAATCAGGAAGAAATTATTCACTTTGTCTTATTAGGAAGTAAACTTGAATATTCTTTTAACCGCAACATTTCCTTCACTACTTTTATACAATACAATACCCAAAAAGAAAATTTCAATGTTAATGCCCGCTTTAACTGGCGTTACCAACCCTTGTCGGACTTTCATCTGGTTTATACCGAAAATTATCTGACCGGAAATTTTGCCTCAAAGAATCGGGCTTTGGTGATGAAATTGAATTATTGGATTCCGTTATAGGGAATACATTTATCCCCGCCGTCATATCACAAGTTAACTACTATTAAAAATTTTTATCAAAACCCACAGACGTTTGTTTAAACTCAGAAGTGTAACCGAGTGCTGCTAGATTAGTATTTATGAAAAGCTAGCGAGTGATAACTTATAGATACAGTCCTGATAAATGAGCAAATAATAGGTTATATTTATACCAAATAAAATGTTTAACTTAAAAATTCATACTGCTTCAACAAGTTAACAATATAGAATTAAAGAAGATACGAGGCCTTAAAACCAGATTATGATCCTATCAAATCAGAAGAAATTTATTTTCATTCACAATTATAAGGTTGCCGGAACAAGCATTACCAATAGCCTAAAAAAATTTAGTAGTCCTAACTTTAAAAATCCTGGTTATTTTGACGATATTAAATTTCTCTCTCTCTTTTTTTCCAAATTTCGAGTACCCCAATTCGCCACCCACATTACGGCCTCAGAGTTGAAAGAACAATTACCAGAAAAAATTTTTGACGAATATTTTAAATTTGGTTTTGTCCGTAATCCATGGGATTGGCAAGTTTCATTATATTCCTATATCCTCAAAATAAAAAATCATCGACGACACGACCTGGTTAAATCCATGGAAAGTTTTGACGAATATATAGATTGGAGAGTACATAAAGGTCTTAATTTACAAAAGGATTTTTTCTATAAAAAAGACGAATGTATAGTAGACTTTATTGGTAAAATGGAAAATATAGAAAAAGACTTCCAGACTATTTGTGAGAAGGTGAATATTGTTGCAGAATTACTCCATTTAAACGCAAGCAGAAAGGATAGCAATTATCTAAAATTTTATTCGAAGAAATCTATAGAGTTGGTCAGCCAGGCCTTTGCAGAAGATATTAAACTGTTTGGGTACGTAAAACCAAAAATTAATTGAAGAGATTTTTTCATCATTTAAAAATTATCATTACCCCATAGAAATTGCCTTATTTTTCTATGTAATCCTGTCTTATTGTTAGATCATTTTCACAGGAAAAGAATAGACGGATTAATTAATAAACTAAAAGAATCCTAATTTCAAATTATTCTATTCAATAAAAAATGCCACGGAAATTTTCAACAGAATTAAAAAATTTCCGTGGCATTACTAGACATTAAAACGTCCAAGACTTTACAGTTACTCCTTCACCACCCGCGCATCTGTCAACGAATAAATTAACCGATTAATATCGCTGTCATTCAACTGCAATTTGCCACGCAACGTAATCGCATCTGCCGAATATTCTACCGCTTCCAATGCCTCAATCTCCATCACCGTTTCAGGTCCCGCACCTCCACAGAAAAAACACATATTATATGGAAAAGCGGAAAAAACAAATTCCTTATGACTTTTATATCCTTCTACTGGAATTACATATCCTTTGACCGTTACTTCTTTCCCTTCCATCGCCCGGATGTCCTTACTAAAAACAGGAACATCTACTTTAAAACCCATCATCTCATCGTATTGCTTTTTATAGGTCAACCGACTCAGCACCTTCCAGGTATTTTCTACTTCCAATTCTGCGACATCCGGGACATCCGACGCAGCAGGTGCTTGTTGCGCAGAAAGCGAAAAGGCTAGCAGCATTAAAAGGCTGGTGGCTAGTAGGAAGGAAGGAATCTTTTTCATGTTTGTATTGTTGAATTAGTAGGTAATAATTAAGAATACCGCTTGCCGCTTACTTCTGGCTATTTGCTTCTCTTTAACGTGTAAGGCTTTCTCGATATATTCGCATCGCAATCGAAAGAAGCAAGAAGCCAGTAGCATTCTGCAAACACCCTAAATATAACGTCTTTTCCCCCAAATCTGTTCTTAATACGTTGTTAAAGTCTCCGAAATATCGGTTCGGTACGCCTGAAATGCCGGAATTAAGGCCGCCACAAAGCCAATCCCCAGTGATCCACCCAGCAACCAAAGCTCTTCTTTAAAAAATCGCCAGCCGCTAAATTCGTATTGGTAGGCTTCTTCCAGATACCCGGATAGCAGGGCCATCCCACCGTGAGAAAGTAATAATCCCAATAAATACCCCAAAATAGCAAAGAGTAAACCTTCCAGAATAATCAGAAAAAACAGATAACTCCGGCTCGCCCCCATCACCCGCATCAGCGCTAATTCGTATTTACGATCTTTCAGCGAACTGAACAGCGATATAAAAATACTCAGTCCGGAAACAATCACAATGATTAAAGCCAGATTTCTCAAAGCATCCGTTCCAACGCCCATCATCGAAAATAATCTATTCATTTCAATAGCCGGACTCGCAGCTTGCAGATCGGTATTTTCGTTGATGTTACGCGGCATACTCAGTGTCTGATAGCTTGTTCTATTTCGGTAAAGGATAAGTAATGTCGTGATGTCTTTATCCGGATATTCAATAAGCGGTTTCATCACGGGTCCCGCAGCCTGGTGATCTGCATGATCGTGCGTATCATGATCGTGTCCTTCGTGATCCGCATGGTCGTGACCTGAATGGTCGTGTCCCGCATGGTCTTCCTGACCCGCTGCTTCCGATGCATGATCCTGGTCGTGGTCATGATCATCCGCTGCCACTGCCTCAGCTGGCGCCTGTTTTTCTTCAGCTTCGTGATCGTGGACGGCCCAGACACTTTGGGTATTGGTCAGAATCAGTTGATCGAGAACCGTATTTGTTTTATTCAAAATTCCGACAACTTTAAAGCCGTCGCCGTGGTCGTGAGTATTGATACCATCGTCCGTAAATCCGTGAGAACTGTGAAACTGATCTCCAATTTTAAGATTGGTTTTATTGGCTACATTTGCGCCAATCGTTACTTCGTACAAATCTTCCCAGCGTTTTCCACTTGCGACGGTTCCTCTAAAAATAGAATCTACGTATTCGTGGGTGGTCCCGATAATTCGGAACGTTTTATAGCTGTCTCCCAATGAGAGCGGAACGGCCAGTTTGATCAGAGGATGCTTAGGATTTAAAAAAGGTTTGACTTCATTGATTGAAATATTTCCCGTCGGTGCGTCAATGTGGTACATACTCGAAAGAATCATCTGTAAGGGACTACCTTTAGCGCCAATTACGAGGTCGATGCCCGCCAGATTATTTTTAAATTTTTCGTCCAGTTGGGTATTGAGTGAAATCAGCAAGGCAATCAATCCAACACCCAGGCCAAACAAAAGCAACGTGAGTAGCATTTGTAAAGGCCGGTCTTTCTGGTTTTTCCAACTCAGCGTCAGCGGATTCATTGTAAGATTATTTTGTGGTCAAAAAATGCTTTGAGGCGGCTATCGTGGGTGACGATGACCAGCGTAGCGCCTTCTTCTTTCGCCTGCGTTTCCAACAGATCGATTACTTCTTTACAATTTTCGTCGTCCAGCGCCGAAGTGGGTTCGTCGGCCAGGATGAGCCCGGGACTATTGACCAATGCGCGTGCAATGGCGACCCGTTGCTGTTCACCCTGACTGAGGCGATTCGTCCGGTCATGGATTTTATTGCCAATATTGAGTCGACTTAATAGATCTTTTATCCGGTCCGAATCCGCAGAATGGCCCGCCAGCGTTTGGGCGAGTTGCAGATTTTCTCCCACGGTCAACGCTTGTACAAAATAGGATTGCTGAAAAACGATACCGATATTTTTTCCGCGAAACTGATCCAGTGCGGTAGAAGAAAGGGTATTTAATTCCTGGTCGGCTACGTATACTTTTCCTTTTTGTGGTTTTCGAATACCACCTAACAAGTGTAATAATGTTGTTTTTCCGGTACCTGACTGCCCCAACAAAAGCCATTGCGATCCTTTTTCACATTGAATATCGGGGAAAGTAATGGTCTTATTTCCGGGGTAGGTGTATTCTAATTGCTGGGTTCGCAGCATGGTTATTTTGTCTTGGTTAATTTAAAGATTCTTTTTTGCCACCAAGACGCGAAGACACTAAGGTTTTTCTATCGTGTTTTTTCCTTTGTGTCTTAGTGCCTTTGTGGCCTTATTTTTTTGTGTCTTTACAACTGCAAATATCTACAGCAACGCTGCCCCAAAAACGCCCGCACTATCTCCCAAACGAGGTCGCAAAACAGGTGTTTCCAGCCGGTGATTAAAAACGTGCTTTTCAATCGATTTCACGCCTTCATCGTACAGCAAGTCTATCTTGCCAACGCCACCCCCGATGATCACTGCATCCGGATCAATCATATTAATTACGCTGGCAATACCCTGACCAAAAAACTTGAGTAGTCGTTGTACCGTTTCCGTAGCGATCTCATCATTTCCTTCGTGATAGAGGCTCACAATTTCCGGCAGGGATTTTTCAATTCCCATTTTATTAAAATAATACTTTTCCAGTGCCGGACCTGCGATAACAGTTTCAGTGCAGCCGACTTTTCCACAATAGCATTTTCCACCCGAGACATCCATAAAGCTATGCCCCCATTCGCCCGCAATACCCTGCTTGCCGTTGATCACTTTTCCGTTGATGACAAATCCGCCACCTACGCCTGTTCCCATGATGACTCCAAAGACTATTTTTGCATCAGGTAGTTCCTCTTTAACAACCCCTAATTGCGTTTCCGCAATTGCAAAGCAGTTGGCATCATTAGCCATTGAGACGGGCATTGAGAGCGCCCGTTCCAGATCTCGTTTCAGATACTTACCATTGATGACTGTTGTGTTACTATTTTTCATCGTTTGGGTCGAAGGTTCCAGCGTTCCTGGTGTTCCGATCCCAATTTTTTGGGGTTTTACGCCCGTTTCTGCCATCAAGACCTCTACTAGTTTAACGATCTGGCCAATGATATGTTGATATCCTTTCTCTTTTTCGGTCGCTACCCTTAGTCTTTTTAAAACAACTGGATTATTAGGATCTTCCAATACGACTCCTTCGATTTTTGTACCTCCTAAATCAATACCCCAAACTGGTCCCATAAATTATTAAATTGCAATTGTTGTAAATAAATATTAGCTTTGGATTCCAAATTTAGTAAAAATGAAATTTTGCATAAATATAATCATTAGCATTCGAATTATTGGAATTAACCCCAATCTGTAGGAGCTTTATGATATTTATACAAAAGCGCCGGCAGATTAATTACCTGCCGGCGCTTTTTTTTGTGATCGTTTTAATAAATCGTTTTTTATGTATAAGTCTTACGACAGTCTTAATCTACCGGAGATCGACCGGGAAATACTTGAATTTTGGAAATCCGAAAACATCTTCGAGCGTAGTATCTCCGAAAAGGATGCCAAAAATACTTACGTCTTTTACGAAGGCCCGCCATCAGCCAATGGTAAGCCAGGTATTCACCACGTGATGGCTCGAACGGTGAAAGACTTGTTTTGTCGCTTTCATACTATGCAAGGACAGCGCGTACAACGAAAAGGCGGCTGGGATACGCACGGATTACCAATTGAGTTGAGCGTAGAAAAGGAGTTAGGTATTACTAAAGAAGATATTGGCACCAAAATATCAGTGGATGATTATAATAAGGCTTGTCGCGAAACCGTGATGCGCTACAAGGATATGTGGGACGATATTACCCGTAAAATGGGTTATTGGGTAGATTTAAATGATCCATACATCACTTTTGATAATAATTATATTGAGTCGGTTTGGTTTTTATTAAAAAGATTATACGACAAAGATTTATTGTATAAAGGCTATACTATCCAACCTTACTCTCCGGCGGCAGGAACGGGATTGAGTAGCCATGAACTCAATCAGCCAGGTGCCTATCAAGACGTGACCGATACTTCAGCCATCGCACAATTTAAAATAAAAAAAGATACAGCTTCCGATTTTTTATTTACAGCAGCAAATGGCGCCGAGGTACACATCATCGCCTGGACGACGACTCCCTGGACTTTGCCTTCTAACACCGCCCTAGCCGTGGGAAATAAAATTGATTATGTACTTGTCAAAACCTTTAATCAGTATACCCACGAGCCGAGTCATATCGTTTTGGCGAAAGCCCTGGTAGGTAAACAACTGAGTGGAAAATTTAAAGCACTGGAAGAAGGAGAAAGTTTAGATGATTATAAAGCCGGGGATAAGAAAATTCCTTTCACCATTCTAAAAGAATTTAAAGGATCAGAACTGGTCGGTATTTCTTACGAACAATTACTGCCGTACGTTTTGCCGTACGAAAATGCGGACAAAGCATTTCGGGTGATTCCCGGAAATTTTGTGACGACCGAAGATGGTACCGGAATCGTTCACATTGCGCCCACTTTTGGAGCGGATGATGCACAGGTTGGAAAGGAAAATAATATTCCTCCAATGTTGGTATTGGATGAAAATGAAAAACCTGTTCCACTCGTAGATTTGCAGGGAAAATTCAGAAAAGAAGTAGGTGAGCTCGCCGGACTTTACGTCAAAAACGAATATTATACCGAAGGTACGGCACCCGATAAAAGTGTGGATGTTTTGATTTCTATCAAATTAAAAACGGAAAATAAAGCTTTTAAAATCGAAAAATACGTACACTCCTATCCGCATTGCTGGCGGACGGACAAGCCCGTTTTATACTATCCCCTTGATAGCTGGTTTATCAAAGCTTCGTCAATGAAAGAGCGCATGTTTGAATTAAATAAAACGATCAACTGGAAACCGGCGTCTACCGGAGAAGGTCGTTTTGGTAAGTGGCTCGAAAATCTAAACGACTGGAATTTATCCCGTTCGCGGTTTTGGGGTATCCCCTTGCCCATTTGGGTTTCGGAAGACAAACAACAAAAAAAATGTATTGGCTCGATCGAAGAACTGGGCAAAGAAATTGAAAAGGCCAATGCAACACTAGGAAAAAATCAAAGCGTTCCTAAGGATATGCACCGTCCTTACATTGACGAAATTATACTGGTAGCAGAAGACGGTACGCCGCTAACCCGTGAGTTAGATTTAATCGACGTATGGTTTGATTCCGGGTCGATGCCGTACGCACAGTGGCATTATCCATTTGAGAATTTAGATAAATTCGATCCCGAAAAAAAGATGGGTTTTCCTGCTGATTTTATTGCCGAAGGAGTGGATCAAACCAGGGGTTGGTTTTATACCCTACACGCTATTGCGGTCATGGCTTTCGATAGTGTTGCGTATAAAAATGTTGTTTCTAACGGATTGGTACAAGATAAAAAAGGTCAGAAAATGTCCAAACGTCTGGGCAATGCGGTAGAACCTTTTGAAACCCTAGCCAAGTACGGAGCGGACGCAACCCGCTGGTACATGATCTCCAATGCACAACCGTGGGACAATTTAAAATTTGATCTTTCCGGGATCGAAGAGGTGCGCCGAAAGTTTTTTGGAACGCTATATAATACTTATTCATTTTTCGGACTTTACGCCAATGTGGATAATTTCAATTTTAGTGAAGCGGAAATACCTCTGGCGGAGCGTCCGGAAATTGACCGGTGGATTATTTCTCTTTTGAATTCTTTGGTTAAAGAAGTAACTGCCGACTACGCGGCTTACGAAGCCACTTCAGCTACCCGAAAAATTCAGGAGTTTACCGATCAACATTTGAGTAACTGGTACGTGCGCTTGTGTCGTCGTCGTTTTTGGAAAGGCGATTACAGTATGGATAAAATTGCGGCTTACCAGACCCTTTATACTTGCATGGTGACAATAAATAAATTGATGGCACCCGTCGCTCCATTTTTTGCGGACTGGATGTACGGTAATTTAAATACGGTTACTAAAAAAGAAACAGCCATTTCGGTCCATTTAGCTGACTTCCCTACCGCCGATGAGCAGGTGATTAATCCAGCACTTGAGCAGCGAATGAATTATGCGCAGTCTATTTCTTCATTGGTTTTGTCCTTACGGAAAAAAGAAAATATCCGAGTGCGTCAGCCTTTACAAAAAATATTACTACCGGTCTTGAATCCTGATTTCCAGGAACAGGTAGAAGGCGTAAAGGATTTGATTCTTTCGGAAGTGAACGTTAAGGAAATCGAATATGTAACCGATACGGAAGGTATTATCAAAAAAGGAATTAAACCTAATTTTAAGACTTTGGGGCGCAGGATGGGAAAACATATGAAAACCGTAGCGCAAGCCATTGGAAAATTCGGGGATGCGGAGATTGCGAATCTTGAGAGAAACGGAGGAATGCAAATGGTGATTAATGACGAAGAATTTACGCTAACGCTGGAAGATTTTGAGATTACGACGCAGGATATTCCGGGCTGGCTCGTTGCCAGTGAGGGACCGCTAACGGTCGCACTAGACGTGACGCTAACAGATACATTACGCGCCGAGGGCGTTGCCCGGGAATTGGTCAATCGTATTCAAAATATTCGAAAAGATAAAGGCTTTGAGATTACTGATAGAATTCTGGTAGAGATTGAAGATAAAACAGAAGTACAGGCAGGAATCGCTGGTTTTAAAAATTATATTGCCAATGAAGTACTGGCGAACGATATTGTATTGGTGGGTAATCCGACGGATGCAGTTGCGGTGGAATTATTAGAAGGGTTATCTTTAGATATTGGGGTGAAGCGGACCGTGAGTTAAAGACTTTTCTTATGATTATGTTTTAAGCATTTTTTAATAGAAGCTATTTAAACATGAGTCATCCCAAATTATTTATTTAGAAGTGATCAGCCAGTTGGCTTGTTTGCTGGTTGGCTAGTTAGCCCTCTTTTTACGTAAAAAGAGGGCTAACTAGCTAAAAGCCAACTGGCTAACCAGCTAAAAAACCTGATTTCAAGGGTAAATCACCACTTTAAATTTTAATAATGAAATTCGGGATGACTCATGTTTTTATTTTTTCAATTCAAAAATTAATTCTCACCTAAAATAACTACTAGGGTATAAATCAATCCTGGAAGATAAAACAATATCGTTAGTAAAAGCGATATCCAAAATCGATTGGTTATTCCCCCTTCGTATAAAAGCATTGCCACTGGTGGGATCAATATTGCCAAAATAACTAATAAAAGTAAATTTGTATTACCATCTGCCTCTTTAGCTTGTTTGATCGCTGCTTTAACTTCGGTTTTTCGACTTTTCCGTTCGTCCTTGGATAAACTTTTCCATTCCTTTTTGGCAGCTTTTTTAGCGTCTTTAATTTCCTGCTTGCTGGGTGGATTAACAGGTTTTACCGCATAGGTATTTGCTGGCACCATAAAAAAGATCGCTAAGATGACTGAAAGTAGAGTAATTCTCATGTTAAAAATTTAGTTTAAAAATTATTAAAAATTCAATAGAACATTAAAATGCATGATTTATTCTATTGTTCAATTTATCTACGAAAAACATGATTTCTGTAATCTTGAATAGAAGTTATTGACTATTTTTTTACAAAGAAGATGATAGCGCGAGAAAATTTCCACTAATTTTAATTCCAATATAAATAGCAAATAAACAGACTAGCAGACTACCTCCAATATTAAGTAATGCATACCCAGTCTGGCCAGATTCAAAGAGGAGAAAAGTTTCAAGTGAAAAAGTAGAAAAGGTAGAAAATCCCCCGCAAAAACCGGTCATCCACAATAATTTAGTATTGTCCGTGAGTCCATCTTTCAGCGTTACGCCAAATAAACATCCCAAAATGATACAACTGATAATATTGGCGAGTAAGGTGGCAAACGGAAAATCGAAATTATTACCTGCCAGTAATTTACTGATTCCATAACGACAAATACTTCCCAATCCTCCACCGAGAAAGATCCAAAAGAAATTAAGCATTGAGTCCTTTATTTTGTTTGCGATGAGCCACTAGATAAAACAATACGCTGGTCATCACACTAGCCAGTATCAGAATAATCATCAACAGCTTCATAGACCCCAGATTCTGAAAATATATCACCACTCCGATAAAGAAAACATTTACCAGGACCAGAACACCCGTTGCTTGCATGTGCGAGAGTCCAAAGTCCAATAACAGGTGGTGGATATGTGTCCGGTCAGGATGTAATGGATGGTTGCCGCGAGCGATACGGGTGATAAAAACCCGCAATGTATCAAATAATGGAAGGATCAAAATACCAACCGCCACGGCTGGTACAGCCTGAAAAGCGTAAGGACTATCTCCGATTACCCGATGTAGTTCAATAAATTTAATCACCAGGATGGCACAGATCAGCCCAATCAAAAGAGACCCTGTATCACCCATAAATATTTTTGCGGGTGTATAATTATATTTTAAAAATGCCATAACAGCACCGGCGAGAGAGAAGGCGACAATCGCCAATTCTACCCGATCTACCAACAAAAACCAAGTGCCCAGTGTAAGTGAAATCAACGTCCCGATACTACCAGATAAGCCGTTAATACCATCAATTAAATTAAAGGCATTGATGATTACGATAATGGTAAAAATAGACAAGACAACACTGGTGATATAATTTAAATCCCCAATGCCAAATACACCATAAAGGCTGGTTATTATTACGTTGGATTTAAAAACGAGAATACCCGCTGCCAGGAATTCTCCAATTAGTTTTTTAGTGGGAGAAATCGGAGAAATATCATCCTTTGCTCCAATCAAAAATATGATGATAAACGAGCAAAGAATATACTGCAAATCTCCAAAAACATCAAAAGGGGTCCATAATATAATAGAAAAGATCACGCCCGCAAATATGGCAATTCCTCCCAATGAGGGCGTTGGCGTGGTGTGGGAACGGCGTTCTCCCGGTTCATCATAAAGGTGTTTTACCTTAGCAATATGGATAATTGAAGGTATCGCAAGATAAGTGAGCGAGAAAGCCGTAATAAGGCTAAGTATCGTATCGTACATGTGAGCCGGTATTTTCGCTTTGGCAATTGCCGAGTGGGCGTCTGTCAAAAACAGTCTTGATGTAAAGTACACTGTGTACTAAAGGTTATTAATCAGATAATTATTCATAACAACCTATTCCAAAACTAAACAATTTAAGGTAAAATACCAGATTTACGGACAACTTCTATTTATTAATGACCAGTCTTTCAGTGATGGTGCCTTTCTCAGTAGTGATATTTAGCAGGTAAATGCCAACGGACTGTGCCGAAAAATCCAGTTGTTCGTTGATAGAAATACTGTTTATTTTTTTAGTATAAATGATCTTTCCTAATAAATCATATACCGCAATAGTCGCATCGGTCATCTGATCAAAACTAGCCAACAAGTTCACTATACCGGAAGTAGGATTCGGGAATACCTGATAACTGATTAATGCTTCTGGTTCATCCACCCCAACTAACTCATCAAAGATAGGAGTCATTACCGCGTTATCTCCCGCTACAAAGTCAACCACGTCCGTTGTCTCACCCGTTTCTAACCAGTGGGAAAATCGGTATCCTTCTTCTGCAATTGCTTTCAGTCTAACGGGGATGTTTTTGAAATAGAGATTCGTAAAATTATAGGGTGTTTCCATTTCATTGGAATTGATCACCACGCGACCGTTGGTTGCTTCGTTGTAATTTAGCGTTAGCTGATAAAAACCGTCCAGGTTAAATTGTTCATTCATAAACCCTCGGTGAAAATCGGGTCGAGTCACAAAAAAGTCCTTCATATTGGCGACCCATTGACGCCAGCTTATTTCGCTGCCACCAATGGATAATTCTTCTCCCCAACGTATTTCTTGATCTGGGATATGTGGCTCGATTAAAGTCTGCAGACTGTCGGTAAAGTGTGCAGTGCGTTCTTCAGAATAAACCAATTCCATAAAACTACAACTACGCTGTAAAAACTCATCTCGGAAATTTTCGTTTTCTACTAATTTTCTAAAAAACAACGTACTGCTACTGTGATTAGGATGTTGAGTACTGTTGGGCACCATCACCTGCTCTAGAGTATTATAATTGGGTGTCGTTTCGAAAGCAAATCCGTTGTCGGTACTACCGTCATGATCTAAAGCACCGTATCGCCATTTCTCACCTGATTTTTGTTCTTTCCAAAGGATCACATTATTGGCCGGCCAGTCAGTTTTAGCAATGTAAATTGAGTACGCCCAGTAATTGGTCAATTGATTGATATCAAACTGATCAGCTACCGTTTGGTAATTAGCCGGTATACTTAAATCATTATTAGAGACAAAGTCAAAGAGTTCTTTATATTCTGTATTGGTTCCTCTTTTGACCTCTTCCCACGGCATTTCTGGATTTTTCAATAAATCTATTTCATCATTATCTACCCCGTAAACATTTTCAAAATGCTCGTCGTTGAACAATTCCCGAATATTATAAATCCCCCAAAAGTCTCCATTAAGATACAAAGTGGTCGGCTGGAAACCCAACAAATCCATGTCTATTTTATCCCATAACAAGGTTTGGACCAAACCATCACGGAACATAGTCCGTAAATAATCTTGCCCGCTATTTCTTAGTTTTACTCGTTCGTAAACTACACCCTCACGAGCTTCACCTTCGTAGATTGGATAATCAATAGCGTCGTCGCCGTACATATTACGTCGCATATAGATGTTAAAACTTTTTTGTGCATAGATACGAGAACATCCTCCACTAATTCTAATTCCGGCGTTTACGTTGAATGCTTCGCTACCATCCGGTAAAAACATCCCTAAATTAATGGGACGTTCCCATTCTACTCGGTTCCAGTTCACAGGAATGTCACTACAGTATCCAGTCACTCCATTGGTACCTTCTACGTAAATACCGATTTCGTCATCGAAAAAATTATCTGGATCAGAATTGATGTATAAAGTTGGAATATTAGAATCAATATTAAAAAGATAGGAACCAACTGCCGACGTACTTTTTACGTGACCGGACTTAAAAGCAGCTACTTTTACGCTGGCATTATCATTGATCGCAAAAGGCGTACTATATGTAGTTGAAAAGGATTCTGGTTCTTTTCCATCGAGTGTATAGCGAAGCGTAACCGTTGGATCAGGATGACTAAAACTAACCATTTGAGTCCCTTGATAAATACCATTAGCCAGATCAATAGTTGGTTTTTCTAACCCCAATAATGCACCGTTGTTGGATTCGTTTGGAGTAACTTCTCCAAAAATCACAAAATTATCCGCACCATCCGTAGCTCGTCCGTAACTTGTTTGAAATGGAACCGCTGGAAAACTAACCGAGTCAATTATCGAAATACTATTGTTAAGTGATTGGGCCAGTACCAATTCTTCGCCCGAAGCTTCCAGATTAAAGTCTGCGTGCAATCCACCTTCTTCAGGATCCTTATCCGTAAAGAGTACTACGAAATCTCCAGGAGCTAAACAATAAGGTTGACTGATTTGCCATTTTGTCATGTTATTAAAATTATCCGAAAAAAATAGTCCTCCCAGATTCACCGTCTCCGTTCCCCCGTTATAAATCTCTACCCAATCTTCGAAGCTACCCGTTTCATCGGTATAGGAAGTACCACCCGGAGCGATTTCGTTAATAAATAAATTGGTGACGGGTTCGTTGGTTACCGGTAGGGCAATTTCCAAATATAATTGAGGCGCACGCAGTGGATCACCATTCTCATAAGCATGAGCGAGTCTTACTCCCGTTCCATTGATAATAAAAGTCAGAGCACTATTTTCACTCCAATCGGGTTGGTTAAGCATTTCCTGAACTATTGTAGTCAGATCAGGAGTTCGCTCTTTAATACCTGATTCGCCACTAGTTGGCCAGTCTTCAGGTTGCCAGTTAACGGTAGCATTAGTGAGCGCCCGGTTAGAAATGTTCTGTGCCTCATTTGCAAAGGTATCTGAGATTCCACTAGCATGACCACTGATATTTAAGTTAGAAGGTCCACTACTACCGGATGAGCTAGCGTTGGTAAACTGGATGTACGCACGGTTTACCACTGCACCCGGAGGAATCTTCAATTCATCAAATCGAAAACCGACCGTCTGGTCTCCACTCCAATCTCTTACAATACTAATATTAGCGTCACCCGGTGTGATGTAATTTACGTCGACAGGTTCTTCGGCATCGTCATGACCATCGTTGATTCTACTAACGATAATCGCATTATAGGAGTCAATGCCTGAAGTGTTATTTGTACCTGGGCTTGGTGCTGTAAAAGTTTGAAAGTTAGCGGCACCGTCCGTTTCTCTTCCGTAAGAAGTGTCCGTAGAAAGAGAAGGATAGGTTAATTGATCAATCAACGTATTACCATCTGGTGCATAAATAAAGATATCTTGTCCGTCTGCACTCAATTTAAAATCGATATGGTGAGGACCATCTTCAGGGTCTTCGTCTGCCCAGATAATTAAATAGCCTCCGGCAGGAATCGTAGTTGCGGCAGGATCCGTAGCTGGAATTTCCCAGAAAGTAGGATCTGCTGCCTCTTCGGAAAAATAATACCCTGCAATGTCTACAGGAGTAGTTCCGGCATTATAAAGTTCGATCCAATCGTCAAAATCACCATTTTCGTCGGCAATGACATTGTCGTTTTTAGCCATTATTTCATTAATGTATATCTGAGCGTTGAGCGCATTAGAGATACCAAGGCTTAAAAAAAATAAAATAATGGTAAGTCGGTTGAGATAGTTCATGTGATTGTACTTATGAAATACGGTTAACGCTGAAGCGAAAATTATAGAATAACAACATTATTTGAATTAATCGTTGCAGGGTAGGAGGTCCAAAAAATAGACAAAAGATGAATAGTATGGCCAAAAAATCATTCAATAATAGCAACAGAACAAATATAGTTCTTTTTGTAGTTTTATTCCACTTGAAAATTAGAATTAGCGTCCTCCCGACTTGTTTTTCTAAAAATATACCCTAATTAAGTTATATACAATTAACTTTTTTTATATATATTTGTGTCGCGATTAAAAATCGAGTGTTTCCCAAAACCCTTCTAACTTCTCAATAACCGATCATATTACTTTCTTGGCATTCGCCAAGTAATAAATTTTCCTATTACTCTTCGAAGGGAATCGAATGGAGTACTGGTCAATTCATCTCTAATCATACCTACTGGAAAGATTAATTCGGTGACTATTTAGCCGACTACTCTTTTTTGAGAAAGCCAGGATCTGGCAAGATCTACCCTACAATTAATTTTTTTCTTGTCAATTGTTTTTACAAACAATTGTAATCTCATGATTTTTCATTCCACCACACACTATTTCGGAATGAAATTTCTTAATCTGTTTTTGGGATGTGCCCCCTCTCCTTTTCAGGTGGAGAGGGGCACTTTTTTTTTGCCCATATCTGATCATCCTATCACCAAGGGTTCGGTTCTAACTCAAATAAAACTACAAAAATAGTTGTATAACTAAAAAAATAGTTATACGTTTGTGGTATGGAAAAATTAACCAGAAAAGAAGAAGAGGTTTTAGAAGTACTTTGGAATCTCGAAAAAGCCTTCGTTAAAGAAATTGTGGCGGCACTGCCCGATCCAAAACCACATTACAATACGGTTTCTACGATGGTTAGGAAACTCGAAGAGAAAAAATACGTTGGTTACGAAGCCTTTGGTAAAACTCACCGTTATTTTCCACTCGTGAAACGAGAGGATTTTCTTGGAAAAACTATGACCAAGTATTTTAACAATTCTTATAAAAAGATGGTCACCTTTTTTGCCAAAGAAGAAAAGCTTTCCGTAGAAGAACTCAAAGAGATTATTGAACTCATCGAAAAAGAGAAAAAATAATGAGCGAACTATTATTATATCTCGGGAAGAGTGGACTTTGTTTAAGTTTATTGCTTTTATTTTTTGTATTTTTTTTACAAAAAGAAACCTTTCTAAAATTAAATCGCTGGATTTTATTAGCCAATATCGTTTTAGCATTAATGCTTCCGCTGATGGAAGTACCCACCTGGTTTTCAGGTTTTGACCTGGCAACAATTGAAGTCCCCCAAAACAGTACGAATATCTCTGTACCTACTTCTCCCCTGAAAGCAGAAAATATGAACCCGGCTGTTGAGGCAACATCTCGTATCAACTTAAATTGGGAGGCGATTTTTCTCTCTGCTTATTTAATTGGATTTTTGATATTCATGCTTCGATTTCTCGCCCAAATTTTCTCTGTTCTTTTATTAATAATTTCCAGTGAAAGAGAAAAAAAAGAAAAAATACTTTTTATATATCCAGAAAAAATGCTGGCTCCTTTCTCTTTTTTCAGCTTTCTATTTATTGATAAAACTGCTTACGATGCTCCAACTTTAGAACAGATAATTGCGCACGAAAAGGCACATATTCGGCAACGACACTCCTGGGACATCCTATTGTCCGAATTGCTCATCATTATTCAATGGTTCAATCCTTTTGCCTGGTGGCACCGAAGATTAGTAGAGACAAATCTAGAGTTTCTGGTTGATCAACACTTACTGGAAAACGGTACCGACCAAAAAGTTTACCAATATAATTTATTAAAGATAGCGGTCCCAAACTTCCCTTACAGTATTGCGACCAACTATAATTCTTCACTCCTAAAAAAACGAATTATCATGATGCAACAAAAAAAATCTTCTGCTGCTCACAGTTGGAGATATTTCCTCCTGCTCCCCATTATGCTCCTCATCTGGTTCGCCTTTGGAAGCCCAAATTCAGGTGTTCAAAATACTCCTTTTATCTGCATAATTACCGCTGATGCAAACGAAATGGATTTACAAAAAACACAAGAGATTTATCGAAAAATGGGAGGAACACTCGTGATCAATGAAATTAAATATAATGATGAAGACCACTTAACCACTTTAAGTGTTACCTCCATGGCTGGTAACCATGGAAAATGTTCTTCCATCGTAGAGGGCCTAGAACCTTACAGTTATGTTTACTATCAAAGAACTTCTAAGAGAAGTTTTCGCTGCGGGTCTGTTTTATCGGCAGGAGATTTTGCAACGATCAGCAACCCTAATAACTGGAGTTTTATTTTTATCAACGGTCAACGCCCTACTCAGGAAAAAATAGATCAGTTAAAGAAAAATACTGAGGAGTGGCGCGCAGCAACCAAAGAAAAATTAAAGAACACAAATCCTAAAACCGTGGGTACCACTACTTATATTGATCTCACCAAAGAGAAAAAAGCCATCATAAAAGATAGAATTATTGCGGCAAAAACTACTACAATTTACTACTTGGATGGATTAAAGACCGATAAAACAATCGATGATTTTAATTATAAAAATATCAGATCCGTTAAATTAAACGAAATATATACTAACTACTACGATGCTCAGGGAGAATTACTAGAAAGCTTAATTGATACGATGGAGGTGAGGATTATTGGTCAGTAATGCTGGCATTTATAAGAACAAGAAAAGGTGTAAAGGGAAAGTCTTTATACCTTTTTTTAGCATCCTTCCCCAAGCATCCCCAAAATTTCCTCCACGTACTTCCGGTCATTACAAAGCCTTGGCACCTTATGTTGATTACCAAATTTCCCGCGTTGGCGCATCCAGTTCAGAAAAGTCCCCGCCGGTAAAGCGTATAATTCCAATTCTTTCAATGCCATGTTTTTATACCGTTTGGCTTCGTAATCCGAATTTATTTTTTGTAAATTCTGGTCTAGTAGTCGCTTAAATTCTGGTAAATTTTCCGGCACTTTTTCAAATTCCACCAACCATTCGTGACCGCCTTGTTGATTCGTTTCCATGTAGATGGGCGCGGCGGTATATTCGGAAACAATTGCACGCGTAGCTTCACAGGTTACGCGTAATGCCTGATCTGTATTGGCCACGATTACTTCTTCTCCAAAAACATTGATATACTGTTGAATCCGACCCGTAATTTTAATCTTGTGGGGCTGGGTAGAAGTAAACATCACGGTATCTCCAATCAGATAGCGCCACAGTCCAGCGTTGGTAGAAACCAGCAATGCATAATTTTTACCAATCTCTACTTCCGCCAGTGGAATCGCAATCGGATGCACACTATCCCATTCCGACGCCGGTAAAAATTCAAAATAGGTTCCATTGTCTAAAAGTAACAACATATCATCTCCGTCGAGTTCGTACTGCGAAGCAAAGTATCCTTCGGAAGCATTGTACACTTCCCAGTAATTTACCTGATCGGATGGCAGTAGTTCCCGTAGTTGTTCCCGATAGGGCGCCAGACTTACTCCACCGTGGATATAGGTTTCGAAATTTCTCCATACTTCCAACATATTTTCTTTCCCGCTTTGCGCTAAAATATGTCTGAAAAATACAATAGTCCAGGTCGGTACTCCTCCAATCATTTTGATCTGTTCCGCAATTTCCGGCTGCATAGCGACTCGCGCCATATCTTCAATTTTTTCTTCCCAATCAGATTGTAAAACGGTCGAAATATCTGGTTCAAAAAACGGACGCGCTACGTATGGCATATTCTTTACCATTAATGCGGAAACATCGCCACAGAGGGTTTCCGGAAATGGCGCATAAGAATTATTACTACCCGCCATCAAAAAATTCTTACCCGAAAAAATGCTACAGTCTGGCCGACGGTGATAAAGCATAGTCATGGTATCCCAGCTTCCTTTGATGTGGTTTTGTTTAAGATTTATTTTTGAGACAGGAATAAATTTACTCTTATCACTAGTCGTACCGGAAGATTTAGAGAACATTTTTACCCGACCTGGCCATAAAATATCTTCGGCTCCTCCCATCATTTGAGAAATATAGGGTTTGAGGGTGTCGTAATTCTGAATAGGTACTTGACGGGCAAAATCTGCTTGATTTTTAATCGTAGAAAAATTATGTTTTTTCCCCCATTTAGTATTTCGAGCAGCATACAATAGGTCGGTCAGTTGTCTTTGTTGCGTTTGATAAGGCACTGCCATAAACTGTTCGATTTGGTTAAATCGACGTTGATAATACCAGCGAAAGATATTATTAGCAAAGTTTCTCATAGTATGAAACTAGTAATTTTTAGATAAAAAAAGAATATTATTTCAAGCTAAGAAGTGAAAAACAGTAAAATCCTTAAGGCTTAGCCAATTTTCCATAGTGAAAGGCTACTTAACAGAATTTTAGACAGGTTCCAAAACTAACCACTCGCAAATTATTGGTCAGTTCCCCGTCGTGTGATAATAATGCTTATTTTTATCATGAATAAATACCTCAACTCCATGGGACTCACTTTTCATTATCAGGGCACCATCAAAGAAATCACACGAATTGTAGATCTGTCTGACGAAGTAAAAGACATCTGCGAAACAATGGACTGGCGTTATCAAAACCGGGACTTTGAATTCAAACTTGATACACACGTTATGCAACATATTGGTTTTGAAAATCAATCCAGTATAATACTCCGTGGCATCATGTTTTGTCCACATCCAGAATCAGAATGGATCTATCTCTATTTTACAGAAAAGGGACAACTCACCAGTCCAGCAACGCTACAGTTTGTAGATACTAGCATTGATCCCGAGTTTATTTTTTCCGCTTTTACCAAAACACAATACGCGGGGCCAGAAGTGCATATCGCCGTTCTTAAATTATTAGATTATTTAAATAAAACATATGAACTTTCTCTTCAAATTACCGACGAGGGAGAATATTGGGAAACCAGAGATGAGACGCGTTTAAAAAATAATTTCGAACGAAATGGCGTACTCAACGATATAGTAGCTCATGCCCTGGAAGGTTCAAAAGGTACCCCAGCGATGACACCACTGGGTATTTTAAAACAGATAGAAGATATTCTTAAAAAGATCAGTAAAAGAGATGGGGAGCATTTGAAATAAAAAAACTTACTTCCGTAAATAAAAAAGCTGATTCCAAAAAGGAATAAGCTTTTTTTGTAAAATTTTTGTGTCTTTAAAATAAAATTAATTTAAATAATTCTCTTCAAAAAACTCCCTGTATCCCGCTAAGGATTTACTCTTTAAAACCGTTCGGTAATTATTCTGAGTAATTGGATAGATTTCATACTCTACTCCTTCCGGTAAAAAGCTATCTGCATTTTTAGTAATCCCTTCGTAATAGGTCATCGCTTTATCCTGCGACTTAAATCGCCGAATAACCACCATCGGCTGGTCACCTAAAGAAACGGGAGAAATACGCAATTTTGCCAGTTTATTAAATTCGGTATTGTAATTAGAAATAGCTGCTTTGGCATCATTGAGAGAAATCTCTGTTCCGCCAGTAATCAAAACGATAAAATAATGCAGTTTCTCTGGTTCTACCTTGTATTTTCCGGCATCTGCAGGATCAGATTTTGAGTCTTCCGTTTTAGCATTTCGTCCAGATGATCCTTGTCCCAGCAGCTTTAAAATTTCTTTTGCACGAACTTCTTCTGGGGTATTAGGATATTTACCGATTACTTCCCGCAGACCACCCCGATAAGCATCCTTTCCTTCGAGACTCCCTTTACTCATCGCGCCCAGTAACGCAAATTTTGCCTGAAGTTTATTTCCTGGCCCAAACTCTTTCTGGGCGGCCTCAATACGTTGGGCAACATCCGAATATTTTCCATTTTCAAAACTCAAATATGTTTGATCATAATACTGCATCAGCGCTAAATCTTCAGCCCGGCTTTTGGACAAGAAGTCTGGATCGGTCAACACCCGTGCATAGCTACTATTAGGAAATTCACCCGCCAGTTTATCGTAATAATATTTAGCCTTTGTTTTATTATTTAAATCGGTATGGGCTAAATAAAGGAAATAATACATCTCATCCCTGCCTTCCGCCGTTGGAAAACGACGTTCTCTTTCTTCAAGAATCTTAATGGATTTTTCGTTATCCTGCAATCGATCCCGGTATAGTCCACCGAGTTTTAGCATCGCATTCGCAATTTCTTTTTCTGATTTAGCAACATCGGCAGGTGTGCTCGGTACCTCACGGAAAATACTTTTGATATCATCGTCCGTTAGCTCGCGACTGATCTCCTCTTCGGCGATCTCAGGATCATCCTCGAAGTTCCGTAATTCACTACGAGCAGAGCGGCGCCAGTTATCTTCCAACGGACGATCTCCCCAGCGTTTACGAAAATCTTTGAGTCCTTTTTTTCTAATTTTTTCGTTGTAAGCCCAATAATTAGACTTTGCAGATCCAAGGTTAGATTTTTTCGTCGTCGTAGGCACACCTTCCGTTCTTAAGTTGCTGAATTTCGCTTCTTCCTCCTCTTTTTTAATTTTAAAAGCTAATGCTCGGCGTTCTTCATCCGACATATTGCTGATTTGAAGTAAGCTATCCTGTGTCTGAATAACGAGCAAGTTAGCCGCAATATCGGTAAGGTTATTAGCATATTCGGTAACCTGGTCGTAACGCTCGTCGGTTTTGGGTAAAACCTGTAGCGTACTATCGTAATAAGCTTTCGCTTCGATAAAAGACTCTTTGTCAAAATATAGCTGCGCCAATTGTAGATAAGATTCTCCTTTCTGAGCAGTATTTCCTTCGTTATAATTTAAAGAAGATTTTAGATATTCGATAGCGGCCAGTTGGTCATTGTCCTTTAATGCAATGGTCGCCATCAAAAAATAAATCTGATCCCGGTATTCATAATTTTTAATATCCTTCGTCATCTTCTGCAAGGTCTTAGTGGCATCGGCATCGGTCATAGCGCCAGCCTCCCAGCTATTGCGAATAATATTCAACTGTGCACTAAATTCCATATCGTAGGAATTACTAAACTTCCGTGCCTGAGCAAAAGCTATTTCAGAAGCTTTATTATCTCCATTTTTCTGATAAATCTGCGCTAAGATATAAGCGTACCGCGCTTTTAGTTGACGGTCCTTCCCCAATTCAATCGCTAGCTTGAGTGGCTCAATGGCCTGATCGTAATTTTTTTGTTTGATATGATAGTGCGCCTTTACGGGTGCTAAATCCCGGCGAACATCCTTAAATGTTGCCGGATCCTTTTCCAGTTTACTAATCATTCTTTCAGCCTCATCGTACGCCTGTCGCTCTATGTAAGTACGAGCCATCCATAGCTGCCCTTCCTGAAAAGCCGGACGATGCTTCATAAAATAGTTTTCTTTATCAACTTCTTTTTCCTTCTTATTGATGGGTTCATTGGTATCGAGGGTTTTAGGAGGTTCCGTTGGTAGAGGAGCATCTTTGGTCGTCTTGGTATTGGCATCCTTACCCGTATTTTTCTTGCCTGATTTTCTACGTTCTTCCCGTTCCTTCTTTTTTGCTTCTGCTCTTTTTTTAGCCGCTTTACGCTTTGCCTTTTGAGCTTTTTCCCTGGCCTTCTTAGCTTTTTTTCGATCTTTCTTAGTTGATTTCTTTTTTCTGGCTACAGTCTTTTTTCCGTTGGCTGCCGTACGTTTAATACCATCTTTCTCCCGCTGCGCCACCGCTTCCGGGCTAAACTCCTTAAGCATATACAAAAGCGTTTCTTCGGCAGATTCGTAATCCTGTTTTAGATATTGCGCTTTCCCAGCCAACAGATAGCAGTCATCGCTCCAGTTACTTTCAGGATGCAGGTTGACGACGACGGTTACTTTTTTGATCGCTTCGTCAAGATTGCTGGCAACCGCTGTCGGATTATCGGCAGCTACGTAGTCAAATACGGGTAATATTTTTGTATAATTATCCGGATATTGGTCACTGAGTGTAACCATACTTTCGTTAATTAGCACATCCGCGTTAAAATAAGCATTGTAGTGTGCCGTTACATTATGGTACAACTTTTTGATGGGGCCATCTTTTTCGTCTTTTTTCTTCTGCACGGCGCAAGAAGTTGAAAAAAGCAGGATCAGACCGTAGATGAAGAGTTTATTGATTTTTTTCAAACTAAAAAAAGTTTATTTTCGTGAAGCAATACCAACTTATTTTTACCAAAATAATGAAAATAGGTTACGTAGATTGCTTTGATTTTCAGATACTTGCAAAGATACAGGTAATTCTTTAAATTTATGTGATTCACCAAGGAGAGGAATTTCCTCTGCAAAAGGTGAATCAACATCTACTTTAAAACCGATTTTTAGCTAATTTATTTTATTACACCTTTAAGTATTAACACTTCTGTACTGTGGAAAACGAAAAAAAAAGAGGTCGTAAATTTATTGAAAAGTCCAGGGAAAATTATCGCCTGATTGTGATGAACAACGAAACCTTCGAAGAAGTGGGTTCCTATCAGTTGTCTCCACTCAATATTTATATGGCCATTTGTGCGGTAGTGGCCACTGTAGCCTTACTCGTTTTTCTACTTATCGTAGCTACTCCAATCAAACGTTATATTCCGGGATATGGAAATATTCAAGAACATAAAGAGGCCCTTCGTCTTACGGCCGAGCTTAATGCTATAAAAAAAGACTTAAGTGCTCAAGAAGCCTACACCGAAAATATTCGAAAAATTCTGGTTGGAGACATTGTGGAGGTAGAAGGCCAGGTAGCCGATGTTGATTCTAACGTAATGGAAGATATGCCCGACAGCTTGATTAATATAGAAAGAATTCGGGAAGACGAACTACTGCGTAAAGAGATTGAACTAAACGAGCAATTATCGGATCGGCAGACAAATGCTCCGGGGGGGCTAGCGATTAATAACCAAATCTCACTTGAACAACTTTATTTTATTCCACCCATCTCGGGCGGAACAATTAGTGAACCTTACGCCCCAGATAACAAACACTATGGAATCGACGTAATGGCGCCAAAAAACACGCCTGTCAAAGCGATTATGGATGGTTTTGTCTTTTCCTCTGACTGGACGTTGGAAACTGGCAACACCATCGGTATTCAACACGCTAATAATTTAATTTCGTTTTACAAACATAATTCTGCGCTACTGAAAGAATCTGGCAGTCAGGTGAAAGCGGGAGAAGCGATTGCAATTATCGGGAATACCGGCACATTGTCCTCTGGGCCACACCTTCATTTTGAGCTATGGCATAACGGCAAAGCCGTAAATCCCGAAAATTTTATTATTTTTGATAGATAATCAGGCATTACATTTCTCTAACCAAACATCCAACTTTTTAAGTACTCGTGATTTCACAGTGCATCACTATCATCGATAGTGGTAAATTTGTAATTTACAACCTCATTGAATAATCGACCGCAAAACTCAAAAAATGAATAATCTTAAAGAAACGTTTAACGAAAAAGGAGAAGCGGTAAGCCCATTACTCCCAGAAGAGATCAAGAATTTTCTTATCGATATCGATGGCACCATCTGTGATGATGTTCCTAACGAAGAGGCCGAACGAATGGCTACGGTGTTACCTTATCCGGACGCGCTCAAAATTCTAAACAAATGGTATGCTGAAGGCCATATTATTTTCTTTTTTACTTCCCGCACCGAAGCACACCGCGAAGTGACTGAGACTTGGTTGAAAAAACATAATTTTAAATATCACGGTATTCTTTTTGGTAAACCCCGTGGTGGAAATTATCATTGGATTGATAATCATATCGTAAAAGCCACCCGATTTAAAGGGAAGTTTACAGACTTAGTGGTCAAAAGTAAAGACATCGAAATTTTTAAGCCCTAAATTTTCCGGGTTAATATATCCTCTAAGGCTGGCTTTAAGGTTGCATGCTGAAACTTAAACCCTTCCGCCTCTATCTTTTTACTGAGGACATTGGATCCACTCAACACCACATCTGCCATTTCTCCCATAGCTAATCGCATCGCAAAAGAAGGAGATGGAACAAGTAAGGCTGACTTATCCAGTGCTTTTGCGGTTATTTCCGTAAATTTTTTGTTAGTTACTGGATGCGGCGCCACCCCGTTGTAGATTCCTTTCATCCTTTCATCTTCTACCGCCATGATAAACATCCGACACAAATCTTCGATATGAATCCAAGAATAAACCTGTTCTCCATTTCCAAAATAAACACCCAGCCAAAAATTAAAAGGTAATAATAATTTTTCCAGCGCCCCCCCCTTGGAGGAGAGTACGATACCGATTCGAATAGTGACTGTTCGTAATCCTGTAGCAGCTACTTTTTCAATCGAATTTTCCCAGGCTACGACACTCTCCGATAGAAACCCGTCTTTACCGGCGGCTGCCGATTCGGATAATAATTCTGTGCCTCGATCTCCGTAGTAGCCGATGGCAGAAGCGGAAATATAAGCCTTTACATTAGAATATTTGGGTAGCATTTCAGCAAACAATTCGTTCCCTTTTACCCGACTTTCAATGATTAATTGCTTTCGTTTGTCCGTCCAGCGTTTATCTGCGATTCCAGCTCCAGCAAAATTAACCACAAAATCTGCCGAAGATAAAGCGGCTTCGTCTATCTCTCCTTTCATAACGTCCCAAACGAATGTTTTATACTTGGAGTCCGGATCTGCGGTACGACTTAGCAAATGAACGGTATGGCCTTGATCCGTCAGCATTTTACTCAAGTGGCGACCAATCAGTCCCGTTCCACCAGCAATTAATATTGTATACATGATTCTTTTTTTTAGTAATGGAAACAGTCTGGGGAATTGAATGTTTAAAACCCATGCTTATTCTTTTCCCCAATAAAATTTCTATCTTGTAGTATAATGGTTAGAATCTCACTAAAACCTCTTATATCTCTAATCCTTCTACTCTGTTGTATTAGTATACAATGTAAGCGAGATAGCTCAAGCGTAGATAAAAATACGGTGACTATTCGGCTAGCCACCGAACCGGAACAAGTGGATCCTCTGCTGGCTCGTACGCTGGCGGATCGTCAGTTAAACAATCTACTTTTTTTAACTTTGTTAGATTACGACCCTCAGACATTGGAACTGATTCCCATACTGGCAGAAATGCTACCTACAGTCGATTCGATTACCAATGGTCCGTGGCAGGGAGGAATGCGATACCAGTTTACGATCCGGCGAGATGCGACTTGGGATAACGGCTCTCCAGTCACCGCCGCAGATTATATTTTCACTTTTAAAACCTTACTAAATCCTGGAATCAACGCAGCTCCATTCCGGATTTACTTTAATTTTTTAAAAGACATTATCGCCGATCCAATTGACCCTAAAAAGTTTACCGTTATCACCGATCGCCCTTACGTAATGGCATTAGAAGCCTTAGGTACCATTGGATTATATCCCGAATATTATTATGATAAAAATCAACTGACGAAAAATATACTTATTACCGACTTGACCAACGCCGGACGGGTCGATTCGATCTATCAAAATACAATTGAGCTGCAAAATTTTGCCGAAGCTTTTAATAATAAAAGTCCGCATAAAACGATCGGTGGCGGTGCCTACCAAATTACAGAGTGGATTGCCAATCGGCAGATCGTACTCGCTAAAAAAACACCACATTGGACAGAAAAAATTCCAGCACTAACCGCTCATCCAAATCAACTTATTTTTAAAATAATTCCTGATATCAACAGTGCGTTAAGTTTATTGCAAAGTCAAAAACTGGATGTCCTTACTGGAATTCCACCAGATCGTTTTACTTCTCTGAAAGAATCACTCAAGGCCAATTATAATTTTTATAAAACACCAAAATTGAGCTATGATTATATTGGCATCAATGGTAATCAAGAGCAACTAGCGGACGTAAAAGTACGACGGGCGTTGGCTCACTTACTGGATGTAAATGCGATTATTACTGAACTTGGGAACGATGCCCGACGGATAATTGGTCCGATCCATCCCGCTAAATCTTACTATCATTCAGGTTTAGGTCCGATTAAATTTGATATAATGCGCGCGGATTCGTTGTTAAATCAATCTGGATTTGGCACTAAAAATAAGCCACTCCAACTTCGTTATTATTATAATATAAAAAATGAAAAGGCAGCGGAGATTGGTTTATTATTAGAAAAAATGGCTCGGGTAGTTAACATTAAAATAATACCAATGGGAATGGATATTAAAGCGCTTTTGACGCATTACCGACGAAGAGATTACGATCTGATTTATCTCACCTGGACGACCCCGCCGGGGCTGGATGATTTACGGCAGGCCTGGCATAGTTCAGGTAATGTAGCTGGCGGAAGTAATCGTACAGGATTTGGAGATAAAATTTCTGATCAAATCATTGATCAAATTAGAATTTCCTATGATTCAAAAACTCGAAAAGAATTGTATCTTCGTATTCAGGAGATTATTTACCAAGCACAACCCTATATATTTCTATATACCCCTTACGAAAGAATGGCGGTTCACAAACGCTTTTCCATGTATCCGACAGCTCGCTATCCTGGCTATACAATTAGCGAATTCAGATAGTGAAGTTGTTTAAATTAAAATAATAACCATGACTAGAATTTTTCGTTACTTTCTCTTCCTCTTATTTGCTACACTATCCTTCTTTTCCTGTCGCACCGATCCGGCAAAGTCGGAGACCATTTCTGTAGCGGCTACCGAAGCTGTCATTACTTCCCGTTTACGGGCAGATCCAACTTCGCTCAATCCGATGATGACTTATCAAGGAATTGATCTTAAGGTCGCGAACAATATCTTTCAGACAATGATTGAATATGATCCTTATGATTTAAATCTGAAGCCCGTACTCGCTAAAGCAATGCCCACGGTAAGTTATATAGAAGAAGACGGAAAAGTCATTGGAACCAAATACGATTACGAAATAAAACCCGATGCGAAATGGGAGAATGGTCAACCAGTTTTGGCTTCCGATTATGTCTTCACTTTAAAATTGGTAATGAATCCTAAAATGGGTGGTCCCACTACCGCGTACCGCGGTCTTCTTCAGGTAATTAGTGACGTAACGGTTGATTCAGAAAATCCCAAAAAGTTCTCCGTGACTGTTTCTCCCTATAATTTTAAAGGGAAGTATTACGCGGGAGGATTTCAGGTTTTACCAGAATATATTTATGACCCCAAAGGACAACTTCGTGACGTAGCCATCAACGATTTATTAAATCCAGAAAAAGCAAAAAAACTGGCCACTTCCGTAACCGCTCTTCAAACTTACGCCAACGAACTTAATACCCCAGAGTACAATCGGGAAAAAATTTCGGGTAGTGGACCTTATGTTTTAAAAGAATGGATAACCAGTGAAAGAATTGTTTTAGAAAAGAAAAAAGACTGGTGGGGGGATAAATACGCAGAAGAAAACGGAATGTTTGAAGCATACCCGCGCCAGATCATTTACCGCCCGATTCCAGATGCAGCACCCGCGGTGGCCATGTTGCAAAACGGAACCCTGGATGCGATCTACCAATTACCTAATACTACTTTTTTAGAATTAAAAGACGATCCAAATATTACCCAAAATTACCATCTTCTTAACCCTGAGGTTTTGTTGATGGCTTATGTAGGTATTAACAATAACAATCCAAAATTAAAAGATAAAAAAGTCCGACAGGCTCTGGCTTATTTATTAGATATGGACGAAGTTATTAAATCAGTTAAATTGGGGATGGGCAGAAAACTTAGTAGCGTGATCCCATCAGAGCTACCTTACGCCGCCAAAAACTTAAAACCCTACGATTATGATGTAGAAAAAGCCAGTCAATTACTGACCGAAGCGGGCTGGAAAGACTCAAACAATAATGGTACTGTGGACAAAATTATTAATGGAAAATTAGTAGAAATGAAGCTGGAATATCTCATTTCCCCCGGAAGTGTAAGTAGCGATATCGCAGTCATCTTTAAAAACGCCGCAAAAAAGGCGGGTGTAGAAATCGACGTACAGCAGGGAGAACGGGGCGAAAATACCAAAAGAATTCGTGGAAAAACATTTGAATTAGCACCATCTGCCTTTGGTGCAGACCTCGACTATTATGATTTATTTGATTCCTGGCATACCACCGGACCCCGAAATTATTTCGGATTTGGAAACGCAGAAACGGATGCGATTATAGAAGAGATTCGCGCTACGACGGATGATGATCGTCGCAACCAATTATATCTGGAAATACAGGAGATTATGTACGAAGAAGTACCAATTATATTCATGTATGGAACTCAGGATTGTGTCGCAATCCATAAACGGTTTGACAA
>CALLPK010000015.1 GCA_938015415.1 uncultured Saprospiraceae bacterium
TTTGGAGCCACTCCTTCAGGCGGCTGGGAGGCAGAAAAAGGAGGAAAATGTCCAGTAGTATGGCGCTTGACCTACTGACAAACGATTATTTGCGCATTACCAGCAACTTTCCTACTTTCGCCCTGAAGGAAAAAACCTCAACGATTCAACAACTCAACAACACCCATGTCCGAAAATCGATCTATCCTCCGTATCGCCCTTCCAAATATCCTTAGCAATATTTCGGTGCCACTGCTCGGGACGGTCGATACTGCGTTAATGGGGCGGCTTTCTGAAATGCACATCGGAGCAGTAGGTATTGGAGGTATGATTTTTAGTTTTATGTACTGGAATTTTGGCTTTCTGCGGATGGGAACCACGGGAATTACCGCTCGGGCCTTTGGGGCGGAGCGAGAAGCCGAAGTAGTGGCAACTTTGGGACGGGCGCTGGTAGTCGCGATGTTGCTCGCCTTCGGAATGATGATTTTTCAATGGCCTTTAGGCGAAGCTGGTTTTTTTCTGATGAACCTGAAAGGAGAAGCGAAAGTTTTAACGGCTCAGTATTTTTATATCCGAATGTGGGCAGCACCAGCTACTTTAGGATTGTACGCATTGATGGGTTGGTTTTTTGGAATGCAAAATGCCATCTATCCACTAATTTTGACCATCTTGATCAATGTGACCAATATGATCAGTAGTTATTGGTTTATTGTGTATTGGGGGATGGAAATAGACGGAGTAGCCTGGGGAACCGTGATTGCGCAGTATGTTGGTTTTTTACTGGGAATCTTGTTGCTGTTTTATAAATATCCGAATTACTTACGGTTCTTGAAAGTGAAAATGCTGTTGGAAGTAACTTCACTGACTTCCTTTTTTCGAATTAACCGGGACTTGTTTTTTAGAACGTTGGCTTTGACGCTGGCTTTTGGTTTTTTTTATAGTTGTTCATCGGCCGAGGGAGGATTATTATTAGCAGTCAATGTGATTTTATTGCAATATCTCAATTGGATGTCCTACGGAATTGACGGATTTGCCTACGCGGCGGAAAGTCTGGTTGGAAAATATAGTGGTGCCCGTAAACTGGAGCAATTAAAGGAGATCATTCAGTTATCTTTCTGGTGGGGGGGAGGACTGGCCCTCGTTTTTAGTATCTTCTATTTTGTTTTTGGGAACCAGTTACTGGGTGTTTTTACCAACCAGGAAGAGGTCATTGCTGCGGCTCAACCTTATCTGGGATGGATGATTCTCTTTCCGGTCGTAAGTTTTGCCTGTTATATCTGGGATGGGATTTTTATTGGACTGACTGCTTCAGCTGCCATGCGAAATGCGATGGTGATCAGTCTGCTACTGTATATAGCAATGCATTATGGGTTCTCCTATTGGTGGCAAGTACACGGTATGTGGGCTGCTTTTTTAGCTTTTATGGCACTACGGGCGTTCTTTTTGTGGAATTCTTACCGAAAGATGGATTCGGAACAACTTCTAGGATAAAGCATCAATAAATCAGGTCAAAGAGAAGTTATTAATATTAAACCATTTTAGAAAGTGAAAACCCCGAATGCTAGACAGTATTCGGGGTTGTAGTTTTTTCGTAAAGAAAACGTAAACTAGTATTCGTCCTCGTTAAAGAAAAAATCATCCTTACGTGGATAATCCAGCCAGATATCTTCGATACCATCATAAATCTCTCCCTCGTCTTCAATCTGTTGCAGATTTTCAATGACCTCCAAAGGTGCACCTGAGCGGATTGCGTAATCGAGTAATTCGTCCCGCGTTGCGGGCCAAGGTGCATCCTCTAAATTGGAAGCTAACTCTAATGTCCAATACATAAAGTAAAATTAAAATATGTTGTAAAAGTTTTGTCAAAATTTCCGACAAATGTAAATAAAATTAGGCAAAAAATACAACGAAATAATTCATGTAAATTGCCTTCTAGGAATGGCGATTAAATAAATTGAGATTCTAGACGAATTATTTTTTTGCCAATCAAGAAAGCAAAATGGGCGTTATGCCTAGCATAATAACCATTTTGCTGACGCAGAGTGGTGAGAAAATAGGAAGTTATAGAGTCATCATTTATTTAGTCAACATTCCTCAATAAGCCCTTTTAAGATTTTTTGTGGAAAGAAGCAAGATTTAAGGGTAGTTTTATCTTTTTTTATTAAAAAATACGTCCACTTTGCCTGATTTCTCTTCTGAAACAAGAGTTTCATAGCAAAGAGCTCATCTTTTTTTGTCTTAAAAAGTGATTTTTTTTTGTTCGCTAATTAAAAAAAGGTGGTTATTTGCGCCTGCAAATAATCAAACCTATTTTTTAATTATTTTAATAATCTATTTTATGAAAAAGTTTATTTTAGGCCTAGCGCTTATCTCAACTGTCGCCTTTTTGACTTCTTGTGGCGATGATGAGGAATGTTATTCTTGCGTTGATGACGCTGCTACCACTAGTTCTTTTGAATTCTGTGAAGGAGAAGACTTCATTGTCGTGGATGGCGATACCGTCGAATTTGAGTCAGGTGCTACCGGTGCTCAGATTAGTGCTAGTTTTGCCGTGATCGGAATTACTTGTACCAAGAAATAACACCAATTTATTGGATCAATGCTTTGTATATTTAAAAATATACACGGAAAAGCCCTTCTTTTGGAGGGCTTTTCCTTTTGCCGACACTTTTTTTTCGGTTTTAAGTAGGTTTTTGCACGCAACTATCTCGTTTTTTATCGTTTTAAAGAGGTAGTCTTTGAGCTAGTTGTATGAAATTCAAACTTTTACCCTTTTTTTGCTGCTTATTGTTTTTCGGATTTCAGGTAACTGGACAGGACGGTGGACTGTCTAATTTAAATACTAAATTATTAAACTGGCAGCCCGGGCAGACTATTTATGCACTGGACTCCCTCACCATCATTCCGGGGTCCGTCTCCTTACAGGAATATCCTTTGGGTAAAATAATTGAGGCCACCCGTTATCAGGTAATAAAAAATCAAATCCACCTGACAGATACCATTTTCTTCAATCAACTTCAGGCCAAAACTTTCACAGCTACCTATCGGGTCTTACCATATGACCTTTACAAAAGTTTCGTCCGGCTCGATACCACTAAAATTGGGACCAAAGCAAATGGGGATTATATCGGTTTTACCGTCAATCCTTACGAAGACGACGAAGAGATTATCAAATTCAAAGGACTGGATTATAACGGAAGCTTTGCCCGCGGTATCTCCTTTGGTAATAGCCAGAATCTGGTGCTCAATTCCAGTTTCAACTTACAACTGGCGGGCGAACTCGGTGATGATATCGAAATCCTGGCCGCCATCACCGATAATAGCATTCCGCTCCAGCCGGAAGGGAATACCCAGCAGCTTCAAGAGTTTGATCGGATTTTTATTCAGTTAAGTAAAAAAGAAAATGTGCTCATCGCCGGAGACTATGAACTCAATCGCCCCGATAGTTATTTTATGAATTATTATAAAAAATTACAGGGCGCTACCTTTCGCAATCAGGTCAGCCCTTTTAAAGACGCTACTTTAAAGTCAAGGGCCAGCATTGCCGTAGCCAGAGGCAAGTTTGCCCGTAATAATCTGGCCAGCGAAGAAGGCAACCAGGGGCCTTACCGACTGCAAGGTAATCAGGGTGAACAATTTATTATCGCACTCGCAGGTACCGAAAAAGTTTTTTTTGATGGTAAATTGTTAACCCGTGGCCTGGAAGAGGATTATGTCATTGATTACAATCGGGCCGATATTGTTTTTACCAACAAAATTTTGATCACCAAAGACGTGCGGATTATTGTAGAATTTGAATATGCTGACCAACAGTATCTACGCTCCATGTACGCTGTTGATACGGAATTGAATTATAAAAAATGGCGACTGCATTTTAATCTTTTTTCCGAACAGGACAGCCGCAATTCTACCGGATTACAGGAACTGGATTCCTTGCAGCAGGTCTTGTTGGATTCGGTGGGTGATGATATTGAAAATGCGCTTGCCCCCTCAATCAGCCGAACGGAAGAGTTCAACGAATTTCGTATTCAATACGAACAGATAGATACACAAGTATTGATTAACAACAATTTTATTAATTTTGAAATTTTACGGTTTAGTACTAATCCGGATAGTGCGAATTTTACGGCTACTTTTACGGAAGTAGGTGCCGGACAAGGCAATTATTTACTAGACCCAAATACCTCTCAAAATGGTAGAGTCTTTTTTTGGGTAGCTCCCGATGCGAGCGGAAATCCCTTAGGGGACTATGAACCGGTAATTCGCTTAGTTGCGCCAACACAAAGACAGATGTACAGCTTTGGTGCGGACTACGAAGTCAATAAAAATGGCCGTGTTCAAACCGAAATCGCCCTCAGTCGAAATGATCTCAACCGCTTTTCAGATATTGGCGATCAGGACGATGCCGGAGTAGCCGCCTTTGCCAGTTATCAACAATTATTTCCTTTGAAAAAAAAATGGAACCTGGCCACCAAAGTAGATTACGAATTTACCCAAAAACGCTTTCAGGCGCTAAATCCCTACCGAAAAGCCGAATTTACCCGCGACTGGAACCTCGCTAATAATCGGAATGAAATTCTGGATGTAAGCCGTGAAAATGAACACATCGCCCGTGCAGAAGTCTCTCTCTTAAAAAATAGTTTGGGCAGTCTGACGTACGAATTCAGTAGCTTTTTAAGAGGCACCACTTACAATGGACAAAAACATTTTACCCAATTAAAAGTTAATCGAAATAATTGGAAAGTTGACGCACAACTCAATTGGTTACAGGTAGACAGTGACCGGGAAGACAGCCAGTTTTTAAGGCCTAAAATTGATATCGCTAAAACCCTTCCCAAGTTAGGAGGAATTACTTTAGGTGCTTACGGAGAAGAGGAAAAAAACGAACGATTTTCAAATGGTGCAGATACGTTAAGCGCGGTTAGTTTTTATTATAACCTTTACCGTTTTTATTTAAAAACACCGGAAGAAAAACGGTTTACACTCGGAACGAATTATACACAACGTTACGATTACGCCCCCACGGGAAAAGACTTTACCCAAAGTACCGTAGCCGACGAATTTAATGTAAACGGTAGCTGGACAGAAGGCAGTGTCTCCCGTTTGAGCTGGAATTTTACTTATCGAAAATTAAGAATTTCGGACGAGCAACTAACGAATCAAACCGCACAAAATGCTTCGCTGGGCAGATTGGACCACCGACTCACCCTTTGGAAGGGAGCGGTTCGTTCTACCACCAACTACGAAATTGGTTCCGGACAAGAACCACGGGTCGCCTATAATTATTTGCCCGTTAATCCAGGGGATGGTATTTTTTTTTGGGATGAGACACTGGACTTTAACGGTGACGGGGTGCCACAGGTGAATGAGATTCGGGAAGAAGCGTTTACGGGAGAAGGAAATATCATTCGGGTAACCCTTTTTACCAACGAGTTTATTCGCACAAATAACGTTACTTTCAATGAGAGTGTACAAACGAGTTTGAAAAGAATATTTCAGGGAAAAAAAGGATTAAAAAAGTGGCTGGGTAAGTTTTCAACCCAATCTACCGTTCGTGTGGTACGCCGAACCCGGGAGGCAGAAGGCGTTTCGGCCTATAATCCATTTCAAAACAATATCCCCGACACAGCCTTGGTTGCCGTGAATTCAAATGTTCGAAATATATTGTTTTTTAATCGGGGAGATCAAAAATATGATTTACAAATAGGTCAGACCACGGCGCGTAACAAGATTGTACTCACTAGTGGATTTCAAACGCGTCGCAACGACGAGCAGTTTTTTCGGAGTCGTTGGAATATCAGCAAAACAATCAGTACGCAATTTGAGATAGCCACTGGTTTAAATTTAAGTGATAGTGAATTTTTTGAAAATCAGGATTATACCATCAAATTTTTTCGTACTCGTCCACAGTTGACCTTACAACCATCTAATAATTTTAGAACTATTTTTTCCTACGAATTTAAAGAAAGTAACAACGAATCGCTCCTCCAGGAACAAGCGACTAAGCACGATTTTTCACTTGAAACCACTTTTAATCAAAATACGGCAACTTCTATCCGTTCCCGCTTGTCTTTTGTAAATGTAAGCTTTGACGGTGAGCGCAATACTCCGCTGGAATTTGCCATTTTGGAAACTTTAAAAGATGGTAAAAATTACCTGTGGTCTTTATCGTTGGACCGTCGTCTATCTAAAAATATTCTGATGAGTATCAGCTACGAAGGTCGAAAAACCGGGATCGCTAATACGGTACATATTGGCCGGGCACAAGTGCGAGCTACTTTTTAGCCCGTGATTTTATCTGACAATTACCTAGAGCCGACAAATAAGGATTTTTACACTTTGATTAAGGAAATCCTTTATTATCTTTGTTGTTTAAGTACACACCATAACATCCATATATAACAATAAAAAATTATGACTATGCGCTTATTTTTAGCTTTGAGTTTTCTCTTCCTGTTAAACCTTACGCTGACGGGACAGACTTTTTGGAAGTCTATTGATCAGAATAGTCTAACAGAACAGCAGACACCAGATATTACCGTAGATAAATATGCTACATTTCAATTGGATTTTGCTCAATTTCAACAATCTCTGTCAAATACGCCCTGGGAAGATTTGACGAATGCGCTGGCTCCGGGTAAGACGATTTCTTTACCTTTACCTAACGGTCAACTTGGTCAATTTAAAATCTGGGAAACCAGTATTTTTCATCCCAATATGGCCGCTCGTTATCCTCAACTTCGTTCCTATCGAGGTGTTGGTTTGGATAATCCTGGGTTTGCGGTACGGATGGCGATATCTCCCAAGGGAGTACATTTAGGAATTCATACGCCGGAAGGAAATATTTACGTTGACCCGCATACCGCTGGAAACACGGATCTGTACATCAGCTACCACACACGGGATCACCTGATAACCGGTCAACCGGCAGCTTGTGGCTTTTCTAACTTTGAGAATGAATTTACTTCCGAAAATAGTACGCCAGGCAACGGCCAGCCTCAGGCTACTACCTATACTGCCGGAGGACCGGTAGAGATGAGAGAATTTCGGGTAGCCTTGAGTTGTTCAGGTGAATTTGCCCAGGGACACGGAGGAACTGTGGAGAGTGTACTGGCTGATTACCAAATTGCTATGAACCGCCTAAACCTGATTTATGAACAAAACATGGCGACTCGTTTTATGCTGGTGGATGGTTTAGAACAAGTACTTTATCTGGATCCAGATACAGATCCGTTTTCGAATGGTACGGTAGGTACTTCTATGTTAATTGAAAACGCCACCAACTTAAACTTAATCATAGGCGAAGATAATTTCGACGTCGGCCACGTTTTTACGGGGGGATGCTCCGATGTAGGTGGGGTAGCGAGTGGTCGAGTTTGTGGAGAATTTAAAGGGGCAGGGGTTACCTGTCATGCGAGTTCCAATGTCATCGCCATAACGGCTAATATCATGGCCCACGAAATCGGGCATCAATTATCTGCTGGTCATACCTGGAATGGTTGTCCTCCTACTATTGACCAGTACGCTTCTGGTTCTGCCTGGGAACCGGGCAGTGGTACGACGATCATGTCTTACGCAGGCGCTTGCGGTAATGATAATAACGTAGACGGTGGAGGAGATGAGTACTTTCACGGAGGAACCATCGACCAAATGTCCAACTTCATTCGCAATGGTCCAGCTACTTGTGGAGGTAATGTGGTGACCGCTAATAATTTTCCAGATGTAACTGCTCTGATGGAGGACGGTTTTTACATTCCCATCAGTACTCCTTTCGAGCTGGATGCCGTGGCCGATGATATGGACGGAGACGCATTAACGTATTGCTGGGAACAACGTGATTTAGGTCCTTATGGAAATTTGGGGTCTCCCGAATTAAGCGCGCCATTGTTCCGGTCTTATCCCCCAAGATCTGTTTCTAACCGGATTTTTCCAAATATACAGACGGTTGTTCAGGGTGGAATGGATCGGAGAGAGGTATTACCCACCTACTCCAGGGTAATGAATTTTTCTTGTACAGTCAGGGACAACAATCCCTTGATTGGCGGAGTGTCACAGGCATACGTTAGCTTCCGTGCGACCGACCAGGCTGGGCCATTTTTGGTAAGTTTTCCCAATGGATCGAATACACTGGAAGTAGGGAGTTATCAGCAAATTACCTGGGATGTAGCCAATACGGATCAGGGGCCGGTTCATTGTAAGCGTGTCAATATCCTTTTATCACTAGATGGCGGTTTTACTTATCCCATTACTTTAGCCGAAGAAGTAGTTAATGACGGAGACTACGGAATACTCATTCCGGATGAGTTGACGACTACTGCCCGAATTATGGTACAAGCGGCAGATAATATTTTCTTTGATATTTCAAATACTGATTTTAGTATCGTTCCGCCTGCTCAGCCGGGATATTCTTTACTACCTTCGGAAGACGAAATTGTGATTTGTCCACCTGAATCTCAATCTATAACATTAACGACGGGAAGCTTGGATAATTTTTCAGGAAACATCAGTTTCTCCGTATCTGATTTACCGGCGGGTGCTACCGCTGAATTTTCTGCGGTTACGATTACACCCGGGGAAACTACTACACTCGAGCTGGATCTTTCCAACCTTGATGGATTTGGTAGTGGAGAGTTAAAAGTGACTGCTACGGCGGACGGTTTGGAGGATGAAGAGCGAATTATCGAATATGTTGCCGTTGATAATGATTTTTCTGCCTTGGCCTTAATGGGCCCCGCGAATGGTGCTACTGGCTTGGGAGGGGCACCTATTTATTCGTGGACAACCGTTGACAACGCAGATAGTTACGAAATACAAGTGGCTAGCAATCCTAACTTTAGTGATGCGAGCATCATTGAGTCTGTCCAAGGAATAACGCAAGATAGTTATGAAGCGGGCGTACAATTAGATAAAGGAGTTCCCTTTTACTGGCGTATTCGTCCGGTAAATCTTTGTGGCCCCGGCCCATATTCTTCTACTTTTGCCTTCTTTACCGAATTACAATCTTGTGGAGAATTTACGGCAACGGATACGCCCATCGCATTACCCGTTGGGACGGCCGCTGATCCGGTAGTTACTTCCGTAATCAATGTAGCGGATGGTGCAACTATCAATGATTTTAACGTTAGTAGTCTAGTTGGTGATTACGACCTGATCAGTTACATTGACGTTCGACTATCCAGCCCCGCAGGTACTAGTGTTTTATTATTTGAAACTTTTCCATGTGGACAAAAACTTTTTGATCTGGGACTGGATGACGATGCGGCGGCGGCAATTTCTTGTGATTTTATAAATACTCAACAAACTTTTAAAGTAGAGGATAGTGAGGGTTTGGCAAAGTTTAACGGAGAAAATAGCGCGGGCGACTGGACATTGGCGATAGAAGTAATTAATAACTTTGGAGAAGGTGGAATGCTGGATACCTGGAGTTTTGAGATTTGTGGAAACTTATCTCCTAATGGCCCCGTGTTGGTCAATAATGAAATGCTTGCGGTACCAGTTGGGGCTGCTAATCCAATCCAGTTTAATTTATTACTGGCGGAAGATGTGGATAATGGTCCGGACGAAGTGGTCTACACGATTGTTGAGGCACCTACCAAAGGAAGATTGCTCCGTTATAGCAATCCACTACAAGCGGGACAGACCTTTACGCAACAGGAAATTTTTGGATCTGCAGTGGTCTATCAGCACGATGGAACGGAAGAGGAAAATGATAGATTTACCTTTACCGTTAGCGACGGGACGGGCGGGTGGTTAGGGACACCAGTTTATAATATTCAAATCTCTGACGAAGCGGTTGTGGGAATCAGTGAGGAAATAGCGGAGCAAAGTATTCGCCTCTACCCTAATCCGGCTAATAACTTAGTCAACATTGACTTTAAGGCTCCCTTGGAAAATGTAAACTTGCGTATTTACAATATCCACGGGCAAAAAATTCAGGAGCAGGAGCTCGAATCGGTTGGAGTAAACCACCGGGAAACCCTGAATACTGCCAATATCCCTAATGGCATCTATCTATTAGAATTACAGTCAGATGCAGGACGGGTTGTCAAAAAAATGACGATTCAGCGATAAATCTTTCTAATATGGTCAGAAACCGAATTGAATCTAGTGTTCAATTCGGTTTTTTTTGTGAATACTCAAAGTGTTTCTTATATTGGCCATACGACGAGCGATACACGTTGTACCTAATTTCCTGTCCCAAAACGATTACTAGTACACCACTAATTTGCCGATTACTAATTAAAAAGGTTTACCATTTGATAAGCAATTAGATAGTGGCACCGGTTTTGCAAGTAATAAGTGTTAGATTTTGCTAATATGAAGTTGGCAATAATGAGAACCAAATAGCCCTAATTAAGTTTTGAATATGGAAAGTATTAAAGTGTTGATTGCAGATGACCACCGATTATTTATCGCCGGACTAAAGTCCATTCTATCTGATAACGAAGAGCAAAAATGTGAAATAGTCGGAGTAGCACATAATGGTGATCAGGTTATTCAAATGTTGAAAGAAACAGAAACCGATTTACTAATTCTGGATCTCAATATGCCCGAAAAAGATGGTCTGGACGTGATTGACGTAATACGTGCCCAAAATAAGGAACTTAGAATCCTGGCACTTACTGTTTACGATGAGTCAAAAATTGTAAAATCTGCTTTTAAGTCAGGCGTAGATGGTTATATTCTCAAAAATGTTGGGATGGACGAACTCTGGAAAGCAATCAGTGAAGTCATGGAAGGACGTACTTTCCTTGGTAAAGGAGTCCGACTGAATACAACGCTCGAAGAAATTAAAAGAAAAATTGACGATCAGTCCCGTTTTCCTTCCGAAGACAAATTTATCAAAAAATATAACCTTACTAAGCGTGAATTAGAAATCCTTAAACTTATCACCCACGCACTTAGCAATAAAGAAATTGGTAAGGTTTTGTACATTAGCGACCAAACAGTCAGTGTGCATCGAAAAAATATTATGCGTAAGCTAGGTGTCAGTAATACTGCCGGATTAATCAAGTTGGCCTATGATAATAGCCTTGTTTAGAATCACTTAAGTATTTATATATTTTTAATGTGTTAGTAGTGCTTTTTTATATTTATAATATATTTCTTTTCTTTTTTTAAAAAATACCATAAATAGGGTAGGAATAGAACAATTGGATGGCGTATATTTGTCCTTGTAAACAGTTTAAAAGTACTGTGAGGACATTTATAGCAAAAACCGATTTAAGTATTTAATAACCATTTTTGGTTATTTTCCCATGAACTGCGATATTTATTGAATTCTATTCAATATTTTTAAAATATCAGTAATTGATTCTTTTCACTGATCATTTTTTAAATATTTTCTTTCCTGATTGCACCATCGCAGATTCTTATTAATGTTAAAATTTTGAAATCAATTCCCTGATTTCTAAGCTTTGCATCGGTTATATCTATATACCCATAGCAATAACGAGTACATACGTCTAATCCCCGTATGCTTTTATATTAACATTTTGTGCAACAAATTATAATCACATGAACAAAGAGAATTTTACACAAACTTATGTGTCTAATCGATCGTGCAGGACAACTATCCTCCCCCGTACTGCATCTGTACCGAAGTTGATTTTCATTAGCCTCGTTTCCTTATTTTATGATTTGTTGGAAAGGTTACGCTCAAAAAAATAATACTTCTGCTAATTACTAATTAGTAGAGATAATTTAATTGTAGCGGTAGTTTCCCATGAATAGTTTTCCCTTGCAAAAATTTGTAAAGCACTAATTTTTGTAAAACCAATTGTTAAAAATTACCAAAGAACTACTGTTATATTTTGCTTTGCTATTATGGCATGTCGTACCTTTTTGGTACGACATCCATAATTTTTTCTAAATTTTAAAAATCAACAAATTGATTATCAAGGCTTTACATTTTATTAAATCCCCCTTGTTTCGATTTGACTCCATTTTGGCAGTCCTCTTATTTTGTGGCTTTTGCGGCAATTTAAAGGCCCAGCCTAATTTCTTTTTTACTGGTCCTACGACCACCGTAGTGGTAGACGATGTGTTTGAAGTATCTTTCCGCGCTACTAATTTTGTGGACGTAGCAGGTCTCCAGTTTTCGCTCGGTTGGGATGCGGAAAAGGTAGAATTTCAAAATATTTCGCCGTTTTTTCCGACTCAAAGTGTTTCTTTCAACACCAATAATGCTCCTAATGGCGTGATTGCTGGTTTTTGGAATGATACGGATGTTTATACCGTACCGGATACGGCTCTGGTCTTTGTGTTGACTTTTAGAGCTTTAGCAGAAGGACCACTTAACCTTGAATTTATAGATTCGCCTACCGCAACGTTAATTATTTACCAATTGAACGGGCAGGTATTTGAAGAACCCATTATTTATGATAGCGATGGAGGGGTGTGTGTTGGTATTAAAACTAGTACATTTGCCACCGATTTTGAAAATTCTGCCGTTTTTTATCAGAATAATCCAAACCCCTTTTCTAAAACTACGTATATACCGTTTGAATTGACTAATTCTGAATTAGTTACGATAAAAATCTTCGGGATAACCGGAGAAGAAATTTACCAGTACAGCAACCGATACAGTGAGGGAACTCACCGCATCAAAATTAACTCTGAGGTCTTACCTAATCCAGGTGCATATATGTACCAGATTTCGACGACCGCTACTTCGACGACAAAAAAAATGATCTTAGCAAGATAAATTGTCTAACATCTCAAATTCCAAGGATCGATGTTTAAAAAAATTACGTTTTTTCTCGCACTGGGGCTCGTGCTCCTGGGTTTTAATGCAAATTCCCAAACTACACGCTTTATTGCCAATCCTACTTCCAGTACCCTGGAAATCGGAGACACGCTCGTCATAGCGGTAACGTCCCAGGACTTTACCGAACTTCAGGGCTTTGGTTACTCCATGAACTGGGACCCTAATATACTTCAATATGTAGACGGGGAAGATGAAATTGTGAATGAAAACCTTCCTCATGATTTTTTCTTCGGCGAAAATATGGCCAGTAATGGTATCCTTACCTTTATATGGAATACCGATTTTTTCGGGTCACCTCCTAATTCTTCTGTTGACGACGATCTCGTATTATATAGAATTATTCGCTTTACCGCAATTGCTGCAGGAACAGATTCTATCAGTTTTACCAGCAATCCCACCCCAGCCAGTGTTATATATGCGGATGGTACAGAAGAAACACCTCTGTTTACCAATGCTATCGTAACGATCACAGATCCAAACCAACCAACAGATCCTGAATTCGAATGTATGTTCGATAATTTTGGACTAGCTATTATCCCTGATTCTGCCGCTACGGGTGAGCAGCTTTGTCTGGATGTTAATCTCTGCAACGGAGATAGTTTATTATCCTTTATCTATTCCGTTAATTTTAATCCGGCAATATTACAATTTGATTCTATTGCCAATATTAACTTGCCGCAGCCAGGACAGGTATTTGAAAATTGGAATAATACCGATGGCTGGGTACGTACCTTATGGTCGGATTCCCTCATTGTGGGAATTGATGTACCAGATACGTTGGCTTACCAACTCTGTTTTACCGTAGTAGGGGCAGGTGGAGAAATGGATACCGTCAGGATTACTGGCGATCCGGGAGGTATTGAAGTATTAAAATCTTCTGATCCAAGTGTCAATGTTGGAATGGAAGTACAGGATGCACCTATCGTCGTCAGCGGAAATAGCGGTAGTGCCATTACCCTTATTGCGGCCAACGTAGAAGGCAGTGCCGGAGACACCGTCTGTGTCGCAGTGACTACCCAAAATTTTGAAGAGGTTACCTCATTTCAATACACTTTTAACTTTGACGAAACCAACCTCCAATATCTGGAACACCGGAACTTTAATAGTAATGTACCCGGTCTGAGTAGTGCCATTAATGATTCACCAATGTTTTCGGACACCGGTGCAATTTTGGTGGTGTACCCAAATCCAGGTGGAATGTCTTCTACTTTAATGGATGGCGATACTTTATATGAGGTTTGCTTTATCATTGATCCAATGGCCACCATTGGAACCGATGCACTTGTCGGATTTTCGGATGATCCAGTAGTAAGCGGTGCTTCTCAAACGGTACCGACTACGTTAATCCCAGTTGATGGTAACGTGAGCGTAGTACCGGGTGAAGGTAGTGGTGATTTTGAATTAACTATTGGAACAGCAACGTTCTGTCCTGATTCTTCGATCTGCGTTCCAGTTACGGTAACTGACGGATTTACAGATGTTTCGGGTGGAGGATTTAGAGTAAACTTTCTACCTGCTGACCTAACCTATACAGGACTTGAGAATTCTAATCCTGCCTTTGCGGCTGGACAAGTAAGTTGGGCAGATAATAACCCCAATGGAACAGATAGAATTATTTTATTAATGAATAACGGTTCTGCTGATCAAGGTGGTATTAATCTGGGACCAGGGGAAGTTATTTTTGACCTTTGCTTTACCGCTAATGGAAGTGCTGATCTTACCAGTCCGATAACTTATACGGCGGGTTCCGGAGAATTTGCGGATCCTGATTTTATGGAAATTACTCCCGTTATTATCAATGATGGAGCAGCAATCATAGAAGCTTCCGCCTGCCCGGCTGGCGAAGTGGACATTACCGTATCTGAAACAATTGTTGATGTACTTTGTAATGGCGATGCTACAGGATCTATTGCTTTAGATATCGGAGGAGGAGATGGATCAAATTACGCCATCACCTGGACCGGATCCCCTACGGATGTTAGTGGGTTAACTACACCGACTATTGCTAATCTAGAAGCTGGTAGTTACACAGTTAGTATTACCAGTGGTGCGCGTGATTTTACTCAAACGTACATGGTAACCGAGCCAACTGCCTTAACGGGAACAACTACGTTTACCAACGTGACTTGTAATGGTGACGGAGACGGTACGATCTCCTTGACACCAGCTGGTGGAACAGCTCCTTATACTTTTGCCTGGAGCAACGGACCCACTGATCAAAACCTTACCAGCCTGGAACCTGACGATTATACCGTAACTATTACGGACATGAATATGTGTACGTTCGTCGTACCAGCAGTAACAATTACGCAGCCCGAGGTGTTGACTATTACCATTGACAATACGGAGAATGTATCTTGTTTAGGAGAAAATAATGGTGCGATAAGCACTACCATAGCTGGTGGTAATGGAGGTTATATGTTTGCATGGGATGGTACCGGGCAAAATGCTGATGATATCACAGACCTTATTGCTGGGAATTATCGGTTAACGGTAACGGATAGTCGCGGATGTTCGGCAGTTTCTCCCAGTGTAACCATTACCCAGCCGAGTACGGCAGTCGGGATAACGGTGGATGCAATAATTCCTGCTAATTGTAACGGTGGAGGTTCCATTTTTATCACTCCAATGGGGGGAAGTAATCTCTATGATTATATTTGGAATACCGACGCAGAAACGCAGGATCTCCAAGATGTTCCTGCTGGTGGCTACACAGTCACCGTAACCGACGGTAGCGGCTGTAGTTTTACCAGTAGTATTCTGATTGTGGAATCTACTGACGAAATTGTTATTGATGAAATTATTACCCAACCAAACTGTGATTCTGAATCTAACGGAGCGATCAATTTGACCGTCAGTGGTGGAACTGGAGATGGATTTACCTACCTTTGGAACACTACTTCCATGGATCAGGACTTGACTGATTTAATGGAGGGGGAATACGAAGTAACGGTTACCGATACGGAAGATGGTTGTACGGCGACTGCTACCTATCAGTTAACCAATACGATCAATCTTACCATTGTTGAATCAGCTAGTACGCCTGCCGGGTGTGCTGGAGCGACCAATGGTTCTTTAACTGTCCAGGTGAACGGTGGTGGTGGAAATTATAGTTATAACTGGTCCGAAGCGGGGCAGAATATGGCTACCTTGAGCAACGTCGCTGCAGGTACCTACACGGTAACGGTTACTGACAATAATTCTAGTTGTACCGAAGAAGGAAGCTTTACGGTAGATAGTGATGGAGGCATTGAAATCACCGGGACTGCAACCGATGCGAGCTGCATTGATGCACCTAATGGAAGTATCAATATTACCGTGACCGGAGCAGGAAACAATCCGGATTTCGCCTGGAGCAATACGACTCAAACGACCGAAGATATTAGTGATATTCCTGACGGAGACTACGTTGTTACAGTAACCAGTACCGATGGGCAATGCACCCAGACTGCTGCTTTTACTGTGGGTGCCGGAGACGGTTTTGAAATTGAATTAGACGGAATCGGGCAAGCTACTTGTGATGGTGCCGGAAATGGAACCGTTAATATTAGTGTGAATGATGCATCGGGAGTACCTACTTATGAGTGGTCTACTGGTTCAGAAACGCAGGATATAACCAACGCCAGGGGAGGAATGATGGAATCGGTTACGGTAACCGACGCGGCAGGTTGTGTAGAGATAGCCAGTTTTACAATTACTTCTGGAAGTGGTTTTGATATCAACTTGGTAAGTATTGATAATGCCAGTTGTGGTGGTGCCGAAGATGGTGCGATTGACATCGAACTGGATGGGGCAGTAGAACCATTAACCAGTATAGAATGGAATACAGTTCCCCCTACAAATACCGAAGATCTGAATGGTGTCCCCGCTGGGACTTATACCGTAACTGTTATAGATGGTGCGGGTTGTAACACAATGGCAACTTATACTGTCGACAACGACGGCGGCATTAGTGGTGCTGTACAAAATGTCACCAATGTAAGTTGTGATGGTGGTATAGACGGATCGATTGCTTTAGATATTTTAAATGCTTCTGATAATCTTTCTTTTAATTGGTCATCACCTGACGCATCTGGACAGAACCCTGTGGGTCTGCCAGCTGATACTTATTCGGTGACGATTACAGATGAGGATTCTGGCTGTACTGATATTATTACTGGTATAGAAATTGAAAATCCTGATCCAATCACTTTTACCACGGCAGTAGAAGATGCCTCTTGTAATGGTGCCGATGATGGAACTATTACGATCACGCCGATGGGTGGAAACGGAGGATTCTCTTACGAGTGGAGCCACGATGACATGATTACCGGTAACGTTGCCACAAGTTTGGCACCTGGCGCTTATATCATTACAATTACGGATATTCGTGGGTGTAATGTTGTGACGGAAGGAATCATTATAGGTGAGCCCACAGCTATATCGGTTACTGGAGATGTAACGAATGTTACTGGTGCTGGTAACGACGGTGAGATTGCCGCAATGGCTACCGGAGGAAGTGGTACTTATACTAATTATGATTGGTTTAGTGTTACCACGGGTCCATTGATGGGAGCAACAATCACAGGGCTTGTCCCCGAAACTTATAGTATCACCGTTACGGATGATGAGGGTTGCACAGGAACCAGTAGCTTTACGATTAATGCAGCGGATGCTCCTAATCCTACCTTGGTCAGTATTGCTAATGTAATTTGTTTTGGTGGTAATGACGGAGCCATCATGATTGATGTAACCGGTGGATCAGGTGGTTATACTTATACCTGGGAAGGGACTACTGATATTCCTAATGACGTACAGGATCCAAGTGGACTAGAAGCTGGAACTTATAATGTTACGGTTACCGATAACAATGGTGTGTCAGGAATTCTGAGCTCTATTGTCGTCGGTCAACCAGAAGAAATCGATTATGATTTAATGGATTTATTATCCGTCTCCTGTCCTGGATTTATGGATGGAGAAATAAATATTAGCCCAACGGGCGGTAACGGAGAACCATATAACGTAGAATGGAGTCCCGCAGTTAATGATCCACTCAACCCAACTGGCCTAGCCGCTGGAAATTATGTTCCAACGATCACGGATGGCTTGGGCTGTACCGTAGAAGGCGATAATATTATTGTTCAGGAGCCAATGGCCATTACCATCACCGAGGAATTAACGGATCCTTCTTGTATTAACGGAGGAGAATCTGGAAGTATAGTACTCACGGTAACGGGAGGAACCCAGGGAGCTGGTTATACTTATAATTGGGATGGACCCGGGGGCCCGTTTGTTGATAATCCTCAAATTACTAACTTAGGTCCAGGTGATTTTTTCGTTACCGTAACTGATTCCAGAGGTTGTATAGCTACGGACGGTCCTTTCACGTTGAATGATCCTGATGCTATTTTTCTTCAATTAGACAGCATCCGAGACGTGCGTTGTGCGGGGATCGCAGAAGGAGCGATTTTCATAACTGCTTCGGGTGGAACTGGTAATTTAATGCCTATTTGGAAAAATGGGCAAGGAGATACCATCAATACTGGTTTTGATCTTATCGGCCTTATTGGTGGAAACTATACTTTATGTGTCACCGACGCGGCGGGTTGTTTAGAAACACTTGGACCCATTACGGTCAACGAACCACAACCCATCACTTTTGATGATATTGAAATAGACAATGCCTCCTCTAGTGCGGATGATGGCGAAATAAGATTAATTGGTGTAGACGGCGGAACGACCCCTTATACCTTTAATTGGGAAGGGCCAAACAGTGCGATGCAGACGACGAATATTCCGACGATCTCTGACATTTCTCCCGGAGAATGGCGCGTAACAATTGTGGATGCCAATGGTTGTACCGAGGTGATTACGGATATCATCGTATTGGGTAGCCTCAATGTAACACCAATAATTCAAAATCCAACTTGTAACGGAGATAATAATGGATCCATTGAATTAATTGTAGATGGTGGTACACCCCAATTTGAATACGAATGGAGCGCCTTCGACGGAGGAAGTGGAATTGTACAATTTGCCCAAAATCAGTTTAGCTTGACGGGCGGTAGTTATAGTGTTACCGTAGAGGATGCCAATGGTGTCATTGTAATTGATACTTTCAACCTCTCTGATCCGGCTCCAATTATGGTAAATTTTGAAATAACTAATCAAACCGGAGCAGATTGTAACGGGTTTATTAATACGACTGTTTCTGGTGGTACAGCTCCTTATACCTACCTTTGGGGTAATGGTGCAACTACGCCTGATTTGTTTGATGTTTGTAAAGGCCAGTATGATTTACAAGTAATGGATGCCAATGGCTGTGTAGTTATATTGCCTCCCGCAATTGTGACGGCTGGTCCTTTATCTTTTGCGACTTTGACTCCGGGCGGTTCTGCTTGTGCAGGAGGGGTTGGTGGATTTCTGGATGCCGAAGTATTTGGCGGATGTGAACCATATACTTTTACGCTGACAGGTCCTTCTCCTTCGATCATGACCAGTAATGATGGTTTTGCCAACTTCGCCGGATTAGCGGCAGGGATGTATGAACTTACCGTTACGGACATAGCAGGTAGTACGCCGCTAGTTACTAGTTTTAATATTAATGAAACAACCATTGTAATTACCGCAGATACCATTATCAATAATACGGGAATGGGGATGTGTAATGGAGCCGTGAATATCTCGGTGACCGGAGGACAACTACCTTATACTTATGTTTGGAGTAACGGCGCTACTAGTCAGGACGTCGCAGATGTTTGTGAAAACCAAAGCCCACTAAGTGTCGTGGTCATAGATGCTAATGGTTGCATTTTCGAATCAGAACAATTTATTCTGATTGCTGGACTATCCATTGATTTAGCTATCGAAAACGAATCCTGTGCTGGTGATGCGGACGGATCTATTATCGCTACGGTAGACGGAGGAAATGCACCTTATACCTACTTATGGTCGAATGGAGCAGACACGCCAAACCTGACCGGACTCACACCGGGTAGTTATACCCTTACCGTGACGGATGATGAGGGAAGAACGACTTCTGAATCAGCCACCATTAACGGATCTTCGGCACCGATAACGGTGACCAGTGATATAACGGTTCCTACGGGTACCAATGCGGATGGAGCGATTGATTTATCCATTGCGGGTGGTGCGGGTGGCTACGACTACGAATGGTCTAATGGAATGTTTACACAGGATATCGCCGGGTTGACTGCGGGTAGTTATACCGTAGTAATTACCGATGCTTTCGGTTGTATTTATTCTGAAACATTTTCTCTGGCAGGTCCGGAGATTACACTGGCATTTGATCCTGGAAATTTGGGTTGTCCCGGACAAGCTGGAGATTTAGGAACCATGGAGGTAATTGCTACGGATGGTACGGCTCCCTATACTTACGAGTGGGATGTTACCGGACAGAATAATACTGGAAATATCATTGGTGGCTTAGCGCCAGGTGATTATACCGTAACTGTGACCGATGCAGTAGGAGTTACAGCCGTTGGAACGGGTACCGTGTCAGTACTGGAAGAAATAGTGATTGACTTAGAGGTAGACGAAGTAAACAGTAATATTATTTCTACGGTAACGGGTGGTACACCTGATTATACTTATAGCTGGAATGATCCTGATTTTTCTTCTACCAGAGATTTAATGGATGTACCTTCTGGTACCTATACCCTGGTAATTGTGGATGCAAATGGTTGTGTTGATCAGGCTACGGTAGAATTACTGGCAGGACCTTGTGAAAAAGTTCGTAAGGTAATTTCTCCAAATAATGATGGATTCAACGACGAATTCATTGTGTCGTGTGCCAATCGATTTGATATCGATTTAGAAATCTACAATCGTTGGGGACAGCTCGAATTCATGGCTGCGAACTATAGTAATAACTGGGTTGGAACGGACATGGAAGGTGGTAAATTACCCGAGGGTGGTTACTTCTACGTGATTCGTTACCAGGACAGTGAGGGTCAGACGCAGCAAATTAAAGGATCATTAAATATTGTTTACTAAAAAAGTTAGTGGATATAGTTTTGTCCATGTACCTGGAATTTTTTTCCCAGAACCGCATAAATAAAATAAAATGAAAAATTTATTAATACTTGTCGCCGGTCTATTTTTGTTACAAACTGCGTCGGCGCAGGAAGAAGCGATCTTTCGCCAGTATTTTTTAAATCCCATGCTGGTGAATCCCGCTACGGTTGGTGCCGATCGGGAATACCACGATCTTAGCATGAATTTGCGTAGCGCTTTTTCTTCCTTCCCCGGATCCCCTAAAACCTATGCCTTGAGCTATAACGGCCCCATTGGTAAGCAGGTCGGAATCGGAGGAATGATCTTTAGCGAAAACATTGCGGATATTACCCGCTTTCGTGGGCAGATTGCCTATTCTATGGGAATCGAAATCAACGAGGATTTAAAAATTCGGGCGGGATTAAGTCTGGAGTATCAACGGATGGCATTGTCCAATTCAGTGATGGATACAGACCTCTTCGATCCGAATGATATGACGATTATTGACAACATCAATGGCCGCAAATTTTTTGATACTTCTTTAGGTCTTTACGGAGAATATAAAGACATTTATTTTGGTTACGCTGCTCCTAATCTGATTCGTACAGTAACGGATGAAATAGAAGGACTGGAAGACGACGGAGGTAACTTTAAATACTTTATATTGCAAGCCGGTGGACGTTTTGCGATCAACGATAACAAAGTTAAACTGGAACCTTCCATTATTCTTAGAAATGTTCGTAACGTGGATACCCACGTGGATGTTAGTATGCTGGCTTCTTTTTTAAATGAGCAATTCATTACGGGAGCACTATTTCGCGCAGGTGCTGGAAACAGTGTAGGATTTTTACTCGGTACTAAATACAATACCTTAAAATTCATTTACTCTTACGATATATTGATCGACGATTTCCAAAAGTATAATGGAGGATCTCACGAGATAACGGTAGGCTTTGAGTTTGGTCGCAAGGATGGTACTTTTGATCGCTCAAGAAAATACCGTGATAAGTAAAAAATAGATTTTTATAAAAATATTAATACTGGCAGTGCAATACCGACCAGCAAAGATAAACCTTAACAATTGGTTTTTGGGATGGCCTCTTCCCGGCGTAAGTCGGGAGGGGGCTTCTCTGGTTTTAGGAAGTAGTAGTTGATTTGACGTTAGCCCTAAACCCTATTATTCAGTAAAATCCTATTGGATCAAATGTCAGGGAAGCTTACGAAATTTTAAATTTTGCGTAAGCGTCTAAATATATTAAATATTTTATTTATCTAATAAATACCCAAAACGCGGTATAGAACCTCTTGCCATAATCACCCATCTTTGTAATGTTGAGATGATCCTGGTTTCCCTGACCACCTCCTCTAACCTTAACAACCTATCAAAACATTAAAAATTTTAGCAGTATCCCTCCGATACGCGCTATTGCTGTACGTAAGAACAAAACTATGAACCGTGTTTTCATTATAAAAACAAGCGGTCATAAAAAAGAATTTTTTAAATATTTGGTTTGCTAAACAAACCAATCAGTTCTACCATAACTCAAGACGATTTGTTCTTGGGCTTTTTGTGCTTTTATTAATTTTTCTTCCAATTTTCTTATCCGCACAGTGTACCATGATCTGTCGGTCCAACCTGAATTTATCCCTGCCAGCGGATGGTGAATCCATCATTACCCCCAATATTCTACTAGCTAACCCAGCTTGTGATCTAACAGAATTTTACGTAGAAATATTTGATAATCAAGGAAATACACTAGGGGATAAAATAACCTGTAGTGAGGTTGGCCAAACTTTAAATGCCGGTGTCTTTCATCAAGTTACGGGAATTTCTTGCTGGACAATGATTAGTGTATCTGATTATTTTAAGCCACAACTAAGCTGTTCCGATACGCTAATATCCTGTATTAGTGATTATAGTGTGGAAGCGATTGGGAGTCCGGTAGTAATGGACAATTGTGGCGTGGCGAGTCTTAGTTTTACCGAAGATTTTACCACCCGGGATTGTTTTTATACCAATCCTGCCGGTGATACGATTACCGCTGAATTAATCAGAATCTGGACAGCAACCGACGTAAACGGAAATACTAATTCTTGTACTCAATTCATTTATTTAAAGCGAAATACGATCAATGAGGTGGTTTTTCCTGCCAATCGGGACGATTTTGGCTTACCAGCACTGGATTGTGGCCAAAATCCTCAGGATTTAGGTCTGACCGGAGAGCCCACTATCGAAAACCGCCCTTTATTGACGGGCGGTCATTGCGAGCTCATTGTCAGTTTTAACGATCAGTCCGTTGAATTTTGTGGTCCCGGTGGGTACCGGATTTTACGAAACTGGCGGGTGGTCGATTATTGTACAGGTAATTTCAAAGAACATATTCAAATTATTAAAGTTGCGGATAATACAGCACCGGAAATAACATGTATTTCTGATATTCAGCAACTTACGGATGCATATTCTTGTGATGCGACGGTACTTTTACCGACGATGCCGACTACCGATGATTGCTCAGCGGTAACCGTAACGCCAAATTGGGCCTACGGTTCTGGATTTGGGCCATTTGAAAATATTCCCGTTGGCAGCCACGAAATTATCTATACTGCCACTGATGAATGTGGTAATACGAGTACCTGTACCGTACGGTTAACGGTAACGGATAATATTGTTCCTGCGATGGTTTGTGAGGGAAATATCCAGGTGGGCTTAATGAGTAACGGAGAAGCTATCATTGAGGCCATTACTTTTGATGATGGGAGTTACGATAATTGTCAGATAGATCGTTTTGAAGTGAGCAGGGACAACCAGCATTTCGCCGCTCAGGTGCGTTTTGATTGTGCGGATGTACTTACGCCAATCTTGGTCAGTCTAAGAGCCTACGATGTCTATGGGAATTTTAATACCTGCGAAATATTAGTGGAGGTAGTGGACGGAATCAAGCCGGTAATTGCCTGTCCATTAGCGGTTACTATTGCGTGTAAAGAAGATTATGAAGATTTGAATATAACTGGTCTCCCCGTAGTTTTAGATGCCTGTGGGGTGGATACAATTTATTATACAGACCAGGTAGATATTAATAGCTGTCAAGTAGGAACGGTAGTGCGGACCTGGACGGCAATTGATATAAATGGAAACGAGAAAAATTGTCAACAACAGATTTTTATAGAAGATAACACCGTGTTTAGTGTGAGCTTTCCAGCCAATTATCAGCGCTTCGAATGCGGAGCAGATTTATCGCCTTTGGTAGCGGGAGAACCAATATTAACAAATTATAATTGTAAAGAAGTAAGTGTTGTTTCAAATGATTTTATACTGCCAATTTCGGAGCCAGCTTGTCAGAGAATATTAAGAGAATGGACTGTGATTAACTGGTGTGAATACGAGCTGAATAGTGGGAGTACAAATGGCTACTATACCTATACACAGGAAATTATTTTATCGGATACCATTGCTCCGGAAATAAATTGTTTTGCAGATACGGTAGTAGGTATTTATAGCGCGGATTGTGGAACAGGATTAGTGAATTTAGCCGTAGTTAGCGCACAAGATTGCAGCGATAGTATTACGATTGAAAACAACTCTCCTTATGCTTTTTCATCGGGTGCAGACGCGAGTGGAAATTATCCCGTGGGTGTGCATCAGGTTGTCTATACGGCCAGTGACGGATGTGGGAATTTGACCACCTGTAGTGTTCAGGTAACAGTGGAAGATGCCCAGGTACCTAATGTCTACTGTGTGGGAAGCATTACGTTATCTGTTGATAATCAGGGATTTGCAATAGTTACGCCGGAAATGATAGATTTGGGAAGTAGCGATAATTGTACAGATGCGACAAATCTAATATTTAATCTGGATCGGGATACTTTCACTTGTTCGGATGTTGGAACGCAGGAAGTGACCTTATTTGTAACAGATGAAAACGGTAATCGCGGTTTTTGTACGACAATTGTTGAAGTGCAAAATAACGTAGCGATTTGTCCAGTTACCACGGCAGCCTTAAGCGGGAAGGTGGCCAAAGAAAATGGTGGTTACGTAGAAGGTTTTTGGATTTACTTAACGGGCGATAAAATTGATTCTGTGCAAACGGATGCGTTTGGAAATTTTACGTTTTTAGAAGTGCCGGTGGGAGGCGATTACCTAGTCAAACCATTTAATAATACTAAAATTGCAAATGGTGTAAACACACTAGATTTAGTATATTTGATGCGTCACTTATTGGAGCTAAGTACACTAGATTCTCCTTATCGGAAATTGGCTTGTGATCTCAACGAATCAAGAACTATATCTTCGCTGGATGTTATTGCTATGCGACGAGCGATTTTGGTAATTGATACTTTGTTTTCCCGAACTGAATCATGGAAGTTTGTGGACGCCGGATTTGATTTTTCAAACGTTGAGAATCCCATTCGGGCAAATTATCAGCAGGAATTTGAGATCGTTGATTTGCAGCAAAATCTAGACACATTGGATTTTATAGCCGTAAAAATGGGAGACCTGAATGATAATGGTTCCGCGCAATCTTTAGCCATAGCCGGAGATACCCGCGAAGAAGGGCTGGAAGTAGATCTGATATTAAAAGATCAACAATTAGTACAAGGAACAGAAGTAGAAATTCCAGTATATGCCTCAGATTGGCCATCCGTAGTAGGATTGCAGTTTACGGCGGAGGTAAGCGATTTGGTGACTTTGCTTGAGGTAGTCGTTTCTGAAGAAGGAACAGCACTGGGATGGACCCAGGATAATTTTGGAATGGATCAAATGGCTAACGGGATTTTACGAGGAAGCTGGACCAACGATAATGATGAGCAGATTCCAGATCATATACCACTATTCTTCCTAAAGGTAAGAGTAAATAAGTCGACCACCGTGCGTGAGGTACTTAAATTGACCGATGAACAATTAAAAACGGAAGTGTACATAGGTGATTGGAATGAAAGTATAGGAACTGGTTCACTAAACTTATTGGTAGAAACCCCAGTATCTTCGGAGAAAATGCTGATAGAAGCGGTAACTGTTTACCCAAATCCAGCACAGGATTATGTGCAGATTGAATTTTTGCTCTCCGTGGATAGCAAAATTATCTGGGAGGCGTACGATGCTGTTGGACGGAGAGTAGGGCAGGGGAGTGATCATTCTGGTGCTGGGCCAGTAAAAATGATGCTGAGGCGAAGCGCCTTAGGAGCAAAAGGAGGTTTACGCTATCTCAAAATCACCCAGCTGGCAACCAATAAAATAATAAACACCACCGTCATGCTGTTGGAGTAAAATATATTGTTCTTTATTTGATAGGTTTATCACGAGAAGGCTGAAATGTAAATTTCACCTTCTTTGTTTTTTATAGAACAAGAATAATTTTACTCAAATACTTATGTGAAATAAAAGTATATTTTAATTACCTATTTGAGGGTATAGCGATGGGTTTAGATTATCCTTATTTTTATTAAAAAAAGTTTATGTTCATTTCGGTACTAATAATAATGTTTACACTACTCCTGGTAAAAGACTGGCAGCGTGAGTTGCAGGAGTAAAAGCTGAAATATGTAATATCTTATTTATTATTATATTAAATTTACCTCTATTAGGGTATTTCAGCAGGATTAGATAATCGTATCTTTGTATCGTAAGCTTTTTTAAAAAGCAGGAAAAGACAAAACAAAACAACAAATACTTAACCCACGAAACAATATAATTTTATTGAAAGAACTTTGACACTAATCTTTTAGAAATCGTTAGTTTTACCACTCCCCCCCGGTAGATTTACATTTATAACAATCATAGATTTCTTTCCGTGTTATCTTCATTTTGGGTTATACTATATAGATGTAAACTATATACGTATATTTTAATCACTTAAAAGTCAAATTGCATGATTTGCATACGTATACTTGTTTCCAATCAACCACTTCTACGTAAATTTAAAACAGTACAAAATTAATATATAAATTTGTCAACACATAAGTAGCCTTATCATTACTTATTAACTATTTATAAAAAACAAATTACACGCATAGTTTGTATCGTGGCGTTTATATATGTATTTATTGACGAAAATCTTATCTATTATAATCTCTAATTTTTTTATTAAACTATTTTAACCAAAATTTTGATCTCATGAAAAAAACAACTTTTACTTTATTTAAAAAAAGCTGGCTGTCATTTTTGACACTGGCTTTCTGTATGGGCTTCCAGCTGAGTTATGCTCAGTGCCCAGGAGCAGGAGATGATATTCTCTGTATAGGGAATGTCAACGCTTCTGTAGATACAGATTGTTCGTTAACTATCACTGCCGACGAGTTAGTAACGACTGATCTTGGTACTTGTGCCGATGATTTCGGTGTTGACATCGCTGGAACTGGACTTGGAACTATCCAGGTTGGAGGTTCTAGCCAATTTCAGATTGGTGATGTGTTGGATGTTGAAGTAACTTATCCAGATGGCTCTAACGCTTGTTGGGGATCTGTTACTTTAGAAGACAAAACAGCTCCAACAATTTCTTGTGAAAATGTTACCGTTGATTGTAACGATGATACTTCTGTTGCTGCTTTAGGTCAACCAACTGTTGACGAATCTTGTGGTGGTATTACTTTAGTAAGCAATGATGCAGTGATAAATGGAGATTGTGCGGACGGATTCTTACGTCAAATTTTCCGTACGTTCACTGCTACGAACGCTTCTGGTATGACTACTTCTTGTACTCAGATCATTACCGTGAACCGTCAGTCATCTGCTGACCTGGTTGGACCTCGCGATTATGATGGTTTTGATTTACCAACCATCTCTTGTGATGCTAACATTGCTTTAGATGAAAATGGTAATCCTTCTCCGAGCGTAACTGGTTTCCCAACGGTGAACGGAGAGCCAGTGAGTGAAGGTTGTGGACTAGAAATTTCTTACGAAGATGCATTATCTTCTCCTTGTGAAGGAACTACTAAAATCTATCGTACATGGACCATCAATGATTGGTGTGTTCCTGCTGGTGGAGTTGGTGCTAACCAAATTCAGTTTGTTCAGTTTATTAAGCTTGAAGATAAGACTCCACCTACTGTTACAACTTTAGGTGAATTAACTGTAAGCACTGATTTTGATGCTTGTACTGCAACGGTTGCTATTCCTGCTCCAGGACTTACAGACAACTGTGCAGATGATGCTTCCTTAACTTACACTGCGGTACTATCTACTACAGAAGGTACTTTGGTATTCTTACCATGTTGTGGATATGTTGCTCAAGATCTTCCTGTTGGAAAATCTACAATTCTTTTCACAGGTGTTGACCCTTGTGGTAACCAGTCGGCTCCGGTTGCTTTGGATATCAACGTTGAAGATCAGGTTGTTCCAGCAATGAGCTGTGAGACTTTCCGTAAAGTTTCTTTACAGAATATCGATCCTAACGAACCTACGATCATCTTCGCAGAAGCTTTTGATGATGGTTCTTATGATAACTGTGAAATTGAAAAATACGAAGTAAGAAGAATGGATAGTTGCATTGATTTTGACTGGACCACTACTGGTGCTGGATTTGACAGCGATCCTAATGGTTTTGTTAATGCTCGTGACCGTGGTGTCGGAAATGCAAACTTATCTTACCCAGCTGTACCTTTCGCATGTTGCGATTTAGGAAATACTGTTATGGTTGAACTAAAAATTACGGATATCTACGGAAACTCAAACGTTTGTATGGTTGAAGTAGAAGTTGAAGATAAGCTTAGACCATTGGTTGCTTGTCCTGAAAATGTTACTATCGAATGTTTGGATGAAGTTCCTGGTTATGACTTCTTGTCTCCAGTTGAAACTGCAGCTTTCAATACGCCTGCTTTCGCAGGAACTCGTTTTAACCCAGGTGAATTCCTAGGTTACTATGATGGTGTAATTG